>NZ_JQNR01000005.1:3920839-4222442 GCF_000745345.1 Actinacidiphila yeochonensis CN732 | reverse complement strand
GACCTGGCAGTGCAGTTCCAGGAGGCCGAGTTCGGGGTGCTGGATGCGTTTCCTGTCGTCCTCGCGGCGGATGCCGATCTCGTGGGCGCCCCACAGCGCGGCGAACTCCTCGCTCTGCTGGAGGAGGGTGTCCACGATCCGGCCGGCGCGGGAGTCGCTGCCATGGCGTGAGTAGACGGCGCGCATCTCCGAGGTGAAGATCCGGCTGTGGGTCAGGTGGTCGGCCTCGGGGAAGATGCGGCGCGCGTGGGGGTGGGTGAACCAGCGGTAGACCAGGCTGCGGTCCATGCCGGTGTAGTCGGTCTCGTTGCCGACCAGCGCGACGGCCGGACGGGTCTGGACCAGCGTCTCGGCCAGGGAGCCTATGACCTGGGCCGGGGTGTCCTGCAGCCGGTCCAGGACGCGCATCATGCCGGGTGAGACGTGGTCGGTGTGCGGGCTGCGGCCGGGCGTGCTGTGGCCGGCCATGCGGAAGAGGTGGTCGCGCTCGTCCAGCGACAGGCGCAGACCGCGGGCGATGGCGGCGAGCATCGGCTCGGAGGGGGTCGGGCCGCGCCGCTGCTCGATGCGCGTGTAGTAGTCCGTGGACATCCCGCACAGCCCGGCGACCTCCTCGCGGCGCAGACCGCGGGTACGCCGCCTGGGGCCGCGGGGCAGACCGACGTCCTCGGGCTGCAGCACCTCGCGCCGGGTGCGCAGGAAGTCGGCCAGTTGGGCTCGGTCCATCGCGGCGATCCTTGCCTCGGGTCGGGCGGGTTCAGGCGGGGGCGGACGGGAGTGTACGGGGGTCGGGCGGGGCGGACAGGGGCGGGCGCCCCGACGCGCCGGGCGTCCTCGCGGCGGCGGGCGTTCCCGTGCCGGAGGGCGTTCCCGTGCCGGGGGCTGCTCGGCGGGAGCTCCGCTGACGTGTGGGAAGGGCCCGTGGGTCCCGTCCGACGTAACAGCCGCGGGCGCCGGGGCCGGGGCCGGTCGCCGTGTACCGAGAGGCGGCGGAGCGGCTCCGCCAGGCGGTGTCCTGACGACGGTTCGGACTCGTGGGGCCGCCCGGCCGCTGTCCTGTGCCCGCGCGTGGTCGCCGTCAGGCGAACGTGACGCCGGCCAGCTCGCAGGAGACGTCCCACAGCCGGGCTGCCTCCTCGGGGGCTCGGGCGGAGCGGTAGACCCTCTCCTCGCCGGCGGCGCCGGTGAGGTGCCCCAGGCCGCGGGGGCCGTAGAAGCGGCCGCCCTCGGCAGCGGGGCTGGTCGCCGCGTGGAGCGCGGGGCGCAGGCCGCCCTCGATCCTCTGGACGGGCCAGCCGAGCGGGGCGAGGAGCCGGAACGCCGCGTCGAACTGCGACCTGGCGCCGCCCATGGTCGGGCCCGCCTTCTGCAGGTTGGTCTGCGTGAGTCCGGGATGGGCGACGTTGCTGGTGATGCCCCAGCCGTTGGCGCGGCTGCGCCGGTCCAGCTCCAGGCCGAAGAGCATCGTCGCCAGCTTCGACTGGCTGTAGGCAGGCCAGGGCTTGTACCCGTGCTCGAACTGCAGGTCCGCCCAGTTCATCCGGCGGGCCAGCGCGGCGGCCAGGGCGGACTGGGTGGTGACCCGGGCGCGGCCGGCGATCAGCAACGGCAGGATCCGGGCGACCAGGCTGAAGTGCCCCAGGTAGTTGGTGCCGAACTGCAGCTCGAAGCCGTCGGCGGTGGTGTGCCGGGTCGGCGGCGTCATGACGGCGGCGTTGTTGACGAGGATGTCGATCGGCCGGCCCTCGTCGTTCAGGCGGTCGGCCAATGCGGCGACCGAGGCCAGCGACGCGAGGTCGAGCGTCCGCACGGAGGACCTGCCCCCGATCCTCTCCAGCGCGGCCTGCCCCTTCGCCGCGTTGCGTACCGGGATGATGACCTCGACGCCGGCCCGGGCGAGGCTGCGAGCCAGGCCGAGCCCGATGCCGTCGCTGCCACCCGTGACGACGGCGAGCTTGCCCCGCGGATTCGTTTCGTCCATGACCCGATCATGGTGCGCCCGGCCGCCCGGATGAATGCCCTTGTTATCCGGGGATCAGCAGTCCCTGGCTACCGCACCGCGGCGGTCCTGCGGGCAACCGCCGTCCGGAGGACCTCAACCCCCGCCCCCGGCCGAAGCACCCGACGGGGGCACGACGGGGGTGAGGAATTCGGCCACCCGCGCCAAGGCCCGTCTCCGTGCCCTCGCTCTGGTGCGGGTGCCGCCCGGTGCGCCCCGGACCCGGTCCGAGCGGCGGGGAGGCCCCGCACCCCCGCGGTACGGCCCCGCCGGGGGGCGGCTACTTGCGGGCGCGGCTGGGTTGGACCCGTTTCGGCTCGCCCTCCATCTTGGGGTGGTCGGGCGGGTAGGGGAGGTCGCCGAGTCCGTGCTCGCGCTCGTCGCGGGCGGCCAGGTCCAGGGCGGCGTCCAGCCGGAAGGCGTGCCGGTCCATGTCGGCGTGCAGGTCGCCGACCCGCTCGTAGCGGGCGGGCATGGTGGCCAGGTCGAAGTCCTCCGGGACCGCGTCCGGCACCTCGTCCCAGGTCAGGGGCGCGGAGACGGGGGCATGCGGGCGGGGCCGGACCGAGTAGGCGCAGGCGATGGTGCGGTCGCGGGCGGTCTGGTTGTAGTCCACGAAGATCTTCTCGCCCCGCTCCTCCTTCCACCAGGCAGTGGTGATCCGCTCGGGGGCGCGCCGCTCCAGTTCGCGGGCCACCGCGATGGCGGACCTGCGGACCTGCGTGAACGTCCATTCGGGGGCGATGGGCACGAAGACGTGCAGGCCGCGGCCGCCGGAGGTCTTCGGCCACCCGGCCAGACCGAGGCTTTCGAGGACCTCGCGCAGTTCCAGGGCGGCGCGGACGGCGTCCGCGTAGCCGGTGCCGGGCTGCGGGTCGAGGTCGATGCGCAGTTCGTCGGGGTGCTCCGTGTCGAACCGGCGCACCGGCCACGGGTGGAAGGTGAGGCAGCCCAGGTTCGCCGCCCAGGCGACGGCGGCCGGCTCGGTGGGGCAGATCTCGTCGGCGTGCCGGCCGCTGGGGAAGAAGATCCGGCCGGTGGGAATCCAGTCGGGCAGGTTCTTCGGGGCGCGCTTCTGGAAGAACGACTCCCCTTCGACGCCTTCGGGGTACCGCTCCAGGGTGGTGGGCCGGTCCCGCAGCACGCGCAGGATGCCGTCGCCGACCGCGGCGTAGTAGCGCACCACGTCGGCCTTGGTGAACCCGCGCTGCGGGAAGTAGACCTTGTCGGGGTGGGTCACGCGGACCGTCCGCTCCCCGACCGTCAGCTCCAGCGCCTGTGCCATGCCCCTCACGCTAGGCCGCATCCCCCGGCCGCGCGCGGCGGCAGCGGTGTCCGGGCGGCCGGTGCCACGCGGGCGTGCCGCCGGGGGCGGGGGCGGGGCGGGCAGCGGGGCGGCGGCGGCGTTCCGGGGGCGGCTCGCGGCGGCCGGACGGACAATCCGGGCATGGACCTTCCCGTGATGCCGCCCGTGG
This sequence comes from Actinacidiphila yeochonensis CN732, assembly GCF_000745345.1. Classification (NCBI taxonomy): domain Bacteria; kingdom Bacillati; phylum Actinomycetota; class Actinomycetes; order Kitasatosporales; family Streptomycetaceae; genus Actinacidiphila; species Actinacidiphila yeochonensis. The sequence continues at coordinate 4,218,968 of NZ_JQNR01000005.1, read as the reverse complement.
CGCCGATGCTGGCGAAGTCGGCGACCGAGGTGCCGCCCGGCATGCTGTACGAGCCGAAGTGGGACGGGTTCCGGGCGATCGTCTTCCGGGACGGCGACGAGGTCGAGCTGGGCAGCCGCACCGGAAGGACGCTCACCCGCTACTTCCCCGAGGTGGTCGAGGCGCTGCGGGAGCGGGTACCCGGGCGCTGCGTGCTGGACGGCGAGATCGTCGTGGCGCGGGAGGGCCGGCTGGACTTCGAGGCGCTGCTGGAACGCATCCACCCGGCCGCCTCCCGGGTGCGCCGGCTGGCCGGGGAGACGCCGGCCGCCTTCGTCGCCTTCGACCTGCTGGCCCTCGGCGACTCCTCCCTGATGGACGCCCCCCAGGCGGAGCGGCGGCAGCGGCTGGAGCAGGCGCTGGCCGGCTCCACCCCGCCGGTGCACCTCACCTCCGTCACCGACGACCTGGAGCTGGCCCGCGAGTGGTTCGCCCGGTTCGAGGGCGCCGGCCTGGACGGCGTGGTGGCCAAGCCTCCCGACCTGCCGTACCGGCCGGGGGCGCGGGCCATGGTGAAGGTCAAGCACGAGCGGACCGCCGACTGCGTGGTGGCCGGGATGCGGCAGCACAAGAGCGGTCCCGTGCTCGGCTCGCTGCTGCTGGGGCTGCACGACGCGACCGGCCGGCTCCAGCACGTCGGAGTGGCCGCGTCCTTCCCGATGGCCCGCCGCCGGGAGCTGTGGGCGGAGCTGGAGCCGTTGCGGATGGAGTCGGCCCGGGGCCACCCGTGGCAGGAGTGGGCCAGCGAGGAGGGGCAGGCAGGGGGGCGGCTGCCGGGCGGCCCGAGCCGGTGGACCGGGGGGAAGGACCTTTCGTGGGTGCCGCTGCGTCCCGAACGGGTGGTGGAGGTCGGCTACGACCACATGCAGGGCGACCGTTTCCGGCACACCGCGCAGTTCAGGCGGTGGCGCCCCGACCGGGCACCGGAGAGCTGTACGTACGCGCAGTTGGAGGAGCCGGTCGGCTACGACCTGGATCGGGTGCTGGGCGGCGGCTGACCGGGCGGATGCCCGGTCCGCCCGTGCCCTCCCGTCTGCCGGACCGGTGCCCGCCCACGGGGGCACGCCGCCGGACTCCGCACCCGATCCAACCGTTCCCACCGCCGGACTCCGCACCCGATCGACGGGGGCACGCTGCCGGACTCCGCACCCGATCGACGGGGGCACGCTGCCGGACTCCGCACCCGCCCACGCGTTCTCAACCACCGTGTCCGGCAGGCCGTTTCGGGGCGACGTCGTCAGCCGTCAAAGGGCCGCCCTGGTGGCGGCGCCAACCGCGTTACCATCGGTTTCATGCGCGGCGATACGCGGGAGGCCCTGGTCGCGGCGGCCACCCAGCTGCTGGACGCCGGCGACGCGGAGGCGGTGACCCTGCGGGAGGTGGGCCGCCTGGCGGGGGTTTCCCACAACGCCCCCTACAAGCACTTCGCCGACAAGGAGGCCCTGCTGTCGGCGGTGGCCGCCCGCGAGCTGTCCGACCGGGCGCGCCGGATGGCGGCCGCCGCCCGCCGGGCCGAGGGCCGAGCGCGGCCCTGCACGCGGTCGCCCGCGCCTACGTGTCCTGGGCGCTGTCGCATCCGGCCCGCTTCAAGCTGGTCTTCGGCCGCTGGGCCGGGGCCGCGCCCGAGCTGCGGTCGGCGGCGGAGGCCGTACGGGGCGAATGGCTGCGGGTCGTCACCGAGGCGCAGCGGGCGGGCTGCCTGCCCGCGGGTGACCCGGCCAGGCTGGCCGCGCTGGTCCAGGCCACCGCGCACGGCGCCGCGGACCTGGCGTACGCCGGCCATCTCAGTGAGGGGTCGGCCGTCCGCACCCTGCCCGGGCACCTGGTGGACGAGCTGCTCGACTGCCTGGAGGAGGCGGCCGGCGGCACGGGGAACGCCGAGAGCGGCATCGGTCCGGCCGGCGGCGGGTCCGACGGCTCGCGCTGAGGCGCGGCGAACACCCCGGGCCGCCTTCCGCCGCCGCATTCCCGCCCGGCCGGACGGGTCGCCCCCGTGACCGGCCGCACCAGGGCTCAGCCGAGGAAGCTCAACCGGACCTTGCGGTCGTGGTTGGCCACGTTGGTGTCGACCAGCACCACGGACTGCCAGGTGCCCAGCTCCAGCCGCCCTCGGAGGACGGGGAGGGTGGCGTGCGGGGGGACCACCGCGGGCAGCACGTGGTCGCGCCCGTGGCCGCGCGGGCCGTGCCGGTGGCGCCACCGGTCGTCGGCCGGCAGCAGGTCGCGCAGGGCGGCGAGCAGGTCGTCGTCGCTGCCCGCGCCCGTCTCGATGACGGCGATCCCGGCGGTGGCATGCGGGACGAACACGTTCAGGAGTCCGTCCCGGCCGGAGGCGGCGTCGGCGAGGAACGCCTCGCACGTGCCGGTGAGGTCCACCACGACCTCCTGGTCGCCGGTGCGTACCTGGATCTCCTGTGTGCGGAACCGTTCGCTCATCGGTCCATCATCGCTCAACGCCCGACCGGCGCCGCGCGGTGACGCTCCGCCAGGCACGGCGCCAGGAGCAGCGGCGGTCCCTCCCCGTGGCGGGCCGTGCCCACGAGCCGGCCCTGCCCGAACTGCGGCGACGCTCGAACGCGCAGACGCCGCACACAGTCCTCCGATGTCTCGGCGCGTGCGGCGAAGGCAGGCGGGTCACCGCCGATGGCCCGGAGGCGGTCGAAGGTCACCTCGACGGTCGGCGCCGGCGCCGGACCCACGCGCGGGCCGACGGGTCGCCCATGGCCGCCGACCTGCCGAACCACCGCGCCGAGCGGGCGAAGGCTCGCCACCCGCCCTGCCTCCCGGGCGGGCTCCACGCGGCAGGGGCCGCGGAGGAGCGCGGCGCCCGGCAGGCACCCGGAGGGCGTGACGGGGCGGCGTACGAGGCGGAGGCCGTCGGAGGGGTCGGACGGGTGGGCTGCCGCATTGCCCGCGAGGTTGATTGGTCTGTACCATTCGGAGCCCGCCGCCTGCCGCGCCCCGGAGGAGGACCACGCCGTGATCGCGTCGCACCGGCTCGCCGTTCTGGTCGACTCGTGCCTGCTGCCATCCGTCAGCGGCCCCCGCCTGCCCGAATGGGTACTGCGCGGCCTTGAGAGGGGCACCCCGGGGGCCGCCGTCCACGGCGACGGGCCCGCGGCCCGGGCGGCGGCCGACGCGCTGCGCTCGGCCCTGCCTGACGCGCTCACCGCCCGCCCGGACCCGGCCCTCTCCGCGCCGCCGGGCGTCTCCGCGCCGCAGGCCGTCGCCCCGGAAGCCTCCGCCACCTACACGGAGGCCGATCGCGGTGCCGCAGCGGCGGCGGCCCTGGTCGCCTCGGGCGCGAACCTCCACCTCGGCGTACGGCCCGACCCGCGTCCCGGGGCCACCGCCGCCTTCGTGACGGAGCTCCAGTCGCACGGGGTGGCCGCCGCGCTGGGGCCCTTCACCGGGGCCGGCGACCCGCGCCCGTTCGCGGAGGCCGCGGCCGCCGGGGTGCGCGCCGTCACCGCCGACGTGCCCGCGGCCCTGGAGGAGCCCGTCGTCGCCCGGGTGCTGCGCGGCGAGCTGGGCTACCGCGGAGTCGTGGTGAGCGACACGCTCGACGCCCCGCCGATCGTGGCCGCCTGGGGCGTGCCGGGGGCGGCCGTACTCGCCTGGATCGCCGGGGTGGACCTGATCCGGCTCGGCCCGGGCCTCGGTCCGGGCGTACGCGAGGCCGTGCACGCCGCGGCTGCCCGGGCCGTGGCCGACGGCGACCTGCGCCTCGCGCGGCTGGAGGAGGCCGCGGACCGGGTGGCGCGGCTGCGCCGGTGGGCGTCCGAGCCGCGCATGCCGGCCGTCAGCGGCTGACCCCGGGCGGTTCCCGGCAGGAGCCGCGGCCCGCCCGCCTAGCTGCCTGCCTGCCTGCCCGGGAAGCTTTCGCGCGGGCGCCCGGTTGGCAGAGGCATGGACGGTTCGACGGCGGGCACGGCGGGCACGGCGAGCGGCACCAGGAACGCGCCGGCACGGGTGGACGTCGTCGTCGTGGGGGCGGGCCAGGCCGGGCTCTCGGCCGCGTACTTCCTGCGCCGGGCCGGCCTCACGCCGGGCGAGGGGTTCGTCGTCCTGGACCACTCTCCCGGGTCCGGCGGCGCCTGGCAGTACCGATGGCCCAGCCTCACCTACGCGAAGGCGCACGGCGTACACGCGCTCCCGGGCATGCCGCTGGAGGGCGCCGACCCCGACCGGCCCTCGGCCGAGGTGGTCGGCGAGTACTTCCGGCGGTACGAGGAGGCGTTCGACCTGCGGGTGCTGCGCCCGGCGCACGTCACGGCGGTGCGCGACGGCGCCGACGGGCGTCTCCTGGTGGAGAGCTCCCGGGGCGCCTGGTCCGCGCGGGCCCTGGTCAGCGCCACGGGCACCTGGGACCGGCCCTTCGTCCCCCGCTACCCGGGCCAGGAGGACTTCCTCGGCCGCCAGTCGCACACCGCCACGTACCGGGGCGCCACCGCATTCGCCGGGCAGCACGTGGTCGTCGTGGGCGGCGGGACCTCCGCCGTACAACTGCTGATGGAGCTGGACAGCCCGGGCGGCGCGGCCCGGACGACGTGGGTGACGCGCCGGCCGCCGGTCTTCCGGGACACCCCCTTCGACGAGGAGTGGGGCCGGGCCGTCATCGCGCGCGTCGACGAGCGGGTTCGGCACGGCCTGCCGCCGCAGAGCGTGGTGAGCGTGACCGGGCTGGCGGCCACCGAGGCCGTCCGCGAGGCGCGCGCCCGGGGCGGGCTGCGCCGCGAGCCCATGTTCGAGCGGATCACCCCGCACGGCGTGGCCTGGTCCGACGGCCGTGAGGTCGCCGCCGACGCCATCCTGTGGGCCACCGGGTTCCGCGCCGCCCTCGACCACCTCGCCCCCCTGCGGCTGCGCGAACCCGGCGGCGGGGTGCGCCTGGACGGCACCCGCGTGGTGCGCGACCCTCGGGTCCACCTCGTCGGCTACGGCCCGTCGGCGAGCACGGTCGGCGCCAACCGCGCCGGACGTGCGGCCGTACGCGAGATCCTGGCGCTCCTGCGCGGATCGGCCAGGGCGGACGGCGGGCGGCGCACCCTGGCGCCGGACGCTGATCGCGCGTGGGACGCCGATCCCGCGCCGGCCGCCGATCCGGTCGCGGCCGCCGATCCCGTGCCGGCCGCCACGGGCTGACGACGCGTCCGGCAGGGCCACGCAGGAGCTCAGGCGGGCGGTCCGGGAGGCTTCGGGTCGGCTCCGGAGCCGCAGCTGGGCCGGCTGTGGCACGCCAGCGTTCCCAGAACGGCGGAAACATCGGATGTATGCTTCCCAAGCGTGCGCCCGGTGCGGCACTATAAGCGCCATGGTTGATCGACTTCCCGGCGCGCTGCCCACGTCCCCCACGGAGGACTCATGAAGGTGGCCCTCTTCGTGACGTGCGTGAACGATGTGCTCTATCCGGACACGGGCCGAGCGGTGGTGACGGTGCTGGAGCGCCTGGGTGTCGAGGTCGAGTACCCCGCGGGGCAGACCTGTTGCGGCCAGCCCCAGTACAACACCGGCTACCGGCACGAGACCGAGCCGCTGGCGCGCCGCTTCGGCCGCGTCTTCGACTCCTACGACTACATCGTCACCCCGTCGGGCTCCTGTGCGGCCATGGCCCGCCACCACTACCCGCGCCTGGCCGAGCGTGCCCGCGACGAGGACCGGGCCGACCCGGCGCTCGACCACGCCGCCGAAACCGCCCGGCGCACCTACGAGTTCACCGAGTTCCTCACCGACGTCCTGGGCACCACCGACGTCGGGGCCTACTTCCCGCACACCGTCACCTACCACCCCTCCTGCCACGGGCTGCGCACCCTCCGGCTCGGCGACCGCCCGCTGCGGCTGCTGGGCGCGGTCGAGGGGATCGACCTGCGCGAACTCGGCCACGCCGACGAGTGCTGCGGCTTCGGCGGCACCTTCGCCGTCAAGAACCCCGACGTCTCCACGGCCATGGGCCGCGACAAGATCGGCCACGCCCGGGACACCGGGGCGCAGGTCCTGTGCGGGGCGGACAACTCGTGCCTGATGCACCTGGGCGGCCTCATCCGCCACAACAACGACCCGCTCCAGCCCCTCCACCTCGCCGACATCCTCGCCGCGACCCGCGACCGGCCCCACCCGCTCACCGCCGCGACGGCGCCGGCGCCGAAGGCCGCCCCGTCCGCAGGAGGCTCCCGATGACCCCCGACGACCGCACCCCGCAGCCCGGCGCCGGATCGCCCCCGCCCGGGGCGCCCGACCGCGGCACGGTTTCCGGAGCCGGAGCCGCTGACGGTCCGGGGCGCGGCCGGCCGGGAGGGCGCCGCCGCCAGGAGGCCGCCCGGCCGGCGACGTCCGGCGCCGCCGGCACCTTCGTCGGGATGCCGACGTTTCCCCAGGCCGCGGCGCGGGCCGTCCGCGACACCCAGACACGCGCCAACCTCCAGCACGCCACCCGCACCATCCGGGCGAAGCGGGCCAGCGCCGTCGCCGAACTCGACGACTGGGAGGAACTGCGCCAGGCGGGCAAGGCGCTCAAGGACCACACCCTCGCCCACCTCGACCACTACCTCCTCCAGGCCGAGGAGGCGGTCACCGCGGCCGGCGGGACGGTCCACTGGGCCCGGGACGCCGCCGAGGCGAACGCGATCGTGGCGGGCCTGGTCAAGGCCACCGGCGAGACCGAGGTCGTCAAGGTCAAGTCGATGGCCACGCAGGAGATCCGCCTCAACGAGGCACTGGCCGAGCACGGCGTCACCGCGTACGAGACCGACCTGGCCGAACTCATCGTGCAGCTCGGCGAGGACGAGCCCTCCCACATCCTGGTGCCCGCCATCCACCGCAACCGCGACCAGATCCGGGACATCTTCCGGGACCGGATGGCGTCGTGGGGGCGCCCGGCACCCGAGGGGCTGACGAACACGCCCGCCGAACTGGCCGAGGCGGCGCGCCTGCACCTGCGGGAGAAGTTCCTGCGGGCCAAGGTGGGCGTCTCCGGCGCCAACTTCCTCGTCGCCGAGACCGGCACGGTGGTCGTCGTGGAGTCCGAGGGCAACGGCCGCATGTGCCTGACGCTCCCCGAGACCCTCATCTCGGTCGTCGGCATCGAGAAGGTCGTCCCCACCTGGCGCGATCTCGAGGTCTTCCTCCAGCTGCTGCCGCGCTCCTCCACGGCCGAGCGCATGAACCCGTACACCAGCACGTTCACGGGCACCGCCGACGCCGACGGCCCTCGGGACTTCCACCTCGTGCTGCTCGACAACGGCCGCACCGACACCCTGGCCGACGAGGTCGGCCGGCAGGCGCTGCGCTGCATCCGCTGCTCGGCCTGCCTGAACGTGTGCCCCGTCTACGAACGGGCCGGCGGCCACGCCTACGGCACGCCGTACCCCGGCCCCATCGGCGCCATCCTCACCCCGCAGCTCCACGGCGTGCAGGGACCGTTGGAGGCCTCCCTCCCCTACGCGTCCAGCCTCTGCGGCGCCTGCTACGACGTCTGCCCCGTCGCCATCGACATCCCCGAGGTCCTCGTGGAGCTGCGGGAGCGCAGCTCGCGGGAGAGCGGCGGGCACGCGGCGGAACGCGCCGCCATGGGGGCCGCCACCTGGCTGCTCGACCACCCGGTGGCCTACCGGGCCGCGACCCGCGCCGCCACGGCGGGCCGCGCCCTGACGCCGCGGCAGCTCCCGTTCCCCGCCCCGCCAGGAACTGGACGGCCACCCGCGCCCTGCCGGAGGTCCCCGCGGAGACCTTCCACCAGTGGTGGAAGAAGCACCACCGACCCGGTGGTGCCGCCGACGGTACCGCCGGGCCCGTCCCCGACGTCCCGTCCTCCGCCGCGCCCCGGAACCCCGACACCCCCCAGGACCAGGCATGAACGCGCGCGACACCGTCCTCGCCCGTATCCGCGGCGCCCTCGGCGACACCCCCGCGGGCCCGCCCGTACCGTTCCCGGAGGAACGGCGCCGCTACGCCGACTCGCACACCGCGGCCGACCCCGAGGCCCGGACGGCCCTCCTCGCCGAACACCTGGCCGACTACCGGGCACACGTCCACCGCACCACCGAGGACGGCCTGCCGGGCACCATCGCCGGACTTCTGGCGGCGCACGGCTCACGCACGGTCGTGGTGCCGCCCGGGCTGCCCGCGCACTGGCTGAGCGAGGCCGGCGCCGAGCAGGTGCCCGACGACGGGCAGCTGACGCCGGTCGACCTGGACGCCGTCGACAGCGTCGTGACGGGCTGCGTCCTCGCGATCGCCGAGACCGGGACCATCGTCCTCGACTCCGGCCCGGGGCAGGGCCGCCGCGTCCTGACCCTCGTGCCGGACCATCACGTGTGCGTCATCCGCGCCCCCGAGCAGGTCCTCGGGTCGGTGCCGCAGGCGGTGCCCCGGCTCGACCCGGCCAGGCCCCAGACCTGGATCTCCGGGCCCTCGGCGACCAGCGACATCGAGCTCGACCGCGTCGAGGGCGTACACGGCCCCCGCACCCTCGATGTCGTCATCGTGACGGACGGTGCCGCAGGGCCCGCCCGGTCGGCGTCGGCGTCAGGCTCCGGGTCCGGGTCCGGGTCCGGGTCCGGGTCCGGGTCCGGGTCCGGGTCCGGGTCCGGGTCCGGGTCCGCCGAAGGGTAGGGCCGCCCAGCGCGGGACGGCGGGGCTTGGCGGGTCAGCCGGCCGGGCTCAGCGGGGCCGTGGTGGAGCCGTCGGGAACGGCGGAGTCGGCCAGGTCCGTGTCGCGGCGGATGAGCGCGGCGTAGCGCCCGTCCCGCGCGAGGAGTTCCTCGTGGGTGCCGCGTTCGACGACGCGGCCGTCGTCGAGGACGACGATCTGGTCGGCGTCGCGGATCGTGGACAGGCGGTGCGCGATGGTGATGGTGGTCCGGCCGGCCGAGAGCGTGTCGATGGCGTCCTGGACGGCGGCCTCCGTGCGGGTGTCCAGCGCGCTGGTGGCCTCGTCGAGGATGAGGACCGGCGGGTCGCGCAGGATGGTGCGGGCGATGGCCAGCCGCTGCTTCTCGCCGCCGGAGAAGCGGTAGCCGCGCTCGCCGACGAGGGTGTCGTAGCCGTCGGGCAGGCTCGCGATGTGGTCGTGGATCTGGGCGGCTCGTGCGGCTGCCCGGATCTCCTCGTCGGTGGCGTCCGGCTTGGCGAAGCGCAGGTTCTCCGCCACCGAGGCGTGGAAGAGGTACGTCTCCTGCGAGACCACGCCGACGGACTCGGCGAGGGTGCCGAAGCTGAGGTCGCGCACGTCGACGCCGTCGAGGGTGACGCGTCCGCCGGTCACGTCGTACAGGCGGGGCACCAGGTAGCTGAGCGTGCTCTTGCCCGAGCCGGTGGCGCCGACCACGGCGAGGCTCCCGCCCGCGGGCAGCGTGAGGTCGATGCCGCGCAGTGTGGGCTCGGCGTCGGGGTCGTAGGAGAAGTCGACGCCCTCGAAGCCGATGGCGCCGCGCACCTTCTCGATACGCACCGGGTCGGGGCGCTCGGTGATGTCCACGGGCAGGTCGAGGTACTCGAAGATCCGCTGGAAGAGCGCGAGCGAGGTCTGCACCTGCACGCCGGTGGCCAGCAGAGAGACGGTGGGGCGGAACATGCCCTGCTGGAGGGAGACGAACGCCACCAGGGTGCCGATGGAGATCGACGATCCGCCGTGGCCGCCGTGGCCGCCCGTCAGGCCCGCGGCCCAGTACAGCAGCGCGGGCATCGCCGACATGACGATGCCGATGACGGCCATCCGCCAGCGGCCCTGCATGTTGGAGCGGACCTCCAGCTCCACCAGGTTCTCGGACTCCGTCGCGAAGTCGCGGGTGAGGGAGTCGGAGCGGCCCATGGTGCGGCCGAGCAGGATGCCGCTGACCGACAGGGACTCGGTGACGATGGCGGACATCGAGGCCATCTGCCGCTGCCGCTCGGTGGTGATCTTCTTCCGTTCCCGGCCGACCTTGCGGGCGACCCAGACGAAGACGGGCAGGAGCACCAGGGAGACGATCGTCAGCCGCCAGTCCAGTGCCGCCATGGCGACGACGGCGGCGATGACCGCGGTGAGGTTGGAGACCAGCGAGGTGGCGGTGGAGGTGACGGTCGCCTGCATGCCGCCGATGTCGTTGGCGATGCGGGACTGGACCTCGCCGGTGCGGGTGCGGGTGAAGAAGGCCAGCGACATGCGCTGGAGCCGCTCGTAGACGGCTGTGCGCAGGTCGTGCATGACGCGCTGGCCGACGGTGGTCGAGATCAGGGTCTGCAGAACGCCGAAGACGCCGTTGGCGACGGCGGTGGCGATCATGCCGAGCGCGAGCAGTGCGAGCAGCCCGGTGCGGCCCTGCGGGATCGCGGTGTCGAGGATCGCCCGCAGCAGGAACGGCGAGGCGACGGAGACCAGGGAGGACAGGCCGACCAGCACGCCGACCACGACGAGACGGCCGCGGTAGGGGCGGAAGAGACGCGTGATGCGGCGCACGTCGGCGCGCTCGCCGTCCGTCCGCTTGGGCGGTGTCCAGCGGTTGACGAGTTCGTTCTCGGGGCGCAATGGGCTCCTCGGGGATGGGGGTGGGCAGGGTGCGGGGCGGGCAGGGTACGGAGGGTCGCAAAGCGAGTGTAGGTCATTGTTACCTATGCTCACAATGAACATCATCCTGATAGGCTTTATGCCATGGACGCCCGTACCGCCGCCGCGCTCACCGCGGCCCCCGACGAGGCCGGCGCGATCACCGCACGCCTCGCCGACCAGCTGCTCGGGGTGAGCAGGAGGCTGGGCCGCGCCCAGCGGCGGCTGATGGAGCCGCTCGGCATCACCCCCGCGCAGGCCCGGCTGCTGCGGACGATCAGCCACTGCGAGGAGCCGCCCCGGATGGCCGACCTGGCGCAACGGCTGGAAGTGGTGCCCCGCGCGGTGACCACCCTGGTCGACGGCTTGGAGGAACGGGGCCTGGCCCGGCGGGTGCCGGACCCGGACAACCGGCGCGTGGTGCGCGTGGAGCTGTGCGAGGAGGGGCGGGCGGCGCTGTCGGCGCTACGGACCGCCCGGCGCGAGGCCGCGGCCGATCTGCTCGCCCCTCTCGACACGGAACAGCGCGCCCAGCTCTCGGAGCTGCTGGACGCGCTGCACGGGGCCTGCACCCCTTCCGGGGCCTGAACCCTTCCCTGGTTCTTTCCTGCGTTCTTCCCTGATTCTTCCCTGGCCTTTCCTGCCGGGTCGCCCGTCCTGGCCCGACCCGGGGGCGGCTCAGCCCTCGCGGGACTTCGTGAGCTCGGGCCCGCCGGGGCCGCCCTGGGCCACGACGGCGACGGTGGGTGTGATCACCGCGGTGCAGGCGCTGCACCGCCTGGCGGCGGCCGGGATCGCGGTCAGGCACTCGGGGCACTCGCGCATCGGCGCCGTGGATGCCTTGGGGAAGAACCGCTCCTGCATGCGGTTCATCGGCAGGACGACCAGGAAGTAGATGACTGCGGCAACGATGACGAAACTGATGGTCGCGTCGATGAACACCCCGTAGGGGAAGGTCACCCCCGACGCGTGGAACGCCTTGTCGCTGAAGTTGCCGGTGGCGCCGCTGATCATGCCCACGATGGGGGTCAGGAACGCCTTGACAAAGCCGTTCACCAGGGCGGTGAAGGCCGCGCCGACGACGATACCGACGGCGAGGTCGACGACGTTGCCGCGCAGCAGGAATGCGCGAAAGCCCTTCATGGAAACCCCTCTGCGACAGGAACATGTACCGGGCCGGACACGGTCTGTGGCCACGGCCCGCTCTCGGAGACCAGACAGTGTGCCGTCTCGGGCCGCGGCAGGGCCAATCCGGCAACGCGGCGTTCGATTCGTCCGCACACGCGGACGAGCGCCCCGGGTCTCGGATGGGCGCCGGACAGGAGCAGCCGTGTGCCCGGCCGGCCGTACTCCGCGAGCAGGCGGTGGCATCGGGCCGGAGCCGCGCGGGAAGCGCTCCGGGTGGCGGGGGCCTTCCCGGGCCCGCACGACCGCCGGGCAGACCAAACCGGCGGCATCCGGGAACAGGCCCAGCGGACCCCGGGCAGGAGGGACCTGTCGCGGACCGGCCGGAAAGGCCGGTCGCGGCACTAACTGAACAGGCCCAGCGCACCCAGCGCGCTCGCACCGCCGACCACGAAGAACACCGGGGTGAGCACCTTGACCTCCACCCAGCTGCCGGCCCGGAAGCGCATGAACTTCGGCGGCCCCACCGGATACCAGCGCTTGCGGCCGACCGGTATGGGCCACAGGATCGGGCACCCGGAGACGGTGATCGCGTCACCCAGGCAGTGCATCAGAGCGCCGAGCACGATCGGCATGCCGATCCAGGCGTAGTGCATACCGGCGTCGTGGAACAGCCACGCCTTGCCGTTGCCCGGGTCGTCCAGCACGCCGGCGAGCAGCCAGGCGCTGGTGGCTCCCAGCAGCCAGACGAGGACGTCGCTGGAGACCCTCGCCTGCCGCCACAGCAGGCCCTCCACCGCGAGCACCATGTGCACGAAGAGGATGGCCAGCACCGCCCACCGTCCGCCGTAGACCGCCAGGGCCGAGCTGCCGACCCCGATCAGCGCCGCCCAGGCCCAGGTGTGGGTGAGGGTGCGGTGGCCACCGGACCGACCGGCGGGATCACCCTTCTTCCGGGTGGTCCGGTAAGCGGCGTGGGAGAGGTCGTCGATGACCTTGCAGGCGAACCGGGACAGCGGTCCGAAGGCCCGGGAGATCGTGGCCGCCGGGTGGTCCAGGTCGGGGGCGAGCGCCGCCCCCGCACAGATGAGGGCCCCGACCACGAGGGTGGGCCAGGGCATCGGGTCGCCGAGCCCGGCGGCCACAGCCCCGACGGCCATCCACGCCGTCGCGCCCGACAATGAGTGCGCTGGTCCCATCATGGCGGTGCGGTACCCCCGATTCGGCCGCCTGACGGCGGAGTTGACGTGATGTCGACGCTGTGTGTCGCGGCCACACCCTACCGGGCATGATCACCGCCTCCTCCGCCGGTTCCGCGCCGGAGCGCCGCTACGGGCAAGATGGAGGGGTGACCCTTATCGATCAGCTGCCTTCCGACGCCGACCCCGACGCCCTCTTCGAAGCCTTCTCGGGCTGGGCCGAGAGCCAGGGCATCTCGCTCTACCCGGCCCAGGAGGAGGCGCTGATCGAGGTCGTCTCCGGCGCGAACGTGATCCTCTCCACCCCTACCGGCTCGGGGAAGAGCCTGGTGGCCGCCGGCGCCCACTTCGCCGCGCTGGCCCGGGACGAGGTCACCTTCTACACCGCGCCGATCAAGGCCCTGGTCTCGGAGAAGTTCTTCGACCTGTGCAAGCTCTTCGGGACCGAGAACGTCGGCATGCTCACGGGGGACGCCTCCGTGAACCCCGACGCGCCGGTCATCTGCTGCACCGCCGAGGTGCTCGCCTCGATCGCGCTGCGCGACGGCAGGGACGCCGACGTCGGCCAGGTCGTGATGGACGAGTTCCACTTCTACGCGGAGGCGGATCGCGGCTGGGCCTGGCAGATCCCGCTGCTGGAGCTGCCGCAGGCGCAGTTCCTGCTGATGTCGGCGACGCTCGGCGACATGTCGCGCTTCGAGGCGGACCTGACGCGGCGCACCGGGCGGCCCACCGCGGTGGTGCGCTCCGCCACCCGGCCCGTACCGCTGAGCTACGAGTACCGTACGACGCCGCTCACCGAGACGCTGACCGAACTGCTGGAGACCCGGCAGTCCCCGGTGTACATCGTGCACTTCACGCAGGCGGCCGCGGTGGAACGGGCACAGGCGCTGATGAGCATCAACATGTGCACCCGCGCGGAGAAGGACGCCATCGCCGAGCTCATCGGCAACTTCCGGTTCACCACCGCCTTCGGCCGCAACCTGTCGCGCTACGTGCGGCACGGCATCGGCGTGCACCACGCCGGAATGCTGCCGAAGTACCGACGGCTGGTGGAGAAGCTGGCCCAGGCGGGCCTGCTGAAGGTGATCTGCGGCACCGACACCCTCGGGGTGGGCGTCAACGTCCCCATCCGCACCGTCCTGTTCACCGCCCTGACCAAGTACGACGGCCAGCGGGTGCGGGTGCTGCGGGCCCGGGAGTTCCACCAGATCGCCGGCCGGGCCGGGCGGGCGGGCTTCGACACTGCGGGGCTGGTGGTGGCGCAGGCGCCCGAGCACGTCGTCGAGAACGAGCGGGCCCTGGCGAAGGCCGGCGACGACCCCAAGAAGCGCCGCAAGGTCGTCCGCAAGAAGGCGCCCGACGGTTTCATCAGCTGGGGACAGAACACCTTCGAGAAGTTGATCGCCTCCGAGCCCGAACCGCTGACATCGCGTTTCAGGGTCACCCACGCGATGCTGCTCTCGGTGATCGCACGGCCGGGGAACGCCTTCGAGGCGATGCGCCGGCTGCTGGAGGACAACCACGAGGACCGCCGCTCCCAGCTGCGGCACATCCGCCGGGCCATCGCGATCTACCGCTCGCTGCTGGACGGCGGTGTGGTGGAGCGCCTGGACCAGCCGGACGCCGAGGGCCGGATCGTCCGGCTGACGGTGGACCTCCAGCAGGACTTCGCGCTCAACCAGCCCCTCTCCACCTTCGCGCTGGCCGCCTTCGACCTGCTCGACCCCGAATCGCCCTCCTACGCCCTCGACATGGTCTCCGTCGTCGAGTCCACCCTCGACGACCCGCGGCAGATCCTCGCCGCCCAGCAGAACAAGGCGCGCGGCGAGGCCGTGGCGGAGATGAAGGCGGAGGGGGTCGAGTACGAGGAGCGGATGGAGCGGCTCCAGGAGGTCTCCCACCCCAAGCCGCTGGAGGAGCTGCTCCTGCACGCCTACGGCGTCTACCGCAAGAGCCACCCGTGGGTCGGCGACCACCCGCTGTCGCCGAAGTCCGTCGTTCGCGACATGTACGAGCGGGCGATGACCTTCTCGGAGTTCGTCTCCTTCTACGAGCTGGCCCGCACCGAGGGCATCGTGCTGCGCTACCTGGCCGGTGCCTACAAGGCGCTGGAGCACACCGTGCCGGACGACCTGAAGTCCGAGGACTTCCAGGACCTCACCGCCTGGCTCGGCGAGCTCGTCCGCCAGGTCGACTCCAGCCTGCTCGACGAGTGGGAGCAGTTGGCCAACCCCGAGGACGAGAGCGCCGAGCAGGCCGCCGAACGGGCCGACCAGGTCAAGCCGGTGACCGCCAACGCCCGTGCCTTCCGGGTACTGGTACGCAACGCGCTCTTCCGTCGTGTGGAGTTGGCGGCGCTGGAGAAGTACGAGGAGCTGGGCGATCTGGACGCCGACGCCGGCTGGGACGCCGACGCCTGGGGCGACGCGATGGACGCCTACTGGGACGAGTACGACGACCTGGGCACCGGACCCGACGCGCGCGGGCCGAAGCTGCTGCGGATCGAGGAGGAGCCGCGCGAGGGCCGCTGGCGGGTGCGGCAGACCTTCGCGGACCCCGAAGGCGATCACGGCTGGGGCATTTCTGCTGAGGTGGACCTCGCCGCCTCCGACGAGGAGGGACGGGCGGTCCTGCGGATCACTGCCGTGGGCGAGCTCTGACTGCTGTGGGCCGGCCGGCCAGGCCGGCCGGCCCACAACGGGACGCCGACCGCCCGGCCGCCTTCTGCCGGCTCCGGCCCCGCTGCCGGGTGCTGCGGGGGGTTGGGGCGTGCGGGCGGGAACGACAACCCCTGCCGCCGGCCGGCCGGCGGCCTCAGGCCCCCCCGGTTGCGGCGCAGCAGCCGCAGCAGCGCTCCTGGTCCACCGCCCGGCCTGGCGTGTCGGCCGCCAGGGGCTTTCGTCGGCCGTGCGGAAGCCCGGGCCCGCTCCGGGCCCGCGGTCCTGGCCGAGCGGCTCACGGTCTCCGGCGCCGCGTGTCCCGGGATCGCGGGCGGGTCGGCGAGGCAGGTGATCGCCCCTGCGTCCGCAGGATCTGCGGGGACTGCGGGAACTGCGGGGTCTGCGGGGGCCGATCCGCGCGGCCACTCGCCCGCCGGCCCTTGGGCGAGGCGGCGGAGCACGGCTTCCGTGGTTCCAGGCCGCGCTGGGCGCACCAGGTGACCGGCGGGCGGCGGCGCGCTCGGGAGCAAGGACTCCCCACCCCCGGAGGCACCGTGCGAAGCCGCCCCCGGCCGCCAGGTGGCAGGGGCAGGGACAGGTGCCGACCGAGCCGCTGCGAGAGAAGCGGCCGAGACCGGCGGCAGCGGACGCGGCAGCACGGCCTTCTCGGCGGGCACCCGTACGAGGGCGGACGGCCCGGACAGGCGGTCGGACCCGGTGGCGGGGCCTGGAAGCGGTGGCGGCGCCGTGCCCCGGGCGACGGACTCAACACCGGGGCGGACGTGGCCGAACCGCTCGGCCGGTGCGGACTCCTGGACCGTGGCGCCGGATACCGCGGCGGACCGCTGGAACCCGGCGCCCGGGACTGCGGCCGGTGCCGGGACCGCCGTCTCGGAGGCGGTGGCGGCCCTCACCGGCGGGTCCGGCCGCACAGCCGGAGCCGGTGGCCGGGCGAGGTCTGCGGCCCGCGGCGGAGTCGGAAGCGAGACGAGCGGCGTCGGAGGCGAGGCCGCCTGCGAGGCCGGGGCCACGGGCAAACGCAGCAGGGAGGTCCCGTGCGTCACGACCGGATCGGTGGACAGGACATGCGAACGGTCCCCGCCCGTACCAGGCGCCGCGGCCGCTGCCGGAGCCGGGCGCTCGGAGCGGGCCCGGCCCAGGGCATCGGCCAGCGCCAGCAGGGCGAGCGCGATCTCGTCCGGATGGTCTGCCTGGGTCACCTCCCTCACCAGCTCGGGAGGCGCCACCCCCGGCCGGCCCGGCGGCAGCGCCGGACGCAGCCGCCGCAGGTAGGCACGTTCAGCGGCATCCGGCACGGCCGCTGCTGCCATCTGCGGGCCGAGGAGCGCCGACCAGACAGCGGCCTCGTCCCACGCGTCAGCGGCGTCGCGGACCAGTTGGGCGGCGCGACGGGCACGCCAGCCGCGGGCCCGCTCATCCTGGCCCGCGGCGACGGCTTCGCGCAGCCACAGCGGCAGCGGGCCCCGCAACAGCGACGGGCTCCGCTCGGCGAAGGCGGGCAGTTCACAGGCCGCGTACAGCCACACCAGCGCCTGGTAGCGGTTGACGTACCAGCGGACGGGGCGGATGAAGCCCGCGCGGGCCAGCCTGAAGAACCGCTCCGGTCCCACACCGAGCAGCCGCGCCGCCTCGGTGCTGCCAACGAGCCGGGTTCTGCTCAGCAGCGGCGCGGGGTGGTCCGGCTCGGCGCGCAGCCGCGCCACCTCCGTCGCGCGTACCCGCCAGGTACGGGGTCCGCAGGGCACCAGAGGTACTTCACCGAGCTGCACCGCGGTGTCGAAGGCGCGGGAGTCGAGGCCGAGTACCTGCCGGGCCTCGCTCATGCCGAGCAGTCCCCCGCCCCTGGCGCTCCCGGCACCCCCGGCACCTCCAGTACCCCCGACACTCCCTGAACCCCCGGAACCCCCGGAACCTGCCGCATGCCGGACGCCCCCATCGGCACACGGCGCCGGGGCACCCGGTGGGGCCGCCGGGCCGGGTAGCGCAACCCGCCTTTCCCGGGACGACGGCCGCTGAAGCGGCTCCCCCGGCGGCGCCGCACCGCTGGCCCCCGGGAACATCACACGCCCGTCCGGCGCCCCCGCCCCGTCCGCGCGTGCTCCCAGCCGTCGCCTTCGCGATGCCGCACCCACCGAATCGGCCGGCAGGGCGATCCGCCCGGCCGTCTGCTGCCGGGTGGGCCGGCTCTCCTGGTCCTGCGTCCGCTCCTGCCGCTCGGGCATCCCCTGTTGAGTACACATGTCCGATCGCTCCTCGCGTCGTTCGCTCAACGTCAGCGCTCATCACCGACGGTCACGAATCTAACGCGCGGCGCGGACACGCGTCCGAGCCCCTGTGGATAACTCTTTCGGTTCCGAGAAAACCGCAGTTCAGACGGGTGTTATGCCGGTCTGGCGGGCTGCGACCCCGAGGTGTTCGCCGACTCGGCGGACCAGCCGCGTCATCTCGTACGCGATCTGCCCGATGTCCGCGTCCGTTCCGCTGAGCACGGACAGGCAGCTCCCGTCCCCGGCAGCGGTGACGAAGAGGTACCCGTCGTCGAACTCGACCATGGTCTGCCGCACTTCGCCTACCTCGAAGCGCCGGCCGGCCCCCGCGGCCAGGCTGTGGAACCCGGAGGACACCGCCGCAAGATGCTCCGCCTTCCCGCGGTCCAGGTCTCCGCTGGCACCCGTGACCAGGCCGTCGCTGGACAGCACCAGCGCGTGCCGCACATGCGGTACCCGCTGGGTCATATCGTCGAGCAGCCACGCGAGTCCGTTGCTCGTCGCCATGGCCGACCTCCCCTCTCCGCTACGGTACGCAGCCTGGTACGACGGGCCCGCAACAGCAACCCCCTTCTGGGGCAGGGCCGCCCGCGCCGCCGGCCCGTCCGCGACTTCCCCATGGTCGCGGGGGCGAGGCGGGCCGCCTGCCGCGGCAGGAACGGCCGGAATCAGCCGCCGCGCGGCGCGTACATGATGATCCCGACACCGGCCAGGCACACCACGGCCCCGAGCACGTCGAACCGGTCGGGCCGGTAACCGTCGAGCACCATGCCCCAGACCAGCGATCCCGCGACGAAGACCCCGCCGTAGGCGGCGAGGATGCGGCCGAAGTCGGCGCTCGGCTGGAGGGTGGCGACGAACCCGTAAAGCCCGAGGGAGACGACACCCGCACCGATCCAGCCGAATCCGCGATGCTCCCGCAGGCCCTGCCAGATCAGCCAGGCGCCGCCGATCTCCAGGACGGCGGCGAGCAGGAAGAGGCCGACCGAGCGCAGCGTGATCATGCCACCATGATGCACGGCGGAAATCCTCGGCGGCTCCGAGGATCGGCGCCGGCCTGGCGGACGGGCTCCGGCCCCGGCGCCCCTGGACCCTCACCGGGCGGGACGGCGGCCCCGGGTACGAGGCGCGCGACCCGGACAGCGTCCGGGAGTTCTTCCCGGCAGGCGCGGCCGGGTGGGAGCGTGGGGTTCCCCCGACGGCGGGCCCCTGCCCGCGCCTGCGGCCGCGAGCAACCGGCCGCCCGGCACGGACGCACTCCGAGCCCCGCCGGCATCCGGGACTCAGCCGCAGGTGGGCAGGGTGCCGGCGGCCAACGGCTGGGAACTCCGGCTACTCGACGGCTTGGCGGCGCCCCGTCCGGCGCCGACGGTCAGGAGGCACCGCTCCGGCTGCGCCCCGCCGGAGCCCGGTGATCTCCGCCGGGAGACGGAACGCCCCGCTTGCCGGAGGACAGTCGCTTCTCTCCGGAGCGGGGCAGGCCGGCGCCACCGCGCGCGGCACCCCCGCTGCGGCCGCACGGGCGAGCCGCGAGCGGCCCCCGCGCGGCGTGCGAGGCCGGTAGCCCGGCCCGTCGTCGCAGCACGCGCACGCCCGGTGGAAGGCCAGCTCTACGGCGAGCAGGGCGGAGACGGCACGCCGGGCCGGGACATCGCGTCGGCGCGGCTCGGCGAACTGCGGACCGGCGTCGACCGAGGAGCCTCCGCCCCTGCGGGTGGCGTGCTCGCGCCGGATGCCGGGCTCCGTCTTCCGGGAGACACGGCACGACGGGCAGACGAAGTGGGCGCGCCAACGGGCGACATGCCCCGCATCCGAGGCGGGCGCCTCTCCCACCCGTCTGCGGAAACGTCACCGGACTCTCGCGATTTCGGCACGCCACGCCCCCTCGACTCGGACGTTACCCGCTGGTTAGGGTGCGGCGGACCGGGGGAGAGGGAGGAACGGAATGGGTCAGGACACACCGGAGCGCCCGTCGGCGGCCCCGCCGGACGCAGCGGCCCCTCCTGGCGCCGAGGTTCTGGACGAGGGCGAGTTGCTGGTGCTCACCGCGGCGACACTCACTCCCGGCCGCTATCCGGCGGTGCTGGGGGACGACTACCCGGCGGCCTGTGCGGAGTTGGGCCTTGCGGCGCTGCCGACCGGCTACGGGCTGGTGTTCGGCCAGGACAGGGCCGGGGCGCGGTGGACGGTGGCCACCACCGACGCGGCGATGGTCGCCTGCGCCCTGGCTGCCTGGGACTGCGGCCTGCCGTACGACCTGTCGCCGGACGAGGACACCATGATCGCCTCCCTGCCGGGCTGGCCGCTGCCCCTCGCCGTCGCCGCGCCCGGTGTGCCGGAGCCGCATGATCCGGGCGAGGAGGCCGACGCCGGCCCCGTCCTGGCACCGCCCGACGTGTCGGTGTGGGGTCCGGCGCAGCGGCGGCAGGGCGCCGACGAGATCGCGATGCGCTGGCGGAAGTGGCGAGACGCCTTCGACGCGGTGGACGGCGCGGGAGCGCCCCCGGCCGGGACCGGCCCGGACAGCGCCGGCGGTGGCCGGTCGTCCGGCGAGGCCGCCGCTCCTTCGGACGGTCCGGACTCGGACAGCCCGGCACCGGACGCAGCCGACGCGGCCGCGGCGGACGGCGGCCCGGTGCCCGGCGCCGCGCCCGGCGTCTCGCATCCCGGGGTGCGGGCCGTCCTCGCCGCCGCCGAGGAGTACGTGCGGACCCCGCCTCCGCCCGGGCGGGTGCGGACCGCCTACGGGACGGTACGGGCCGACGGCCCTGGCTGGAGTCTCGTCGGCCGGGCCGACGATGTCGCCTTCGTCCTCCTCGACGACGCACCGGGCGAGGTCCTGCCGGTCGGCCGGGGCCCGTCCCTGCCGAGGCTGTTGGGGGCGCTGGGCGGTCTTGTAGCCGCGGCGCCCTGAGCGCCGGCGGGCCCACACGCGCGGAACGCCCGGCCTGGTCGGCCCGCTCAGTCGCCCCGAGGTCCTGCCGCGACGGCGTCGACGGCCTTGCGGGCGGCGACCTGCACCGGGTCCCACACGGTGGCGAACGGCGGCGCGTAGCCGAGATCGAGGCCGGCGACCTGCTCGGCGGTCATCCGCGCGGTGAGGGCTACGGCGACGGGGTCCACCCGTTTGGCGGCACCCTCACCGCCCACGACCTGCATACCCAGCAGCCGCCCGGTGCCGTGCTCGGCGAGCATCTTCACCGTCATCGTGGCGGCGCCCGGATAGTAGGAGGCCCGGTTGGATGACTCCACACGGACGGCGGCGAAGTCCAGTCCGGCGGCCCGTGCCTGGGACTCGTTCAGCCCGGTCCGGCCGATCTCCACGTCGCAGACCTTGCTCACCGCGGTGCCGACCACGCCCGGGAACTCCGCCTCGCCGCCGCCGATGTTGATCCCGATCACCCGGCCGTGCTTGTTGGCGTGGGTGCCCAGGGCGATGTGCTGGAAGGCGCCGGAGACCAGGTTCCGGACCTCCACGCAGTCCCCGCCGGCCCAGACGCGTTCGGCGCCGCGCACCCGCATCGACGGTTCGGTGAGGAGTCCGCCCTGCTTTCCGAGCGGTAGCCCCGCGTCCCGGGCGAGGCCGGTCGCCGGACGCACGCCCAGGCCGAGCACCACCAGGTCGGCGGGGTACTCGGCGTCGTCGGTGGCCACGGCGCGCACCCGGCCGGCCCCGTCGGTGCGGATCTCCCGGACCGGGGCGTCGCAGACGACGGCCACGCCCAGGTTCTCCATGGCCTCCCGCACCGCTCTCCCCATGTCCGGGTCGAGGGTGTCCATGGGCTGCGGCCCGCGTTCGACGAGGGTGGTCTCCAGGCCCCGGCGGAGCATCGCCTCGGCCATCTCCACGCCGATGTAGCCACCGCCGACGACCACGGCTCGGCGCACTCCGCCGCGCTCCAGGCCGCGGAGCACCGCTTCCCCGTCGTCGAGGGTCTGCACGCCGTAGACGCCCTCGGCGCCGATACCGGGAAGCGGTGGGCGCACCGGGGTGGCGCCCGTGGCGAGCACCAGGTGGTCGTAGGAGGTCCAGCTCTCGCGGCCGTCGGGCTCGCGGGCCAGGAGCCGCCCCCGTTCGAGGTCGAGCGCGGTCACCTCGGTGCCCAGGCGCACGTCGATGCCGTGGGAACGGTGGTCGTCCACGCTGCGCGCGACCAGGGCGCCGGGCCCGCCGGTGACGCCGCCGACCCAGTAGGGGATGCCGCAGGCACTGTAGGAGACGTGCCGTCCCCTCTCGAACGCGATGATCTCCAGATTCTCGGGCGACCGCCGCCTGCGCACCTGGGAGGCGGCGGACATGCCGGTGGCGTCGCCGCCGACGACGACCACGCGCTCCTTCATGCCGCGGTCACTCGGCCGCCCCGGCCGTGTCCTCCGCGGCAAGGCGTTCGCGTGCCTCCATCAGGGCGAAGCCGAGCAGGTTCAGGCCGCGCCAGGAGCGGGGGTTGGCGGCCCGCTCGTCGTCGGCCGCCAGGCCGATGCCCCAGACCCGGTCCAGCGGGCTGGCCTCCACCAGCACCCTGCGCCGGGTGCCCGCAAGGAACGCCCGCAGGTCGGGATGGGCGCGGAACTTGTGGACGCTGCCCTGGACGACGAGGGCATAGCGCTCCCGGCACCAGATCTCCTCGTCGAAGCCGCGTACGGCGCGGCCGACGGACTTGGCCGCCTTGGGGTGGGGCGCCGCCAGAGCGCGCTCCTCGGCGTCGGTGTCACCGAAGAGGCGGGCCTTGCCGGCCATCATCCAGTGCTCCGCCGTGGCATGGGCGACGCCGTCGACCGTGAAGGGGGACGGCCACCACTGGCTCAGGCACCCGGTGCCCACCGAGCCGTCGCGCTGCGGACGGTGGCCCCAGAAGTACAGGTACTTCGCGCTGCCCTTGGCGTCGAGGTGGGCGACGAGGGCGTCGACGCACCGGACTGCCCCGGCCGGGCGCGCCGCGTCACCTGGTACGCCGATCGCGTGTGCGGTCGTCATCGGACCTTCAGACCTTTTCCAGCGGACGGTGCGGGCCGGCGGGCAGTTCCACGACTACGGGGTCGCCCGGCTTCACCGTCCCGCCGGCCACGACGACACCCATAACGCCTGCCCTGCGGACGACGCCGCCGTCGGCGTCGTGCCCGACGACCTGCTTGAGGAGGCCGCTGCGGAATGCCTCGATCTGGCGGCAGGGGTTGCGCAGGCCGGTGATCTCCACGACGGCCTCACCGCCGATCCGCAGCAGGGTGCCGGTGGGCAGGGAGTGCAGGTCCAGGCCGCGCGTGGTGATGTTCTCGCCGAGTTCGCCGGGCCCCACCTCGTACCCGCTCGCGCTCAGCTCCTCGAAGAGCTCGGCGCGCATCAGGTGGACCTGGCGCAGGTTGGGCTGGGTGGGGTCCCGCCTGACCCGGGACCGGTGCTGGACGGTGGTGCCGAGGTGGGCGTCGCCCTCGACACCGAGGCCGGCCAGCAGGCGGATGCGGCTGCGCACGGGCTTGCTGAACCGGTGGTCCCCGTCCCGGCTGACCGCGACGACGGTACCGCTGTCCATGGGATCCCCCTCGGTCGGACGCCCTGCCTGGCAACCGACCCTACGCTGGAGCGTCCAGGTCAGCGACCGATTTGCCGGCGGGAGATCCGGCGCAGGCGGCGCCGCTGGGACGAGTCCAGGCTGAAGTAGGCCACCGCCGGGACGCCCAGGACGATCAGGACCGACAGCCACCAGGGAATCCACAGCAGCAGGATCAGCCCCACCGCCACGCCGCCGACGGCGACCTTTCCACGACTGGTCATGCTCCCCGCCTCCGTTCCGCGGCGGTACGCGCCGCGTCCTCGCCTCTGCTACCTGTGAACGCTCGGCGGGGGAGTCCGGTTCCCGGCTCCCGCCGTGCCGCTGGGGGGGTGGGACGCCCCGGTCTACGGCGTCCCGCCCCCGCGGCGGCTGGACGGAGCGGAGCTCAGCGGCCCCCGGTCAGGCCCGCGCGGCGCAACGCGTCGGCCATCGCCCCGCCGGGGGCGGGCTGATCCGATCCGCGCCGCTGGCCGCCCTGACCGCCGCCCTGGCCGCCCTGACCGCCGCGTCCGCCCTGGCGGGGCGGGTTTCCCCCCTGCCGAGGCGGATTGCCGCGGCCGGCCCCGCCGCCGCGCTGCGACCGGGCCTCGTCCTCCAGGCGGAGTGTCAGCGAGATCCGCTTGCGCGGGAGGTCGACGTCGAGCACCTTGACGCGGACGATGTCACCCGGCTTGACGACCTCGCGCGGGTCGGAGACGTACGCGTCGGACAGCGCGGAGACGTGGACGAGGCCGTCCTGGTGGACACCGACGTCCACGAAGGCGCCGAACGCCGCCACGTTGGTGACCACGCCCTCCAGGATCATCCCCGGGCGGAGGTCGGTCATCGCCTCGACGCCCTCCTTGAAGGCGGCGGTCCTGAAGGCCGGGCGCGGGTCCCGGCCGGGCTTCTCCAGCTCGGCGAGGATGTCGGTGACCGTGGGCAGGCCGAAGGAGTCGTCGACGAACTCCTTCGGGCGCAGACCGCGCAGGACCGCGGTGTTGCCGATCAGCGAGGGGATGTCGGTCTGCGCGCTGGCGCTGATCCGCCGCACCACCGGGTAGGACTCCGGGTGCACGCTGGAGGCGTCCAGCGGGTCCTCGCCGCCCTGGATGCGCAGGAAGCCGGCGCACTGCTCGTACGCCTTGGGACCCAGCCGGGCGACGTCCTTGAGCTGCCTGCGGGTGCGGAACGGCCCGTTGGCGTCGCGGTGCGAGACGATGTTCGCGGCCAGGCCCTCGGTGACGCCCGAGACCCGGCGCAGCAGCGGCACCGAGGCGGTGTTGACGTCGACGCCGACGCCGTTGACGCAGTCCTCCACGACGGCGTCCAGGGAGCGCGACAGCTTCGCCTCGGAAAGGTCGTGCTGGTACTGGCCCACGCCGATGGAGCGCGGGTCGATCTTCACCAGCTCGGCCAGCGGGTCCTGGAGGCGGCGGGCGATGGACACGGCCCCGCGCAGGGAGACGTCCATGTCGGGCAGTTCGGCCGAGGCGTACGCGGAGGCCGAGTAGACGGAGGCGCCGGCCTCGGAGACCACGGCCTTGGTGAGCTTGAGCTCGGGGTGGTTCCTGATCAGCTCGCCGGCGAGCTTGTCGGTCTCCCGGGAGGCGGTGCCGTTGCCGATGGCGATGAGATCCACCTGGTGAGCCGCGGCCAGGCGCGCCAGGGTGGCCAGGGACTCGTCCCAGCGGTTGCGGGGGACGTGCGGGTAGATGGTGTCGGTGGCGACGACCTTGCCGGTGCCGTCGACGACCGCGACCTTGACGCCGGTGCGCAGACCGGGGTCGAGCCCCATGGTGGCGCGGGTGCCGGCGGGCGCGGCGAGCAGCAGGTCCCGCAGGTTGGCCGCGAAGACCCGAACCGCCTCGTCCTCGGCGTTCTGCCGCAGTTGGACGCGCAGGTCGATGCCGAGCCGGACGAGGAAGCGGGTGCGCCAGGCCCAGCGGACGGTGTCGGCGAGCCACTGGTCGCCGGGCCGGCCGCGGTCGGCGACGCCGAAGCGCTGGGCGATGCGCCGCTCGTAGCTGGTGGGGCCGTCGGTGGGCTCCTCGGGCTCCAGGGTGAGGTCGAGGACCTCCTCCTTCTCGCCGCGGAGCATGGCCAGCACCCGGTGGGAGGGCAGCTTGGTGAAGGGCTCGGCGAAGTCGAAGTAGTCGGAGAACTTCGCGCCCTGCTCCTCCTTGCCCTCACGGACCTTGGCGACCAGCCGGCCGCGCTGCCACATGCGCTCGCGCAGCTCGCCCACCAGGTCGGCGTCCTCCGAGAAGCGCTCGGTGAGGACGGCTCGGGCCCCGTCGAGGGCGGCGGACGCGTCGGCCACGCCCTTGTCCGCGTCGACGTAGCGCGCGGCCTCCGCCTGCGGGTCGACGCCGGGGTCGGCCAGCAGCGCGTCGGCGAGGGGCTCAAGGCCCGCCTCACGGGCGATCTGCGCCTTGGTACGGCGCTTGGGCTTGTAGGGCAGGTAGATGTCCTCCAGGCGTGCCTTGGAGTCGGCGGCCTCGATCTGGGCGCGCAGCGCGTCGTCCAGCTTGCCCTGCGCCTCGATGGACTCCAGGACGGCCGCCCGGCGCTCGTCGAGCTCCCGCAGGTAGCGCAGGCGCTCCTCCAGGGCACGCAGCTGGGCGTCGTCCAGCGCGCCGGTGGCCTCCTTGCGGTAGCGGGCGACGAACGGGACGGTGGCTCCGCCGTCCAGCAGGTCGACGGCCGCCCTGACCTGTCCTTCGCGTACGCCGAGTTCCTCGGCGATCCTGGCTTCGACCGACACGTTGCCGCTGATGATCTCGCTCCTAAGCTCGCCCGCCGCGCGGAGGGGGCCCGTTCGCGGGCCCGCCGTCTGGCGGCTGTCCGCCGTTCGTCTGCATCGTAGAGGAGGCGGCGGCCGGGTACGGGAAGGCGGGCTCCCCGGACGGCACGGCGGCGTGGCGCGGCTGCGGCGCTGGGTCAGGTACGGCTCAGCGGCTTCTCGAACCAGTGGTCGGCGTAGGGGCTGCGGTTGAAGGCCGCCACCTCCTGGTAGCCGAGCCGGGCGTACAGGGCACGGGCCTCCACCAGGTCGCGGCGGGTGTCCAGCCGCATACGCGAGGCGCCGAACGCCTCCCGGGCCAGCTCCTCGGCAGCGGCCACCAGTACCGAGGCGACGCCGCGGCGACGGGCCTCGGGGGCGACGTAGACGCGGGTGAGTTCGACGGTGGCGCCGCTCACCGCGCGCACCCCCGCGCAGCCGACAGGGATGCCGTCGAGCCGGGCGACGGTGAACTCGCCGGTGGGGCGGGTCAGGTCGTCGCTGGGCTCCTCGGCGAGCACCGCGGAGACCTCGGCGTCGTCGGTGGGCCGGCCGTGGTACCGGCTGACCAACTCGGTGTAGTAGCGCCGCAGGAGGGCCTGCGACTCCGGGGCGGCCACGGGGTGGGGCCGCACGCTCAGGGGCGCCCGCAGGCCGGGGTCTGCTGTCACGCCGGGCATCCTGGCAGCGCCGCCCGGGCGTGCGCATCCTCTTATCGGCGCTTCGTCGACGCGTCATCGGCGCTCATCGACGCTTCGTCGGCGCTTCGTCGGCGCTGGCAGCGCTTGGACGGCTCCCTGGCCCCGCCGGCGCGGCCGCCGCTTGTCTCCGTCCTGCTGACGGCTTTTCAGCGTGCGTCGGCGAAGGTGGTGAGGCGTGGGGCGGAGACCGCCGGCGGGGAGCCCGCGGCGGGGTGCGCCCCGCCGGCCGCTGGTAGGCCGGCGGGTGGCCCTTTCGGGTGTGCCGCCGGCCGCTGACCTCGGGGACCGGGTGGGCGGTAAGGACCGGACCGTCTGGAAAGCGGTCCTTACGCCGGAGGCGCGTGGCCGCTCAGTCGGTGAAGGGCTCGCCGCACGCGGCCTTCCGCTCCAACAGCGCGGGCGGGCTGAACCGTTCGCCGTAGGCGGCGGCGAGCTCGCGGGCCCGCGCGAGGAAGCCGGCCGGACCGCCCTCGTACCCGTTGACGTACTGGAGGACGCCACCGGTCCAGGCCGGGAAGCCGATGCCCAGCAGGGAGCCGATGTTGGCGTCGGCGACGGAGGTCAGCACGCCCTCCTCCAGCAGCCGCACCGTTTCCAGCGCCTCGGCGAAGAGCATGCGTTCGCGCAGGTCGCGGAAGGGCACGGCGCTCTCGGCGCCGGGGCGGCCGAAATGCTCGGCGAGTCCCGGCCACAGCCGGGTCCTGTGACCGTCCTCGTACTCGTAGAAGCCGGCTTCGCCGCTGCGTCCGGGGCGCTTGAACTCGTCGACCATGCGGTCCACGACCTCGTCGGCGGGGTGGGGCCGCCAGGTGCCGCCGGCGGCTTCGACGGCGGCGCGCGCCTCGGCCCTGATCCGGCGCGGCAGGGTGAGGGTGAGCTCGTCGACGAGGGAGAGCACCTTGGCCGGGTAGCCGGCCTGGGCGGCGGCCTGCTCGACGGACGCTGCGGGGACGCCCTCGCCGACCATGGCGATGCCCTCGTTGATGAACTGGCCGATCACCCGGGAGGTGAAGAAGCCCCGGGAGTCGTTGACCACGATGGGCGTCTTGCGGATCTGCCGCACCAGGTCGAAGGCGCGGGCCAGTGCCTCGTCGCCGGTGGCGCGGCCGCGGATGATCTCCACCAGCGGCATGCGGTCCACGGGCGAGAAGAAGTGCAGGCCGACGAAGTCGGCCTGGCGCCCGACGCCTTCGGCGAGGGCGGTGATGGGCAGGGTCGAGGTGTTGGAGCACAGCAGGGCGTCGGGCGCCACGGCGCCCTCGGCCTCCTGGAATACCTTGTGTTTGAGGGCGGCGTCCTCGAAGACGGCCTCGATGACGGTGTCGCAGCCGGCCAGGTCCGCGGGGTCGGCGGTGGGGGTGATCCTGCTGAGCAGGGCGTCGCGCTTCTCGGGGGTGGTGCGGCCTTTGGCCAGGGCCTTGTCGAGCAGGGCGGCGGAGTGGGCCTTGCCTCGTTCGGCGGCCTCCGGGGTGACGTCCTTGAGGACGACCTGAAGACCGGCCCGGGCGCAGGAGTAGGCGATGCCGGCGCCCATCATGCCGGCTCCCAGGACGGCCACCTTGGCGGCCTTGCGGACGGGAACGTCCTTGGGGCGGCTCGCGCCGGAGTTGACCGCCTGCATGTCGAAGAAGAACGCCTGCGTCATGTTCGTGGCGGTCTGGCCGCAGGCGGTCTCGGCGAAGTAGCGCGCCTCGATGGTGGAGGCCGTGTCGATGTCGACCTGGGAACTCTCCACCGCGGCGGCCAGGATGTTGCGGGGTGCCGGGTAGGGGGCGCCGGCCAGCTGCTTGCTGAGGTTGGCGGGGAAGGCCGGCAGGTTCGCGGCGAGGGCGGGGCTCCTGGGGGTGCCGCCGGGGATCTTGTAGCCGGGTTCGTCCCAGGGCTGGCGGGCTTCGGGGTTGGCGTCGACGAACGCGCGGGCCCGGGTGAGCAGCTCGTCGCGGTCGGCGGCGGTCTCGTGGACCAGGCCGGCCTCCAGGGCGTGCGGGGCGTCGTACTGGCGGCCCTGGAGCAGCACCTTGAGGAGGGCGTCGGCGATGCCGAGGAGGCGGACGGTGCGCACGACCCCACCGCCGCCGGGGAGCAGGCCGAGGGTCACCTCCGGGCAGCCGATCCGGGTGCCGGGCGTGTCCAGGGCCACGCGGTGGTGGCAGGCGAGGGCGATCTCGAAGCCGCCGCCCAGCGCGGCGCCGTTGATGGCGGCCACGACGGGCCTGCCGAGGGTCTCCAGGCGGCGCAGTGCGCGCTTGACGCGCAGCGAGTCGGTGAAGACCTGCTCGGCGGTCTCCGGGGTGGCGCGCACCAGGTCGCGCAGGTCGCCGCCGGCGAAGAAGGTCTTCTTGGCCGATGTGACGATCACACCGCGGATACTGTCGCGTTCGGCCTCCAGGCGGTCGACGACGGCGTCGAGGGAGGTGATGAAGGCCGCGTTCATCGTGTTGGCGGACTGGGAAGGGTCGTCCAGGACGAGGGTGACGACGCCGTCGTCGTCCTGCTCCCAGCGGATGGTGGTGGGCTCGCTCATGGGGTGGGTGCTCCGTCGGGTCCGGTGCGGGGGCGTGGGCGGGGCTGGGGCATGATGCGCGGCGGGTGTCGGGTGGCGAGAGGGCGACCGGGCCGTTCAGGGCCGCGAAGGGCCGTCAAGAGCCGTCAGCGGTGGTCGCGGCCGTCGTGGGCCCGTCGTGGGCGGTCCTGAGGGCGTCAGAGGCGTTCGACGACGGTGGCCACACCCATGCCGCCGCCCACGCACAGGGTGGCGAGGCCGTAGCGCTGGTCGCGGCGCTCCAGTTCGTCGACGAGGGTGCCCAGGAGCATCGCCCCGGTTGCGCCCAGCGGGTGCCCCATGGCGATGGCGCCGCCGTTGACGTTGACCTTGTCCAGACTGACGCCCAGGTCGGAGGCGAAGCGCAGCACCACCGCGGCGAACGCCTCGTTCATCTCGATGAGGTCCAGGTCCTCGACCCCCAGGCCGGCTTTGGCCAGTGCCTTGCGGGAGGCGGGCGCGGGCCCGGTCAGCATGATGGTCGGCTCGGAGCCGGAGACGGCGGCGGAGACGATGCGGGCACGCGGGGTCAGGCCGTTGCGCTCGCCGGCCTCCTTGCTGCCGATGACGACGAGGGCGGCGCCGTCGACGATGCCCGAGGAGTTGCCGGCGTGGTGGACGTGGTCGATCCGCTCGACCCAGTGGTACTTCTGCAGCGCGACGGCGTCGAACCCGCCGGCCTCGCCGACCGCCGCGAAGGACGGCTTGAGGGCGGCCAGGGACTCCGCGGTGGTCCCGGGGCGCATGTGCTCGTCGCGGTCGAGGACGGTCAGGCCGTTGCGGTCGGCCACGGGGACCACGGAGCGGTCGAAGCGGCCCTCCTTCCACGCCTCGGCGGCGCGCTCCTGGGACATGGCCGCGTAGGAGTCGACGTCGCGGCGGGTCCAGCCGCCGAGCGTCGCGATCAGGTCGGCGCCGATGCCCTGGGGGACGAAGCCGGTCTCGAAGGAGGTCATCGGGTCCATGGCCCAGGCGCCGCCGTCCGAGCCCATGGCGACCCTGGACATCGACTCGACCCCGCCGGCCAGGACGAGGTCCTCCCAACCGGAGCGGATCTTGGCGGCGGCCAGGTTGACCGCTTCCAGGCCGGAGGCGCAGAAGCGGTTCTCCTGGACGCCGGCGACCGTGTCGGGCAGCCCCGCGGCGATGGCGGCGACGCGGGCGATGTCGGAGCCCTGGTCGCCGATCGGGCTGACGACGCCGAGGACGATGTCGTCGATCTCGGCGGGGTCCAGGCCGGGGAAGCGCCGCCGGACCTCGTGGATGAGGCCCACGACGAGGTCGATCGGCTTGGTGCCGTGCAGGCTTCCGTTCGGCTTGCCGCGCCCGCGGGGGGTGCGGATGGCGTCGTAGACGTAGGCTTCGGTGCTCACGTCGGGCCTTTCGGTGAGGTGGGCGGGCGGTGCGGGCGCGGTGCACGACCGTCAGTCCGCGGTCGGGACCAGCGCGGGGGCGTCCCAGTCGCGGGCGACCTCCGCGGTGTTCGCGCCGGGAAGGGCGGGCGGGCGGCGCAGGGCCGTCGGGGTGGCGGAGAAGCGCGGCGCGGGCGCCGGCTGGACCGCACCCGCGTACGAGGTGAGCGTGCCTCGGGCAGCCAGGTGGGCATGGCCAGGGGCTTCGCCGAGGTCGAGCACGGGCGCCACGCAGGCGTCCCCGCCCTCGAAGACGGCCGTCCACTCCTCGCGCGTGCGGGTGCGGAAGCGGTCGGCTATCCGGTCGCGCAGCCGCGGCCAGCTGTCCGGGTCGTCGCGCAGTCCGGCCTCCTTGGAGGTCAGCCCGAGGCGGTCGCAGAACTCGCCGTAGAAGCGCTCCTCCAGGGCCCCGACGGCCATGTGGCCGCCGTCCTGCGTGGCGTAGACGCCGTAGAACGGGGCGCCGCCGTCCAGCAGGTTGGCGCCGCGCCGGTCCTGCCAGGCGCCGGCGGCGCGCATGCCGTGGAGGAAGGCGGTCAGGTGGGCGGTGCCGTCCACGACGGCCGCGTCCACGACTTGGCCGACGCCGTGGGCGCGGGCGTGGTGAAGGGCGGCGAGCACCCCGGAGACCAGGTAGAGGGCGCCGCCGGCGTAGTCGCCGAGCAGGTTCGCCGGCGCGGTGGGCGCGCCGTCGGGCGGCCCGGAGAGGGCCAGCGCTCCGGTGACGGCGATGTAGGCGATGTCGTGGCCCGCGCGGGGGCCAGCGGGCCGTCCTGGCCCCAGCCGGTCATCCGGCCGTAGACCAGACGGGGGTTGCGCGCCAGGCAGGGCTCCGGGCCGACGCCGAGGCGTTCGGCGGTGCCGGGGCGCCAGCCCTCGACGAGGATGTCCGCGCGTGCCGCCAGGGCGAGCACGGCGGCGGCGCCTCCGGGGGACTTGAGGTCGACCAGCACGGAGCGCTTGTTGCGG
This sequence comes from Actinacidiphila yeochonensis CN732, assembly GCF_000745345.1. NCBI lineage: Bacteria > Bacillati > Actinomycetota > Actinomycetes > Kitasatosporales > Streptomycetaceae > Actinacidiphila > Actinacidiphila yeochonensis. The sequence continues at coordinate 4,187,195 of NZ_JQNR01000005.1, read as the reverse complement.
TTGGTGACGTCGTGGGCCGGATCGATGCCCAGTCCCTGGCCCCCGGGACGGTCGACCCGGACCACGTCGGCGCCCAGGTCGGCGAGGAGCATGGCGGCGAAGGGTCCGGGACCGATGCCGGCCAGTTCGAGGACACGGACACCTGCCAGCGGGCCGGCCGGAGGGCCGGGCTCCGGTTTCGACGGTTCTGACGTCACCTTCGCGATGCTAGGAACGGGTTCCCCTCTTGGCAAGGTCCGACTGAGCGCTCGCTCAGCGGGTCGGAGGGGGGCGGCCCCGTACCCGTGCGTCGTGCCCTCCCGGCACGATCCACTCCGCCTGGCGCCCCCGTGGCCGCGCATGGGCCGCCCCCGCGGGCGCGGTGCCGGAAACCGGCATGACACCTCGCTGACAGGCGGCTCCGGCCGGTCTCGGCGCTAGTGTGGCGTTGCGCCCCGGTGCGGCGGCGGTGCGGGACTCCCGCCGGGCCGTCCGTGCCGGGAGCGTCCTGCGCGGTACCGCGCGGTACCGCGCCGAACGAACCGACTCCCTATGGAGGCTTCCGCGATGAGCGCGTACGACCCTGCCGCCGTACAGATCAGCCCCACGCCGTGGGTGGCCGAACAGGCCAAGAAGTACGAGGAGTCAGACGGCACCGAGGGGACGGACCTCAACGGCTCGCCCTGCCTGCTGCTGGACTACCAGGGACGCCGCAGCGGCACGTGGCGCCGCACCGTGCTCATCTACGGCCGTGACGGCGACGGCTACCTGATCGTCGCCTCCAAGGGCGGTTCGGACAGCCACCCGGTGTGGTTCCTCAGCCTCCAGGAGAACCCCGAGGTGCATCTGCGGGTCGGCGGCGAGCGGTTCACCGCGCGCGCCGAGGTGCTGCCCGTCAGCGAGAAGGCCCGGGTGTGGCCGCACCTTGTGGAGGTGTACCAGCCCTACGAGGAGTACCAGCAGAAGACGGACCGGGAGATCCCCGTGGTGCGGCTGACCCGCGTCTGACGCGCGACCGGCCGGCCGCGCCCCGGGGACACCTGGCCACAGGGGCCCGAGGCAGCAGTGGTAAGGGGCGTCAGCCAGGAGCCGCGGCCCTTACGCGGCACAGGTCCTTCACCCCCTTGGCCATGTGCCCTTGGCCGTCGTCGTCAGTCCTGCCGCGCAGAGGCCGTGACGGACCGCCGGGCAGCCGGCCGTCAGCGGTCTCAGCGCTCCGGGGCCAGCAGCGGGGCCAGAGGCTCCAGGACACCGGTCAGGTGCGGGGAGCCGCAGTTGGCCGAGAGCCGGAAGGCCTCGCGGGCCAGTGAGCGGGCGCCGTCCGGGTCGCCGGTGAGCGCGCGGGCGCGGGCGGCGCGGGCGGCGTACAGGGCTCGGTCGCGGATGCGAGCGGGGTCGCAGACGGCCAGGCCGAGCTCCAGCAGCGGACGCGCCTCAGCGGCGAGACCGAGGTCCAGCAGTGCCAGCCCGCGCTGGACGGCGAGTTCACCCGCGTCCAGCCCGGAGAGCCAGGGCGGCGGGGGCTCGCCCCCGGCCGTCGCCAGGCGCCGCTCCGCCTCGGCCGCGGCCCGCCGGAAGGCACCCTCGGCACCCAGCGCGGCGTGCGCGCGGCCCAGCCGGCTCGCCGCCAGCGCCATGACCGCCGGCGGGCCGCCGCCCGCGGCGCGGACCGCCGCCTCGCCGGCGGCGAGGGCGTCGCGGGCGCGTCCGGTGGTGACGGCGTCGAGGCAGACCACGCTCCACAGGGCGACGGCGAGGTCCCGGTCGCCGCAGGCGTGCGCGAGCCGAAGCCCCGTCAGGCAGTAGTCCCGGGTGGCGGCGTGGCGCCCCGCGTCGGCGGCTGCCCGACCGCCGAGTTGGGCGAGGCCGGCCGCGATGCGCAGCAGGCCCCGCTCCGCGGAGCGGCCCGGCGGGCACTGGCCGAGCAGGTCGGCGATCACCCGCAGGTCGGCGTCGACACGGTGCAGTACCGACTCGCCGCCGAAGCTGTGGGCCAGGTGCCGCAGACCGGCCGCGCCGGACTCCAGCCACTCCAGGACCGCGGCGTCCACGACTCCGGGCGCCCCCGCCTGCGCGGGCACCCGCGGGTCGGCGCCGGGGGCGGGGCAGGTCCGTTCCCGGGACGCCGGCGCGACGGCGGGCCGCTGCCCGCGCGCGGGATCACCGCCGGAGGGGTCCGCCGCGGGCTGACAGCCCTGCGCGCGGCTGGGCCGCGGGGCCGCGTCCCACTCGGCTATCGCGTCGCGCAGCGTCTCGTCCTCGATGTCGGCAGCGGCGGAGGGCTCCGCGGCGCTGCCCTCCAGGAGGGCCGAGAGGGCCGCGCGGGCGCCATCGGCGGTCCAGGGCAGCCCGTCCGGCATGCGGCCGCGGGCGGGCAGCCAGCGCGGCCAGGGGCGCAGTTCCAGCTCACGGAAGGGGATGTCCAGGGCGCGGGCCAGGGCCCGCTGGCTGTCGGCCTCGGGTACCACTCCCCAGTGCTCCCAGCGCCACACCTTCTCCCGGCGCGCCGCCATGGGCACGCCCAGCGCACGGGCGTGCTCGGCGATGACCCGGGCGAGGTCCTGGTAGCTCCACCCGTGAGCGCGCCGCACCTCGCCCAGTGGGTGGGGCCAGGCAGCGGACGGTCTGTCACGTGCCACGTTTCGCTCGTCCATTCCCCCGGTCCCCACTGCGTCCGCCGTCCGCGCGCCGCGGCTGCGCGGTGTGCGCCGCGGCGCGCTCAGCCACTCGGAATCAGGCACGATCAGCCACTCGGATATCAAAGGTCCGGCCTCGCGCGCCAACCGGACCGGCACTGGCGGCAGGGGTCCCCCGACAGGGAGCGGCGCTCCCAAACCCCGGCAACAATACGGGACTACAGGGAGACAACGAGTGCGCACTTGTCCCGAACAGCCGCCTACCGGTTGGCTGTTCGCGATCACTTGATGTCACATGCCGTGGAGGGCAGCTCGCGGATGACCCCACCGCCGCCACCCTTCCGCTTCGCCCGCGGCAAGGACGACGTGGCCTTCGACCCCGCGCTCGGCGACGAGGAGCTGGTCGCCGCGCGCGCCGCCCTCAGTCAGGGCCGGTGGACCGAGGTGCGCGCCCTGCTGGCCCGTACCGGCGAGGACTGGGACGCCCGCGGCCACCGGTTGGTCGTCCTGGGTGAGGGCCGGTCCTCGGCCGCCTGGGCCGAGGAGTGGCGCCTGGCGGAACCCGAGAGCGTGGACGCCGCCGCACTGGGCGCCAGCGCGGCCGTCTTCCGGGCGATAGCGGGACGGCAGAGCCCCGAGTCGGCCCGCGCCGCGTGCGTCCGGGCCGCCGACCGCACCCCGCGCGACCCGACGCCGTGGCTGTTCCTGCTGGTGCTCGCCCGCCGCACCGGGACGGACGACGAGCAGGTCCGCGCCTTCGACCAGGTGCGCGGCCGCCACCTCGGCCACCACCACGCCCACCATCTGATGGCCCAGTGCCTGTCGGAGCGTCAGATGACCAATGGGGACGACCCGTTCCACGAGGTGTACGAGTTCGCCGAGTGGGCGGCGGGAGAGGCGGGACGGGGCTCCCCGCTGACCGCGCTGCCGCTGGTCGCTCTCGTGGAGCGGTACCGGGTACTGGCGGGAACGGGCGCCATGCCTCCGGACCCGTCGAGGCTGCCCTACTGGACCAGCCCGCGGGCGCGCACCAGCGTGCGCGCGGCATTCGACTGGTTCCTCGACTGGGACGGCCGCCCCTACCCGCGGCTGGCCGTGGACCTGAACTACCTGGCGTTCGGCAAGTACCACGCGGGCGAGACGGTGGAGGCCGCCGCGCTGTTCAACCGGATCGGCCACCAGGCCACCCGGGTGCCGTGGTCCTACCACGACCGCGACCCCAAGAAGGTGTTCCGGGCCGCGCGCCGCCACGCGCTCGGTCTCGGTTCCTAGCACCACCCACCGCAGTCAGCACCACCCGCACCACCAACGCAGCACCAGCCCGGACCGCCCCATGGCGCGGTCCGGTTCACGACGGCGTACGCCTGTACGACACGCACACCCCTCGCGTCACCGGCACCGCGCGGCCCGTCCGCACCGCCGATGACCGAGAGCTGCGCAGAGTACGACCCCGTACCGCCCGACCAGTTCCACCCGGCACCACCCGTCGCGTCCCCCGCACGGCCGCGTACGGCCCCCGCACGACCCAGCAGAACGGCACCACCAGGAGCACGCGCGAGGCGGAACGTCCGCGCCGCCGGGCCGCGCGGGCCGAACAGCCCTCCGCAGCCGCGGCGGTACGCAGGACGCACCGGAAACACCCGAAACGCCGATAGACGGATATGCCACGGAGGGAACCGCAGCCATGCTGACGGGCAGTACATCTGAGATCAGCACGTTCAAGGGGGAACAGCGCGCGTTGCGTGCGGACCGCATCGGCGCTCCGGCGCTGCTGCTGTCGGTCCTGGCGGCCACCGCGCCGCTGATGGTGGTGGCGGGCGTCATCCCCAGCACGTTCGGCGCGATGGGCATCGTCGGTGTCCCGCTGCTGTTCGTGATCGTCGGCGTGGTGCTGGCACTGTTCAGCTTCGGCTATGCCGAGATGAGCCGCCACGTGCACAACGCGGGTGCCCTGTACGCCTACATCTCGCGCGGCCTGGGCAGCACCATGGGCGCGGGCGCGTCCTATGTGGCCCTCTTCGCCTACAGCATCATGCAGATCGGCACCTACGGGATCTTCGGCTTCGAGATCTCCGGGCAGATCTTCCAGCACTGGCACCACAACGTGGCCTGGTGGATCCCGGCGCTGTGCGGAGTGGTGCTGACGGCCGTCTTCGGCGCCATGAAGATCGACCTGAACGCGAGGACCCTCGGCCTCCTGCTGCTCATCGAGACGGTGCTGACCGTGGTGTTCGACATCAGCTTCCTGAGCGACCCGGGCCCGCAGGGCGTGTCGATGCACGCCTTCAGCCCCGGCGCGCTCAGCGGCGCCGGGCTCGGCACCGCGCTGTGCTTCGTGATCGCCGGCTTCGTCGGCTTCGAGCAGGCGCCGGTCTACGCCGAGGAGACCAGCGACCCGCAGCGCGTGGTGTCCAAGGTGATGTTCCTGGCGATCGGCTTCGCCACGGTCTTCTTCGCCTTCAGCTCCTGGGCGATCACCGTGGCCACCGGCCCCTCGCACGTGGTGGGCCAGTCCCGGCAGCAGTCCGCGAACCTGATCTTCGCCCTCAACGAGGGCCGGCTGGGCTCGACCTTCACCGACGTGCTCAACGTCTTCTTCATCACCGGGATCTTCGCCTCGATGCTGAGCTTCCACAACGTCGTCGCCCGGTACGCCTTCGCCATGGGCCGAGACGGCCTGCTGCCCTCGGCGGTCGGCCGCACCGCGAAGGGGTCCGGCGCCCCGGCGGTCGGGTCGTTCCTCCAGTCCGTGATCTCCCTCGTGGTGGTCGTGGCGTTCGCGGTGACCGACCACGGCAGCTTCTCCGCGATGGGCCCCGACCCGACCGCCCCGGTGCTGCGCCTGTTCACCTGGGCCGGCAACGTGGGCGCCCTGGGCGTCGTACTGCTGATGTGCACGGCGGCGATCGCGGTGATCACCTTCTTCGTCAAGCGCGGAGCGGCCGGTGTCCAGGGATGGCGACTGGTGACGTCGGGACTCGCCGCGATCGGCCTCGCGGTGATCTTCGTCTACTCGGTGAAGGACTTCGCGGTCCTGCTCGGCGCCGACCCCGGCCACGGGCTGCGCTGGATACTGCCGGGCATCATCGCCCTGGCCGCGGTGATCGGCCTCGTGTACGGCTTGGTGCTGCGCAGCACCAAGCCCGAGGTGTACGCGCGGATCGGGCAGGGCAACGAGGCGTTCCAACTGGAGAAGGCCGCGACCGCCGGGGAGGCGGGCGGCGGGCGCTCGGCCTGACCCCGGCTTCTCCCCGCTCCTGCCTTCCCGCCCCTGTCGGCCGGCTCTCTCCGGCCGGCAGGGGCGGTTCCGTACCAGCGCCGGGCCGACGGAACCGCGCGGCGGAGACGCCCCTCCGCCGCCGCGCGGCCGAAGCGACGCGTCCGCGTCAGTCGCCGAGGCCGGGGGCGCCCCACACCGGGAACCAGCGGGAGAGGTCCTCCTCCAACCGCAGGTCGTTGGCGACCAGGGCCTTGACCTGGAGTTCGAGCGCACTGTCCCGCTTCTCCCCCGGCAGCGGGCAGAACGGGTAGAAGGTACCTCGCTTGTACAGGTAGACCAGGGCCATGGAACGGCCCGCGGGGTCCTTGAAGGCGACCAGGGAGCACAGCAGCTGGGGGCCGAAGCCGTTCTGTTCCAGAGTCGAGTTGACCGCGTGCAGGTCCGTGACGAGGTCGGTGGTCTCCTCGGGCGCGTGCCGCGACAGGAGCCAGGTGTAGCCGTAGGAGTCCTGGCTGGTCTCCAGGGGCAGCAGGGCGTGCAGGCCCTGCTGGGCCTCGGCGAAGGCTCCGCCCTCCACCGCCGCGAAGCACACCGAGCCGAGACCGGTCGGGCGCAGCTCGCTGGCCGCCTCCAGGGTGATGGCCGCGGAGCTGAGGCCGAAGAGCTGGTCGAGGTCCGGGCGGACCGGCTTGCTGCGGCCCAGCAGTACGTCCAGCAGGCCCATCAGCGCCGGTCCAGTTCACGGGTGATGTCGGCCAGCTGCTCCAGCCGGCGTTCCAGGGTGGGGTGGGTGGACAGCAGCTTGGAGGTGACCGCGCCGGCTCCGAGCGCCGGGGCGAAGAAGAACGCGTTGAAGGGCTGCGAGCGCCGCAGGTCCTCGGTGGGGATGGCCGCGATCTGGCCGCTGACCTTGGTGAGCGCGGAGGCCAGCGCCGAGGGGCGGCCGGTGAGGTAGGCGGCGGCGCGGTCCGCCGACAGCTCGCGGTAGCGCGACAGCAGCCGGGTCAGCAGGAAGCTGATGGCGTAGACGACGGCGCTGACCAGCGGGATGACGATGAACAGGATGGCGGTGTTCGGGTCGCGGTTGTCGCGGCGGCCCATACCGCTCCACAGGGCGATCCTGGTGATGGTGCCGGCCAGGACGCCGAGGAAGGACGCGATGGTCATCACGGCCACGTCCTTGTGGGCGACGTGCGAGAGCTCGTGGGCGATGACGCCCTCCAACTCCTCCGGCCCGAGGCGGCGCAGGAGTCCGGTGGTGGCGCACACCATGGTGTTCTTCTGGTTGCGCCCGGTGGCGAAGGCGTTGGGCACATCGGTTTCGGCGATGGCGACCTTGGGCTTGGGCAGGTTGCCCAGGGCGCAGATGCGGTCGACGACGCCGTGCAGCTCGGGCGCCTGCTCGGGGGTGACCTCCCGCGCGCCCATGCTGTAGGCGGCGATGCGGTCACTGAACCAGAACTGCGCCACGAACATGGCGGCGGCGATGATGAGGATCAGCGGCCAGGCGCCACGCAGCAGGGCGAGCAGCGCACCGACGAAGACGACGTAGAGCAGTCCGATCAGGAACATCGTGACGACCATGCGGGTCGTCAGTCCCCGGTCGGGCGCGAAGCGGTTGCGTTGCATGGCCCCTCCCGAGTCGTGCTGGGCGCGGATCGCCAGGCCGCGGCCCGACGTGCTCCGTTGCGCGGTTGTGAGTCCAGTGTGCGTCCTGGGCCGTGCCGCCGGATCACCCCGAGTCGGCGCGCGTCGACCCCGGGGCGGTCCGGGGGAACCGTCCACTCGTGGAACGTCCCAGGACGCCGGGGGGTTCCACCGGGACGTACGCCGAACGGGGGAAGCCGTCATCCGGTTCCGTCGCGCGTCCGTTCAGTCGCGGACGTCCAGGACGAGTTTGCCGGTGGTGCGGCGGGCCCTCAGGTCCTCGTGGGCGCGGGCGGCCTCGGCGAGGGGGTAGACACCGCCGATCAGCGGGCGCAGCCGCCCGTCGGCCGTCATGGAGAGCAGTTCGTCCAGCGGCTCGTGGTAGGTGCCGGGCCGGCTCAGCAGACGGGCCAGCCAGAAGCCGATCACGGCCGTCGAGCGGGCCATGAGGCGGGCGGGTTCGACCGGGATCGCCGGGGTGCGGGAGGCCATCCCGTAGGTGACCAGGCGCCCGAAGGGGGCCAGCGCCTCCAGCGACGCGTCGAACACGGGGCCGCCGGTCATCTCCAGCACGATGTCGACGCCCTTGCCGCCGCCTGCTTCCTTCAGCCGCTCCGCGAGGCCCTCCGGCTCGGGGTCCACCGCCGCGTCGGCGCCCAGCTCCAGCGCGAGGTCGCGCTTCTTCGGGGTGGACGCGGTGGCGACGACCCGGCCGGCGCCGAAGAACCGCGCGAGCTGTACGGCGAGCGAACCGGTGCCCCCGGCGCCCGCGTGCACGACGACGGTCTCCCCCTTCTCCAGCCGCCCGGCGGTGCGCAGCAGGTGCCACGCTGTGAGGCCCTGGACGATCATGGCGAGGGCGGGGCCGTCCTCGACGGTGTCCGGCACCTCGTGGGCCAGGGACTCGGGCACGGCGGCGCGCTGCGCGTAGCCGCCGGTGCCCGCGAGCGCCATGACACGGCGGCCGTCGGGTGTGCGGCCGAGGACCTCGCTGCCGGGCACCACGGGAAGGACGGTCCGGGAGAGGTAGCTGTCGTCCACGGCGTGCGTGTCGGCGTAGTTCACCCCGGCGGTGTCCACCTCGACCAGCAGTTGGCCCGGCCCGGCGACGGGATCGGGCAGTTCGACGGGGGTGAGCACCTCTGGGCCGCCGAATTCGGTGATCTGGATCGCGCGCACGGCAGCCGCACCTTCCGTCCGGGTGGCTCCCCGCCTGGCCGGGGGCCTGCACCACCCGACACTACCGACTGGTCGGTTTGGAGTGCACGCACCGTACGCGCGTGCCGTCGCCCGCCGCCCCCCGAAGCGGCCCGGGCGCCCCCGGAGTCCAGGCCGCGCCGGCGCGGCGGGCCGGGTCAGCCGGCCGGGGAGAGCGCGGCCGGCGGCGGGCCGACGTAGCGGGCGAGAGGCCGGATGATCTTGCTGTCCTCCGCCTGCTCCAGGATGTTGGCACTCCAGCCGACCACCCGGGCGCACGCGAAGGTCGGGGTGAACATCCCGCGCGGCAGGCCGCACAGCTCCATCACCACGCCGGCGTAGAATTCGACGTTGATGTGCAGGTCGCGGCCCGGTTTCAGCTCGGCGAGCACGGCCTCGGCGCCCTCCTCGACGCGCAGCGCGAAGTCGACCAGATCGCCGCCGAGGGAGCGGGCGATGCCCTTGAGCATGCGCGACCGCGGATCCTCCGTGCGGTAGACGGGGTGCCCGAAGCCCATCAGCCGCTCGCCGGCGAGCACCTGCTCACGCAGCCAGGAGTCGATCCGGTCCGGCGTCCCTATGGCGTCGAGGGTGTCCAGGGCGCGGCTGGGCGCGCCGCCGTGGAGCGGCCCGGACAGCGCGCCCACAGCTCCGACCAGGCAGGCCGCCAGGTCGGCCCCGGTGGAGGCGATCACCCGGGAGGTGAACGTCGAGGCGTTGAAGCCGTGGTCGACGGTGGAGATCAGGTAGCTCTCGATGGCCCGCACCCGGGCCGGCTCGGGCTCCTGCCCGGTCAGCATGTAGAGGTAGTTGGCCGCATAGGTCAGGTCCTCGCGCGGTTCCACCGGCTCCAGTCCCTGGCCCAGCCGGTGGAGCGCCGTCACCAGGGTCGGCACGGCCGAGCAGGCGGCCAGGGCGTCGGCCAGACGCCGCTCGGGATCGATGTCGTAGAGCGGCCGGAAGCCCGCGGCGGCACCCGTCAGCGACAGGGCGCTGCGCAGCCCGGCGAGCGGCCCGGACAGCGCGGACGCCCGGGCGATCGCCGGCAGCGCCGCGGCCACCTCGGGGGGCAGCCGCCGCAGCCCCGCGGTACGGGCACGGAAGGCGGCGAGCTGCTCGTCGTCCGGCAGGCCGCCGTAGGCCATGAGGTGCCACACCTCCTCGAAGGTGCGCGTCTCGGCGAGCTCCACCGCGGAGAACTCGCGGTAGTGGTAGAAGCCCTCCTCCCCCCTGACGTCTCCGATCTCCGTCTCGGTGACGACGACGCCCTTCAAGCCTCGGGGTACGTCGATGGTGTCCGTGGTCGCCATGGGTCCTCCTCGTGAGCCGTTGACTTGACTCTCCATGATTGATTTATTGATGTCAACGTTGATTTAGGCCCCCGACAATCAACATTGATAGCGACTGGGCACGGGCGGATACGGTGAGGCCATGACGGAGCAGGTCGGCACAGCGGACGACGGTCCCCACCACGACGCGGCAGCGGGCGTCCGGCGCCGTGCCGCCGGCGCGGGGCGCGACGGCGGCACGGCGCCGGAAGGCGGCACGGGCAGCACGGGCAGCACGGGCAGCAGCAGGATCGGCACACGCGAGGCGGCACGCCGGCTCGGCGTCAAGCCGGCGACCCTCTACGCCTACGTCAGCCGGGGCCTGCTCGGCAGCAGTCGGGCACCCGGCGGGCGGGGCAGCACCTTCGACCCCGACGAGGTGGCCGCGCTGGCCCGCCGGGGCCGCGCGGGCGCGGCGGGGACCGCGGCGCCCGGGCAGAGCGTCCCGGAGCCGCCCTCCACCGCGGGCAGCGGCGGCCTCGGCCGGGTGCGGACCGGGATCACGCTGATCGAGCAGGACCGGTACAGCTTCCGGGGCGTGGACGCCGTACAGCTCGCGGCGGTCCACGGATACGAGGAGGCGGCCCTGTGGCTGTGGACGGGGGTGCTGCTGCCGCACACCCGCTTCACCGCGCCGCCCGGTCCCCTGGCCGCGGCCCGGGCGGCGGCGGCCGCGCTGCCGCCGGCCAGCGGTCCTATGGACCGGCTGAGGGTGGCGGTGCCGGCCGCGGCGAGCGCGGACCCGCTGCGCTTCGACCTCTCCGCGGACGCCGTACGCGCCACAGCGCGCGGCCTGGTGGCCGTCCTGGTCGACGCCCTCCCGCCCGCGGCGCACCCGGTGGGAGCACCGTCCGGCGGCGCCGCCCGGGAGGACTCCGCCAGGACTTCGCCCCCAGGGGCGGCGGACATCACCGATGAGGGCAAGGCTCCGGCGGCGCCCGCGGCGGGCGCCGCCTCCACCGGGACGGGCGGGGACCGGCTCGCCCTGCGGCTGTGGACACGGTTGACCCCGGCACCCGCGGACGAGGCCGGGCTGCGGGTGCTGGACGCCGCGCTGACGCTGCTGATCGACCATGACCTGGCCGCCTCGACCCTCGCCGCACGGGTGGCCGCTTCGGCCCGGGCGCACCCTTACGCGGTCGTCTCCGCCGGGCTGGGCGCCCTGGACGGGCCCCTCCACGGGCAGGCCAGCGCCCTGGCCCACCGCGCCCTCACGGCCGTGGCCGAGCACGGCGGGGCCGGTCCGGTGGTCGCTGAGGTGCTGCGCTCGGGGCAGCGCGTACCGGGTCTGGGCCACCGGCTCTACCGCGGCGAGGACCCGCGGGCGACGGCGCTCTTCGCGCTGCTGGAGCGTGACTCCGCGGCGGCCGGAGCGCTGGCCGCGGCCCGCGACTTGGCGGCCACCGCGGCAGCCCGCCACCCTGACCTGCACGCCAACGTGGATCTCGCACTGGCCGTGCTGTCCGTGGCGCACGGGATGCCGGCGGACGCCGGGGAGGCCGTGTTCGCGGTGGGCCGCACCGCCGGCTGGATCGCCCACGCCATGGAGGAGTACGGCGAGCGGCCGCTGCGGATGCGACCGGTGGGCGCCTACGACGGCCCGCCACCCGGGCAGCCGCTGCCGCGTCCCGAGTTCACACCCCGGTGAGGCGCGGCACCCTGCCGACGAGCTCCGCCCACTCGTGGTCGGTCTGCCCCGGGACCATGCGGCCCGCGGACTGCCACTGCCTGACGAGAGCGGCGAACAGGGGCGCGTCCGGGGCCTGCAGAAGCGTTACGCCCTGGCTGCCGCGGGCGGACCCGGCACCGGCTCCACCGCTGGCGGTGAGGTCCTGGCGGACCCACTTCGTTGCTGCCATGAGCCGTTCAACGACCGCGGCCCGACCCGCGCCACTACGTCGGCACGCTCCACACTCGAACGAGTGACAGATGTGCCGCACGGCGCCGGAATTTCCGCTCGCGACCGTCCGTTGTGTGGTCATGAGCACTGTGGAGCTGACCAAGGAGAACTTCGACGAGGTCGTGTCCGACAACGACTTCGTCCTCATCGACTTCTGGGCCGCCTGGTGCGGGCCGTGCCGGATGTTCGCACCGGTCTACGACAAGGCCTCGCAGAAGCACGAGGACCTGGTCTTCGCGAAGGTCGACACCGAGGCCCAGCCGGAGCTGGCCGCCGCGTTCCAGATCCAGTCGATCCCGACGCTGATGATCGTCCGCGACAAGGTCGCCGTCTTCGCCCAGCCGGGAGCGCTGCCCGAGCCCGCGCTGGAGGACGTGATCGCGCAGGCCCGCGCCTTGGACATGGCCGAGGTGCACAAGGCGGTGGCCGAGGCGCAGGCGGGCGGCGCGGCGCAGTGACGTGCCGCGGCCGTCGGCCGTAAGGGCCCGGTAGCTCCCTGCCGGGCTCCGGGCCTCTGGGCCGTGGGAGGCCGCGTCGGCGGTCGCACTGCGGTGCTGTCCGTCCCGCGTGTGCCTGAAGGCGGGTCGGCCAGGCATCACGGCTGACAGTCGTGACAGGAAGCGACGCATCGTGACGTGGCGCGACAGGGCGTACGGGCGTGTCGGCGCCCACGGGCGGCGTTGTCGGCGGCGGCGCCTAGGGTCGGTCCTGTGGAGAGCGAGACGGCGGTGGTGCCCGACCCGGTGGGCACGGGCGGTCGGCTGTGCGGATAGGAGCCGACGGCCGGTCCTCGGGTGCCGTGGTCCTGGTGCCCGATCTCGCCGCGGAGGTGGCCCGGCGGGAGGCCGCCGGCGCGCCGCGCTGGGTGTGGGCGGCCACGGACGAGACGTACCCCCGGCTGCTGGAGAACGGGGCGGTACGTCCGGCGCGCTGCCACGACGTGAAGCTGACCGAGTCGCTGCTGCTCGGCACCGAGGGGCGCCACGGCCGCCCCCGCTCCCTGGGCGCCACGTGGGCCCGGCTGCACGGGCTCCCCGAGCCTCCCGACCCGCCGGAGCAGGGTGCGGGCGGACAGCCGGGGCTCTTCACCCCCGACCGGGACCATCTGCCGCCGGGCGTGGACCCGCTGGAAGCCCTGCTCCAGGTGCGCGTCGCCCAGCGGCACCGTGTCGGATCGGCGCCACAGCCGGAGCGGCTGCGGCTGCTGGTGGCGGCGGAGTCGGCGGGTGCGCTGGCCGCGGTGGAGATGGGCCGCGACGGGCTGCCGTGGAGCGCGGCGGCGCACGACGAGCTGCTCACGGGGCTACTGGGGCCGCGCCCCGCCGGAGGGGCCCGCCCGGCGGTCCTGAACGATCTGACCCGGCGCATCCAGGACGCGCTGGGCCGCCCCGTCAACCCCGACTCCCCCGCCCAGGTGCTGCCCGCGTTCGCCCGGGTCGGTGTCCACCTGAGTACCACCCGCTCACACGAGCTGCGGCGCGTCGAGCACCCCGCGGCCGCGCTGCTGCTGCGCTACAAGGAGCTGTCCCGGATGCACGCCGCGCACGGCTGGGCCTGGCGGGAGGCGTGGGTGCGTGAGGGCCGGTTCCGGCCCGAGTACGTGGTGGGCGGCGTGGTGTCGGGCCGATGGGCGACACGGGGTGGTGGCGCCCTGCAGATTCCGCGGCTGCTGCGCGGTGCCGTGGTGGCCGACCCGGGGTGGCGGCTGGTGGTGGCCGACGCGGGCCAGTTGGAGCCGCGGGTGCTGGCCGCGATGTCCGGCGACAGGGGGCTGGTCCGGGCCGCGGTGGCGGGCGACCTCTACGCCGGACTGGCCCGGGACGCCTTCGGCGGCGACCGGGCGCGGGCCAAGATCGCGCTGCTGGCCGCGATGTACGGGCAGACCAGCGGCGAGGCCGGGCAGCTGCTCGCGGTGATGCGCCGCCGGTTCCCCGCGGCGCTGGCGCTGGTGGAGGCCGCCGCCCGCACCGGCGAGGCGGGCGGCACCGTCCGGTCCCAGCTGGGACGTACCTCCCCGGTGCCCTCGGCGAACCGTTTCCTCGACGAGGACGCCGATCCCCAGGAGGGTGCGAGCCCCGACCCTCGCGCCGCACGTACCTGGGGACGGTTCACTCGCAACTTCGTCATCCAGGCCAGCGCGGCCGACTGGGCGCTGGCCACCCTCGCGGCCCTGCGGCGGCGGCTGGCCGCGCTCGGTCCCCAGCCGCGCCTGGTCTTCTTCCAGCACGACGAGGTGATCGTGCACACCCCGGCTGGACTCGCCCCGGCGGTGCGGGAGGCCGTGGAGGCGGCCGGGGACGAGGCCCGCCGGCTGGTCTTCGGCACGACGCCGGTGCCCTTCCCGCTCGAAACCCGGGCGGTCGAGTGCTACGCCGAAGCGAAGTAGGCCGGGGCCGTACCGCGGCTCGTTTGCCGTACCACGGCTCGGGCGGTGGTTGCGGCGGGGCCGGGGCCCGCTCGCCCGAGGCTCACCCGTCAGAGGCCGGCCGCCTTGGGGGGAGCGACGCTACCGGGCCCGAGGCTCTCGGTCGGCGCGGAGGTCCTCTGTGTCCTGGAGGCGGAAGACTTCGAACGGTTTCGACGAGGTCCACGAGCGTGTCTCGCCGGAGTTGACGATGGTGCCGCCCTCGGGACCGGTGGACGAATCCCTCCCGCACGTCGACGGCGGCGAGGCGTGGTTCCGCTGGTCAGGCCCGAGGCACGTGGACACCGACGGTCTCCGGACCACCCGGCGCCTACAGGTCGCCGCGGCGGAGCAGGAGGGTCAGGACGAGGCCGCCCGGCAGCAGGGGCAGCCAGGTGGTCAGCAGCCGGTAGCCGAGTACCGTCGAGGTGGCCGTGACGCCGCCGGCCCCCGCGGTGACCAGGGCGAGCGCGAGGGCCGCGTCGAGGGAGCCGAGTCCGCCCGGGGTGGGCAGCCAGCCCGTCGCGGTGCTGGCGCACAGGTAGGCCACCATCGCGCCGCTGGCCGGCACGGGCGCGTGCACCGCGCGCACGACGGCGACGACGACCAGGCCGTGCATGAGGGGGAAGGCCAGCGCGCCACCCCACAGCGCGGCGATCCGGGCCCGGTTGCGGTGCACCTCGCGCACGTCCAGGACGACGGAGGCGACGAATCCGCGCAGCCGCGCCCCCAGCCGCCGGGCGTGGCGCAGCAGCAGGAAGAGCCCTGCCGCAGCCGCGACGGCGCCGACGGACAGCAGCACCGGATGGCCCGGCAGCGCGGGCCGGCGGGAGACGACGCGGCGGATGTGGAGCGCCCCGGGGAAGGTGACCAGCGCCACGAGCAGCAGCACCAGCCGACCGGTGACGGCGGCCGCGGCCCGCACCGCGAGGGCGGCCAGCGCCCGGCTCGGGCTCAGCCCGCGGCGCACCAGGAAGCGCAGGCTGACCGCGTTCCCGCCGACCCCCGCGGGCAATACGTGGTTGGCGGTGGACGCGGCGAACTGCGAGGCCAGCAGCTTGCCGGGGGGCAGCCGTTCGACCACCGCGCCCTGCTGGGTGACGGCGGAGCAGACCCAGGTGAGCCCGGCTGCCACGCAGGCGGCGCCCAGCCACTCGCCGTCGGCGGAGCCCAGCCGGCCCGCGCCGGAGCCGATCAGCGACCACTTCGCGGCGAGCAGGGCCGCCACGGCCGCCAGCGGCAGGATGACGGCGGCCGAGCGGACCGGCGCGCGCTGCCAGACGGCGCCCTCGTTGCGTACGGCGGACACGGGAACTCCTCGGCACGGGGGGACGGCCCGTCCAGGCTAGGGCGCCCGATCGCACTGTCCCACCACCACAGGGCCACACGGGTCAACGCGCCGTGGAACATCAGCCGACAGGAGGGTGCCGCGCCCCCGAAGGGGGCTCGCGCCGCCACAAGCACGCCCTCCCGACACCTGTGGGCGCCCC
Organism: Actinacidiphila yeochonensis CN732; assembly: GCF_000745345.1. Taxonomy (NCBI): domain Bacteria; kingdom Bacillati; phylum Actinomycetota; class Actinomycetes; order Kitasatosporales; family Streptomycetaceae; genus Actinacidiphila; species Actinacidiphila yeochonensis. The sequence goes on along the minus strand of NZ_JQNR01000005.1, from coordinate 4,171,394 downwards.
CTTCGCCTGCCCGTTCAAAGGGATCGGAGCGAAGACAACGGGCCTGTGGGATGACTGACGCCACGCCACCCATGCCTCCGGGCAGCGTGGTTGGCAGATCGACGTTCCCGCCCGGCGCACCGGCCGTGGACGGCGGGGGCCGTCGGTCCGTGCGTGTGCGCGCACGGACCGACGCCCCCCTGCGCCACTGGCGTCACCGGCCGCCGTGGGGTGTCCCGTTGCCGGCGGGTGCGACGCCGCCGGCGCGGACGCCGGTTCCGCCCTCTTCCCTGTTTCCCCTGTTTGCCCGTCGTCCCCTGTCTGCCCTGTTTCCCGTCTCCCTGTCCCGGTGGCGCCGTTCTCCTGGCGCCCCTCCCCCCGCTTCCTTCTGTCTGGCCGGGCGGCGCTGAGAGGTCCGCCGCCCGGCCGCTTCGGGGCAGTGGTCAGGCGGCGGGCGCCGTCCACTGCTGGTTGGCGGCTCCGGTGCAGCTCCAGATCTGGAGCCGGGTGCCGTTGGCGGAGCTGGGTCCGGTGGCGTCCAGGCACTTGCCCGAGCCGGCGTTGACCAGTGTGCCGCCGCTGCCTCGTGTCCAGCTCTGCGCGGCGGTGCCGTTGCAGTCGTACAACTGCACCGGCGTGCCGTCCGCGGTACCGGCGGACGTGACGTCCATGCACTTGCCGAGTGCCTGGAGGGTGGAGCCGGAGGCGGTCCACTGCTGGGCGCTGGTGCCGTTGCAGTCGTAGAGCTGTACGGCGGTACCGTTCGCGGAGTTGGCGGCGGCGACGTCGGCGCACTTGCCGCCGTAGCCGGTGATGGCTCCGGTGTGACCGGTCGTGGCGGTGCCGCTCTGGGTGCCGGCCCAGGTGAAGGTGGCCGACGCGCCGGCCGGCATGGTGTAGGCGAACGACTCGTTGCCCCAGTTGACCCGCAACTGCTGCGGTGAGGTCGACTCGTTGTAGGCGATCAGCGCCTTGGAGCCGTCGGGGTTCTTCCACGCCACGTTGCGGATCGTGGAGTTGTCGTTGGAGCTGATCCGGTGGGCGCCGGGCTTCACGAACTTGGTGAGCTGGCCCATCGTGTAGTACTCGATGGTGTAGTCCACCTGCCCGCTGCGGCTGTCGCCGTTGTGCACGGTGACCAGGCCGGTGCAGGTGCCGCAGCCGCCGTTGTGCGGGCCCATGTTCTGGTCGACCGCCAGGCTCCACTTGACCCAGCTCTGCCCCCAGTTGCGGGTGTAGTCGATCAGGTTCTCCATGTCCTCCTTCTGCTGGTCGGCGATCCAGGTGCCGCCGGAGTGCTCGGTGTCGAAGGAGGGGACGTCCGGGTACTCGTTGTGGATGGTGGTCTGCTCGGTGACGTCGCCCTCGTACCCGTGCCAGGCGATGCCGCCGAAGTTGGGGTCGGTGCGGATGCTCGCGTCGTCGAGGGTGGGCGCGGCGTAGCTGTCGTAGGAGTCCGGGTTCCAGTCCAGGGCCAGCACCTTGGTGGACAGCCCGGCGCTGTGCAGGGCGGGCAGCAGGTCGTTCTTGGCGAAGTAGGCCAGGCCGGAGCCGTTCCACTGGGCGCCGGGGTAGTCGCCGCCGACGGTGGGCTCGTTCTGCTCCGACACGTAGTCGATCGGCACGCCGGCCGCCTGGTACGCCTGGATGTACTTGACGAAGTACTGCGCGAACGCGGCGTAGTACTGGGACTGCAGCCAGCCCTGGACGTAGCTCCCGTTGTCCTTCATCCACGGCGGCGGGGTCCAGGGCGTTCCCATGACCTTCAGGCTCGGGTTGAGCTGCTTGGCCTGCTTGGTCAGCGGCAGGATGTCGGCCTGGTCGTGGGCGATGGAGAAGTGCGCCAGGGTGGGGTCGGTCTGGCCCGCCGGCAGGTCGTCGTAGGTGTAGCTGGAGCGGGCCAGGTCGGATGCGCCCATCGGGTTGCGCAGGAAGTCGATGCCGATGCCGTTCACCGGGTCGAAGAGCTTCTTCATGACCTGGTCCCGGGTGGTGGCCGACAGTGCGCCGCTGGAGTTCATCAGCCAGGCCGCCGTGTCGGTGAACGACGCGCCCGCGCCGGTGAACTGCTGGTACTGCGTGTTCTCGTCGACGGTCACCTGCTGGCCGGAGCCGCCGGTGCCCGCGCCGAAGGCCAGGGGAGCCTGCTGCTCCAGCCCCTTGGCGACGGTGCGGCCGCCGGAGTCGCTGGTGGTGGTCAGGTAGACCTGGACGCTCTCACCTGCGGCGTGCGCGGTGGCCGGCAGGGCGGCCATCGGGGCGACGGCCGCCGCGGCGGCGGTGAGCGTCCCGACGAGGGTGCGCCGCAGACGGGTTCTCCCCGCGCGGGGGCGCGGTGCTGCGCTCATAGCTCGCTGCCCTTCTCGAAGAATGACATGGACCTGACATATATATGCCTGTAGCGCAGCCGTGAGAACAGCGGACAACCGTGTGGCGAGGGGGTCCACGCGCTTGTTCCAGCGTGTTTCACGGCTTATGTCGTGACGTGATTCAACTCGCGCCCCACAAGGGCGTCAAGGCTTCCGACGCGGGCCGGACGAATGAAACGCCGTGTAACAGCAGCGGGTTCAGGACGGGCCTGGGAGCGGAGGGAGCCACGGAGCAGGCCGGTCCTCAGCGCGGGGCCGGAGCGGTGCTGCCGCGCGGGACGAGGACCGGTGGGTCGAGCAGGGTGTCCGGCACCCGCCCCCCCTCGATCCGGGCCAGCAGCGCCACCGCCGCCCGCTCGCCGTACTCCGGGACGCGCCGGCTCACCGCGGTGAGCGCCGGATGGACCAGGCGGCACAGCGCGCTGTCGTCCCAGGCCACCAGCGACAGTTCGCGTGGCACGGCGACGCCCATCTCCTGCGCGACGCCGAGCGCCGCGACGGCCATCACGTCGTTGTCGAAGACCACGGCGGTGGGCCGCTCGGCGCCCGACAGCAGCCGGCGCGTGGCTCGGGCGCCCTCCTCGCCGGAGTAGTCCGTGTACAGGCACGGCACGCCGTGCAGTCCCAGCTCGTCCGCGACGGCGGCGAAGACCTCGCCGCGTTCGCGGGTGTGGACGAAGTGCCGGGGCCCGGCCACGCGGGCTATCCGCCGGTGGCCCATCGCGGCGAGGTAGGCCAGCGTCTCCCGGACGGCGGCGCCGTCGTCGAGCCACACCGACGGTACCGCCGAGGTCCCCGCCGCGTGGCCCACCACGACCGCCGGCAGGCCGAGTTCGGCCAGGAGCTCCGGCCGGGGGTCGTCCTCGCGCAGGTCGACCAGGAGCACGCCGTCCACCCGGCGCTCCCCCCACCAGCGACGGTACGCGGCCGTCTCGGCACCCGCGTCCTCGGTGACCTGGAGCAGCAGCGCGGTCCCGGCGTCCGCGAGGCCGGCCTCCACTCCGGAGATGAGCTGCATGAAGAACGGCTCGACGCCCAGCACCCAGGCGGGCCGGTCGACCACGAGGCCGACGGCGCCGGAACGGCCGTCGGACAGGGCGCGGGCGGCGCTGCTCGGATGCCAGCCCATCCGGCCGGCGATCTCCAGGATGCGCGCCCGGGTGCGGTCCGAGACCCCGGGCTTGCCGTTCAGCGCGTAGGACACGGCGCCCTTGGAGACACCCGCGGCCTCGGCGATGTCGGCGATGGTGGGACGCTTCAAGGGGCTCATGCTGCCTCGGGGGGTGGCAAGGGCCCGCACGGCGCGGGCGGTTCTGGCGGACCGGCCCGCCAACCCTAACAACGGCGCCCGGCGGGCGGGCAGGGCCGGTGGCGCTCCCGCCCGCCGGGCGGTCCCCGCGCGGCCCAACCGGTTCAGCGGCAGGGGGCGGCCGCCGATCCCCGCCGGCCTCCACCGTCGGCCGGTCAGCCGTCGCGGCCCGCCCCCCCGACCGCCGGGTGCGCTCAGCCGCCGCGTACCGCCGAGATCTCCAGCCGGACGTAGTCCACCACCGGCTCGGCGAGCCGGGCGGCGACGGCCTTGACGAACCCTTCGCGCTCGCCCTCGGGCATGGCGTCCAGGTGGGCGCCGAGGACCACCGTGGCGAGGAACGCCTCCAGTTGCTCGCCGGGCTGGAGGACGGCCGGGTCGGGGCGCAGCGAGACCTCGATGTCCGTGAAGCCGGCCGCGGCCAGCCGCTCACGGGTGTCCTCGACGCCCGCGAACTCCCAGCTGTCGGAGGCGGATTCGTCGCCTTCCCCACCGCGGCCGGCGACCTCGGCGACGGCGGCCTTCACGGCGGCGATGTTGCCGCGCCCGCCGCAGTCGGAGATCAGCGGGGCGCCGGGGCGCATACGGCCGGCCAGGGCGGCGAAGAGCGCGGCGTGGTCCTCGATCCAGTGGAAGGCGGCGACGCTGAAGACGGCGTCGACCTCGCCGTCGAAGGGCAGCGGCACCTTCGTCAGGTCCCCGTGCACGACCTCCACCTGGTCCAGCCGGCCGGCCAGTCGCACGCGCAGCTCATCCAGCATGCGGACAGAACCGTCCAGGGCCACCACCCGGCCCTCCGGCAGCCGGTCGAGCAGGCCGACGGTGTCCCGCCCGGTGCCGCATCCGGCGTCGAGCACCCGCTCGTCACCGCGCAGCGGGAGCCGGGCGAGCGTGCGGCGGCCCCATCCCAGATGCGGCAGCGGCAGTGAGTCGTAGGTCTTGGCGTCCCATTCCCTGGGCATGACGCTCCATTCATCCGACGGCGTTGTCGTCGTTCTCGGCGCCGTTCTCAGCGTTCTCGGCGTTGTCGGCGTTCTCGGCGGCGCCGTACCCGGCCGCCGCCTCGTTCGCGCGCGGCTCGCGGTCGAGCACGGCCGTCGCCGCGGTTCTTCTGCGCACCCGGGCCGGCCATGTCGGACTCCGGAGCCGGGGCGCCCTCCTCCGCCAACGGTACGCCGCATGTCCCGCATCCTGACACGGGCGTCTCATATACTGAACATGGGTGCTGAACGGCGCACTCCCGGGGGCCGGCCGCCTCGCAGGGCGGGAGCTGCCACAGGCCGCTGCGGGGGCGTGCCGGGGCACGACGGAAGCAGCCGGGGGACGGGCGGCGTCGACGTACCGGGTCGCGCGGCTCCTTCTTACGTCCCCGGCCCCGGCTTCCCGCTGCCTCAGACCGGGAACGGCAGGCTGCTGGTCCAGACGGGGGCGCGGTCGCGGTCGACGAGTGCCGCGCGGACGCCCTCGTGGAAGTCCGGCTCACGGGCGGTGCGGCAGGCCAGCTCCAGCTCCGTGGCCAGGCAGTCCCGGAGGGACGGCGCGGCCGCGCCGGAGGACAGCACGTCGAAGGTCGCCACAAGGCTCATGGGACTGGCCCGGCGCAGCGCGTCGAGCGTCTCCTCGGCCCAGGCCCGGTCGGCGCGCTCCTCGGCGAGCCGGTGGAAGACCCCCGCGAGGTCGGGTGCGGTGAAGCAGCGGGCGATCGCCTCCCGGTGGCCGGCGAGCTCCGACGGGGGCGCGGGGCGGGCGAAGCGGTCCAGCACCGCCTGCGGCCGCACGCCGTCGGCTCCGGTCAGCGCCTCCTCCAGGGCGGCCAGATCGGCGGCGGGTACGAAGTGGGTGGCCAGACCGCACTCCACGGCGGCGGCACCGGACAGCCTTGCCCCGGTCAGGCCCAGGTACCAGCCGACCGCGCCCGGCAGCCTCGGCAGGAACCAGCTGGCGCCGATGTCGGGGAAGAAGCCGATGGCGGTCTCGGGCATGGCGAGCGTGGCCCGTTCGGTGGCCACCAGAGCCGAGCCGTGCACCGACACGCCGAGGCCGCCGCCCATGGCGTAGCCGTCGACGAGCGCCGTGCAGGGCTTGGGGAAGTCGGAGATCGCCAGGTTCAGGCCGTACTCGGCGGTGAAGTAGGCGCGTACGGCGGCGTCGTCGCCGAGCACCCCGGCCTCACGCACGGCGCGGATGTCACCGCCGGCGCAGAACGCCTTCGGGGAGGTGCTGCGGACCACCACGGCCCGCACGGAGTCGTCGTCGTGCCAGGCGCGCAGCGCGTCCCGTACCGCCGTGACCATGGGGAGGTCGAGCGCGTTCAGGGCGCGCGGCCGGTCCAGTTCCAGCACCGCGACCCCCGCGCCGCCGACCCGTGCGTTGACGCTCACCCGGCCGCCTCCTCGTTGTCGTCCCCGTGGGCCCGGTCCGGGCCCTGCGCCCGGTCCCGCGGCGGACTCCTCGCCTTGCTCCCGACCCGCCCGTGACGCTGCGGACGCCGCACCACCGCCGGAGCCCGCCGCACCGCCATCCAAGCACCACGCCGCGGCGTGCCGCGCCCAGGGCCCCACGGAGCCTCCGTTCCTCGCGGAACGCGGATGCCGGACTCCGCGTGCCGGCGGCGCGAGGGCGCGAGCGTTTCCTGTTCGCACGCGCCCCCGCAGGATTGGTACGCTCACGGCGGGCCGTGACTGGCGCGCTGGGATGGGGTCAACCATCAGGGAGCGGCCCGTTCGACCGTGTGCCGTGCGCCTGGGCCGTCCCGCAGCCGTCACCCTAAGGACATCCCATGGCCGAGAGTTCCGCCGTACCCTCCTCCGCCGGCGCCGCGCAGACCGCCTTCCGCAGCGCCCTGGACGTCGTCCGGGAGGTCGAGCCCCGGGTGGCGGACGCCATCGCCGCCGAGGTCGCCGACCAGCGCGAGATGCTGAAGCTCATCGCCAGCGAGAACTACGCCTCCCCCGCCGTGCTGCTGTCCATGGGCAACTGGTTCAGCGACAAGTACGCCGAAGGCACCGTCGGCCGCCGTTTCTACGCCGGCTGCCGCAACGTGGACACCGTCGAGTCGCTGGCGGCCGAGCACGCCCGCTCGGTCTTCGGCGCCGCGCACGCCTACGCGCAGCCGCACTCGGGCATCGACGCCAACCTCGTCGCGTTCTGGGCGGTGCTCTCCCAGCGGGTGGAGTCCCCGGCGCTGGCGAAGGCGGGCGTCCGGCAGGTCAACGACCTCTCCGAGCAGGACTGGGCGCAGCTGCGCGCCGACTTCGGCAACCAGCGGATGCTCGGCATGTCCCTGGACGCGGGCGGCCACCTCACCCACGGCTTCCGGCCGAACATCTCGGGCAAGATGTTCGACCAGCGCAGCTACGGCACCGACCCGGAGACCGGGCTGCTCGACTACGACGCGGTGCGCGCCACCGCCCGCGAGTTCCGGCCGCTGATCATCGTCGCCGGCTACTCGGCCTACCCCCGGCTGGTCAACTTCCGCCTCATGCGGGAGATCGCGGACGAGGTCGGCGCCACGCTGATGGTCGACATGGCGCACTTCGCCGGCCTGGTCGCGGGCAAGGTGCTCACCGGCGACTTCGACCCGGTACCGCACGCCCAGATCGTCACCACGACCACCCACAAGTCGCTGCGCGGCCCGCGCGGCGGCATGGTGCTGTGCGACGACTCGCTGGCCGAGCACGTGGACCGCGGCTGCCCGATGGTCCTGGGCGGCCCGCTGCCGCACGTGATGGCGGCCAAGGCGGTGGCGCTGGCCGAGGCGTCCCGCCCGGAGTTCCGCACCTACGCGCAGTCGGTGGTGGACAACGCGCGGGCGCTGGCGGAGGGCCTGCTCGGCCGCGGCGCGAAGCTGGTGACCGGCGGCACCGACAACCACCTGGTGCTGATCGACACCTCCACCTACGGGCTGACCGGCCGGCAGGCGGAGGCCGCGCTGCTGGACGCGGGCATCGTGACCAACCGCAACTCGGTGCCGCAGGACCCGAACGGCGCCTGGTACACCACCGGCATCCGGATCGGCACGCCGGCGCTGACCACCCGCGGCCTCGGCACCGGCGAGATGGACGAGATCGCCGGCCTGATCGACACGGTGCTCTCCGGCACGACCCCGGCCGCCGCGGCCAAGGGCGGCACGTCGAAGGCCAACTACGTCCTGGACGAGAAGGTGGCCGACCAGGTGTCGCGGCGCGCCGCCGACCTGCTCGCGGGCTTCCCGCTCTACCCGGGGATCGACCTGTCCTGACCTGGCCCCGACCCCGTACCGGAACCGCCCTGGCACTGCCCGCGGCGTCGGGCCCGCGGGTCGGACGCAGGGGCGAGGCCCGCACGGAACCGTCCGTGCGGGCCTCGCCCCTGTCCGTCCTGTCCGCGCCCAGCGGCCGCGGGTCAGCCGAACGACCAGAGGACGCCGTGGCCGGCGACGGTCAGCCCGGCCATCAGGAGCAGGTCGCCGACGCCCAGCACGAGGCCGAGCACCGCGCGGCCCCGCCGCCGGGTGCCGCGGGCGAGGGCGGTCAGGGCGAGCAGCACGGCCGCGGGCCCGAGGACGACGTTCAGCACCAGCAGGCCGGGCAGGCCGAGCAGGAAGGACGCCACGGCCATCCCGTCGGCGTCACGCGTGGACGCGGCGGGGCGGACCGGGTGCGCTGTGGTGTTCACGGGAGTTCCTCTCCGGAGTCGGCGGGTTCCTCGGGTTCGGCGGACCCGGCGGGCCTCGCGGGCCCGTCTGTCGCGGCGCGCAGGGCGGGCGGCGCGGGGGGCGGCGCGCGGACGTTGGGCGGCCGTTGAGCGCCTGTCGGGTGGGGTCAGCCGCGGTCGCGGTCGCGGCGCTCGCGGACCGCGAAGACCAGCAGCCATACGGCGATGGCGGCCGCGGCGGCGGTGAAGACGGTGAGCGAAATGTGGGCGGCCGCGCCCATCAGGATGCCCATGCCGATCAGCAGGACGACCAGGCTCATGACTGCGGCACCTCCGGTGCGCTTGGCGGTGGTCCGGCGAAGGCCCGCGGGCGGGCCGGGTTCCGGCATTTCAGATGACACTTGTTCACTGACCCATCAGTCTAGATTGGCGACCCAAGGGGAACAGTTGTTTACTGAATGACATGAGTCACACCCCGGGCGTCCGGCAGGAGCGCAAGGCGCAGACCCGGCAGGCCCTCCTGGACGCGGGGCTGCGGCTCCTGAAGCACCAGAACCTCAGCAGCCTGGGCCTGCGCGAACTCACCCGCGAGGTGGGCGTCTCGCCCACAGCCTTCTACCGGCACTTCCCGGACATGGACGGCTTCGGGGTCGCCCTCGTCGACGAGGCGCTGGGCAGCCTGCACGCCATGATCCAGACCGTGCTGGCGCGGAGCGCGGACGACACCTCGCCGGACGCGCTCATCGAGCGGGCCGTCTCCCTCACCACCTCCTACGTCGACGAACACCGTCCGCACGTCCGCTTCATCGCCCGCGAACGGCACGGCGGGGTCCAGGCGGTGCGCGAGGCGATAGCGGCGCAGCTCGACCGGTTCACCGCCGAGGTGGCCGCGGGCCTGTCCGTGCAGCCCGTCTCGAAGGGCTGGTCCCGGCGGGAACTGCTGGTGCTCGCCAAGCTGTACGTGGACGACATGGTGGCCACTGCGGCCGGGCTGCTGGACGCCGCGCCGGACGACCCCGCCGCGCGCGAGCGGGTGACCGGGGACGCGCGGCTGCGCATGCGGATCATCGGCCTGGGCCGGCGGCACTACCTGGACGACCGGGCGTAGCGGCCGCCCGCCCACCAGCGGACAGCCGGGCCGACCGGATGCGGGAAGGGCCGCTCCGGGGCTGCCCCTTGGCCGGCGGGTTCGGCGGATTCGGGGCGGGCCGAACGCCCCGGATCGCGCGTAAGCTGCCGTGGCGCACCGCCGCACCACCCGAGGACCCGTTCGCGCCCGGACCGCCGCCCGCCCCTCCGCACCCCGGCCTCCTCCCGCCGGAGCCGGAGCCGGAGGCAGCGTCGGCCCCGGTCGTCGGGGCGGTCCGCGAGCGGCGGCCGGGCGCCGGGGCACGGACACCGGCCGGGCCCTTCGTACCGGCCCTGGACCGCCCAGGGCGCCGGAGACGCGAGGAGGCCACGGCATGGACCGCACCCCCGCATCCGCCCCGCCGATACCGCCGGCGCGGCGGTCGACCGCCCTCGCCCGGCGGGAGGCGCGCCCGTGACCCGCCCCGGGGACGCCGGGCCCGGACCCGGTGAGCAGGGCGGCGACCCCGCGTGCTGGCTGGAGCGGGTCTGCGCCGGGTGCGGGGCGTTCCGCGAGACCGCCGGACCGGCGTGCGCCCGGTGCGGCGAACCCTTCCCCGCCGCGCCGCCCCCTTCCGCCGTCCCCCGGAGGCGCCGTCGGGCGCCTCCCCCGCCGCGGGCGCGGAAGCCCGAGGCGGCGGCCGGGACGCGGAGCCCGGCAGCCGGCAGGACCGGCCGGGCGGTCCGAGGTGAGGGCGGCCACCGGCGTTCTGGTGTTCAGCGCGACGGCAGGCTACCGGCACGAGTCGATCGCGCCGGGTGCCGCGGCTCTCGCCGAACTCGCCACCGGATGCGGCCTGTCGACGCTCCACACCCAGGACACCCGCGCCCTGCGGCCGGAGATGCTGGCCGGCTGCGCGGCGGTGGTGTTCCTCTCCCCCACCGGCGAGGTGCTCGACGACCGGGCCCGCGCGGCGCTGCGCGGCTACGTGGCGGCCGGCGGCGGGCTCCTCGCGGTGCACGCGGCGACCTGCGCGGAGTTCGGCTGGCCCTACTACGGCCAGCTGCTGGGCGCCCGTTTCGCCGGCCACCCCGAGATCCAGCCGGGTGACGTGCTGGTCCGCGACCGGGACCACCCCGCCACCGCCCACCTGCCGGCGGTGTGGCGGTGGACCGACGAGTGGTACGACTTCCGCGCCGGCCCGGCCGGGCGCGGCGTGCGGGTACTCGCCGAGGTGGACGAGGCGTCGTACGAGGGCGGCACCATGGGCGCGCCCCACCCGGTGGCCTGGTGCCACGAGGTGGGGCGGGGCCGGGTGCTGTACACGGCGCTCGGGCACCTCCCTTCGGCCTACGCCGACCCCGGCTTCCGCGGCCACCTGCTGGGCGCGCTGCGGTGGTGCGCCGGGCTGGAGGGGTAGACCGGCCGTCACCGCCCGGACGGGTCGTCAGCTCCCCCTCTCCCAGGGGCGGACCAGAGGAACCGAGCACGTCGTCCGTACGAATGAAGTCCCCGGCGAAAAGTGGACGAATCACAACGGGTGTGCTTATGGCGTAGGGAATAGGGCCCGAACGGCGTAGGCCGTGTGGACCGGAGCGTAGACGTGGTGGGATTTGTGCCCGTTCCGGGGTGCGGTGCGCGAACGGGCTACTACCGTGTGTCGCCCGCGGAGGCGCGGGACGGTGGGGAGCCGGGAGGGCCTGATGGACGCGGAGCCTGTGCGGGGCGAGCAGGGGATCGCCAGGAGCGGTGGTCTGCCGGCGGATCAGCTGGCGGCGTTACTGGACCGGGCGGAGAACGGGGAGGCCGCCGCGGTGGAGCTGGCCGAGGTGCGCTCGGCGCTGCTGCACTGGTGCGCGGTCCAGTCCTGCCGCCACACCAACGGGCCGCCGCGGCCGATGGACCGCCGTACCTACCGGCACAGCTTCCTGCTTCCCGACGGCGGGGTGCGGCTGGTGTGGGAGCTGGAGCACGACACGGGGCCCGGCACGGCCGTCCACCGACTGGTCTTCGGCGACGCGTTGGAGCTGGCCGCCGCGGAATGGGCCGTGGACGCCGTCTTCGACCTGCACGCGGGGCCCGGCGTTCGCGCGCCCCACGCTGCGGAAGCCCTCTCCCTCGAACCCGGCGCGCCGTCGGCGGTCCGCGATGCAACCGACGAGGCCGCCGACGCCGACGCCACGGGCCTGTTCGACCTGGTACCGGACCCGGACGAGTCCGGGTGCCACCGCCGCGACTACACCGAGCAGGGCTCACCCGACCACGCGCGGCGGCTGATGCGCAGGGCGTCCAACGCCGACGCGCCCGGCACGGAGACGCGGCGGCGGCTGCGGGCCTCGGTCGGCTACGCGATCCGCATCGAGGCCCGTCGCAGCATGGTGATCGGCGGGCGGTCGGTGTCCTGGAGCCTGTACGAGCACGCGTTCCTGCTGCCGGACGGCACGGAGCTGAGCCTGTGGGAGATCGACCACACCAGGACCCCGGACGGCGGTCCGGTGTGCGAGGTCTACGGGACGCGGGAGGCCGCGCTCGACGTCGCCGTGCGCCGGATCGAGGCGGGCTGAGGGCCACCCGGGCCCGCGCGGACCAGGTCCGGACACCAGAGGGACACCGGTGAGGTCCGGAACCGTCAGGAGCGGGCGCCCCGGCGGCGCGGGCCCGGACCGCGGCCGCCCCGGCCGCCGCGGTCACCGTCGGGGCGCGGGGGTTGCGCCGCGGGGCCGTCGCCGGTCAGCTCGACCAGGGTCAGGCGGGACAGCGGCGGCACCGGGCCCGTGCGGCCGACCCGCCGCCACGCGAGGAGGAGGGTCAGCCGCATCATCTTGCGGGCCGCGTACACCAGCAAGGCGGCGAGGGGCAGTTCGGCGAGGGCCGCGGTGAGGATCGCGCCGAGCAGGTCGTCGCTGTTCCAGTCGAGGACGATGTCGAACCACGCGTCGCAGCACAGCAGAGCGGCGGTGACCAGCGCCCACGGGACGAAGATCTGGAGCCGGCGCCAGGCGCACCACGCCGTGGTGCCGAGAGCCGCGACCAGCGCCCCGTCGAAGCCGACCCAGGCCAGGCGCCACTGGTCGACCTCGTGGTGCTCGGGAAGGCTCACCGCCAGGTAGCCGATCCACGGGACCAGGAAGAGGAGGCTCCCGGTGATCACGGCCAGGAAGAGGACACGCAGGTGCCGTACGTGCGGGTCGTGCGGCGCCGGGACCTCGGGCTGATCCATGCTCCCACTCTGCCGGACGCCCCGCCCCTTGCGCGCGCCGCGCCGCCGACCCCCGGCGGGCCCTCCCCCGCCTTCCCCGTCCGGCCGCCGCCGGTCGCCCCGGGCGGTGCGCTCACGGCCCGTTCGGAACCGTGATCGCGGTGACGGCGAGTCCGCCGCGGGTGGTCCAGCGTCCGGTGAAGACCTCGGGGCCGACGCCTTCGGCCAGCAGGGGGCCCGGGACGAGCAGCCGGGCCGTGTAGGTGCCGCGGTCGGGGGCGGCCGGTTCGGGGGCCTGGAAGAGCAGTTCGGCCTCGGTGAAGTCGAGCATCCGCCGGTGATAGGGGTACCAGGCCTTGTAGACGGTCTCCTTGGCGCTGAACAGCAGCCGGTCCCAGTGGGTGCCCGGTGCGCTCCCGGCGAGCGCGGCGAGCGCGGCGCGTTCCCGGTCGGTGGAGTGGATGACGTCGATGACGCCGTCGGGGAGCGGCTCGTGCGGTTCGGCGTCGATGCCCAGGGTGAGGATGTCGCCGACCAGGGCGACGGCGGCGGCGCGGTAGCCCTGGCAGTGCGTGATGCTGCCGACGACGCCGTCGGGCCAGACCGGAGCGCCGTGCCGGGTGTCACGCGGGATGGCGACGGGCCCTCGCCCCAGCCGGGAGAGCGCCTCCCGGGCGCAGGCACGGCCGGCGCGGAACTCGTTGCCGCGCTTGGGGACGGCCCGCGCGACGGCTGCCTCCTCCTCCGGGTGGAGGGGGGCGTGGTCGAGTTCGTCGCCGTAGGCGGCGCGGGTGCGCACCGCGGGCGGCACGAGGTGCTCGATCACCGGCCGGCCCCCGCCCGTCCGGGAAGGATCCGGCGCGGCCCCGCGGGTCCGGCGGGCGGGCGCCCCATTCTCGCGGGTAGCCGAGGGAGACCTCGGTGAACCGCACCCCGTCCCGCCAGATGACACGCGGGATGTGCAGGTGGCCGTAGACGACCTCGGTGGCGTGGTAGCGGATGTGCCAGTCCTCGGTCAGTTCGGTGCCGCACCACAGGGCGAAGGACGGGTAGCGCAGCACGGCGGTCGGGTCGCGGTGCAGCGGCCAGTGGTTGACGAGGACGGTCGGCAGGTCGGGGCCGAGGGCGGACAGGCGTTCGGCGGTGGCCGCGACCCGCGCCCGGCACCAGTCGTCGATGCCGGGCAGCGGGTCGGGGTGGAGCATCGCCTCGTCGGTGCAGACCACGCCGAGCTCCCGGGACTGCGCGAGGGCCTCCTCCTTGGTGGTGGCGCCGGGGGTGCCGTCGCGCCAGGTGTAGTCGTAGAGCAGGGCCATGGGGCACACCGCGACGGGGCCTTCGGGGGTCTCCCACAGCGGGTAGGGGTCCTCCGGGGTGTGGACGCCCAGGCCGCGCAGCTCCTCGACGAGGTGCAGGTAGCGGGCCTCACCGCGCAGGGTGACGGGGTCGGCGGGGTGCGTCCACAGCTCGTGGTTGCCGGGCGTCCAGACGACGGTGCCGAAGTGCTGCTTCAGGGTGCGGATCGCCCACAGCACGTCGTCGACGCGTTCGGCGACGTCACCGGCGAGGATCAGCCAGTCGCCGTCGTTGCCCGGGCGCATGCGCTCCACCAGGGCACGGTTCGCCTCGTACCCGACGTGCAGGTCACTGATGGCGAGCAGGTGCGGGGTGTCGCTGGTCGGTGTCTGCACTCCACGGATTTTTCCAGACGGCGCCCGGCAGTTGGCAACCCCTGAGTGCTTCCGGGCGATCCTGCCGGAACGGCGCTACCCTGGCCTACCCCTGGGCCATGCCCTCGCTGCTTCCGGGGCCGTCCGTGCCCTCGGGGGCATCCGCGCCCTCGGTGCCCTCGGTGTCGATGTGCGGGAGCAGCCGGTCCAGCCATCGCGGCACCCACCAGGCGGCCCGGCCCATGAGTGTCATGACGGCGGGGACCAGCAGCAGCCGGACGACGGTGGCGTCCACCAGGACGCTCACCGCCAGGCCGAGGCCGAGCATCTTGACGACGATGCTGTCGCTGAGAAGGAACGCGGCGAAGACACTCACCATGATCAGGGCCGCGCAGGAGATGACCCGGGCGGTGATCTCCAGGGCGTGGGCGACGCTGCCCTGGGGGTCGCGGGTGCGCAGCCACGCCTCGTGGACGCGGGAGAGCAGGAAGACCTCGTAGTCCATGCTCAGGCCGAAGACGATGGCGAACATCATCATCGGCACATAGCTCTCGATCGGCACCTTCCCGTGCACGCCGAGCGCCGGGCCGCCCCAGCCCCACTGGAAGACGGCCACGACGACGCCGTACGAGGCGCCGATGGACAGCAGGTTGAGGACCGCGGCCTTCAGTGCGACGGCCGGCCCCCGGAACACGGCGAGGACGATCAGGAAGGCCAGCCCCACGACCACGCCGATGATCGCCGGCAGCCGCGCCGCCACGATGTCGCGGAAGTCGACCTGGGAGGCCGTGGTTCCGGTGACGTACGCGGAGGCGGGCGTACCGCGCACGGCCTGCGGCAGCACGTCGTCCTTGAGGTTGTTGACGAGGTCGGTGGTGCCGGCGTCCTGGGGCGCGGTGCGCGGCAGGACGGTGGAGAGCAGGACGTCGCCGTTACCCGCGGCCTTGGGCGGGGTGGCGCTGGCCGCGCCGGGCACCCCGGTGAGCGTCGTGGAGACCTGGTCGGCGAGGGCGGCGCGCTGCGAGGAGGGCACGCGGGACTGGTCGACGACGACGGTCAGCGGCCCGTTCGAGCCGGGCCCGAAGGCGTCCGACATCAGGTCGAAGGCCCGGCGGTCGGTGAAGCTCGTGGGGTCGGCGCCGTCGTCGATGTGGCCCAGCCGCACGGACAGCAGCGGGATGGCCAGCACCGCGAGGACGACGATCCCGGCGGCCAGGAACCACCACGGGCGCCGCTCGACCCGGCGCGCGTACCGGTGCCAGACCCCGCGCGGCTCCTCACCGGGCGGGGCGTCGGTCTCGGCCACCGGGGTGCGCACCCGAAGGCGGTCGATGTGCCGGCCGGCCAGGCCCAGCAGGGCGGGGGCGAGAGTGAGCGCGCCGACGACGGCGGTGACGACGGTGATGCCGGCCGCCGCGCCCAGCCGGCCGATGAACGACACCCGGGAGACGAAGAGTCCGGACAGCGCGATGACCACCGTGACGCCGGAGACCAGGACGGCCCGCCCGCTGGTGGAGATGGAGCGGCCGGCGGCGTCGACGGGGTCGGCGCCGTCGATCAGCCGCTGCCGGTGGCGGGTGAGCAGGAAGAGGGCGTAGTCGATGCCGACGCCCAGCCCGATCATGGTCGCCAGGGTCGGCGAGACGCTGGCGAAGGTGACCGCCTTCGCGACCAGTGCCAGGACGGCGAGGCCCGCCAGCACCGCCAGCAGCGCGGACACCAGGGGCACCAGGGCGGCCAGCACGCTGCCGAAGCCGACGAGCAGGACCACGATCGCCACGCCGAAGCCGATCGCCTCGCTGGTTTTGTCGTTGGCGGAGGGCCGGGCGAGCTCGCCCAGCGACCCGCCGTACTCCACCTCCACGCCGGCCGACCGCAGCGGGGCGACGGCCTGGTCGACCCCGTGGAGGTAGGAGCGGCCGAGCGAGTTCGGGTTGGTGTCGAACCGCACGGTGATGTACGCGGTGTGGTGGTCGGAGGACAGGGCGCCGGAGCCCGACGCCAGCGGGTTCGTCGTGGACGACACGTGCGGGAGCTTGGCGAGGGCGTCGGACGCCTGCCCGATCTGGTCGCTGAGGTCGGTGAGCGGGGTGTGCGCGTCGTGCAGCACCACCGGGGCGGACTGGCCGCCCACGTCGGGGGCGTCCGCCTGGAGCACCTGGAGGCCCTCGTACGACTGGGTGCCCGGCAGCGAGAAGTCGTCGCTGTAGGAGCCGCCCGCCCTGTGCTGGGCCGTCAGCAGCCCGGCCAGGACGAGGACCCAGCAGGCGAGGACCAGCGCCCAGTGGCGGGCGCAGAACGCCCCGAGCCGCCGCAGCGCCCCCGGGCCCTGCGAGGACGGTCCACCGCCGGGACTCGCGACGCGCGTGGCCATCGCGCCTCCCACCGTCGACGACTTCTCCCGAGCTTTTCGGGATCATATGCGCCTGGCGGACATTCCGGTCGCGACGCGCCGCGCACCTCCCGTGGAGTCAGCCCCGGCGCTGCCCGTGGAGCCGTTCGAGGTCGCGGCGCTCGCGCTTGGTGGGGCGGCCGGTGCCGCGGTCGCGTACGCCGAGGGCCAGGGCGTCCTCCTTGGGGGGCGGCGGCGGGCTGTTGTCGACGTACGCCTTGGCGGCCAGCGGCGGGCCGACCCGCTTGAGGAGCAGTTCGGCGACGACGACCACCCGCTCGCGGCCCGCGTGGAAGAGCCGCACCTCGTCGCCGACCTTGACCGTCTGGGCCGGCTTCACCCGCTCGCCGTTGACCCGCACGTGCCCGGCCCGGCAGGCCGTTGCCGCCAGGGACCGGCTCTTGGTGAGCCGCACGCACCAGATCCAGCTGTCCACGCGGACGCTGCCCGTCCCCGCTCCGTGTTCTTGCGCCATGCCCCCGAGCCTACGGCGCCCGGCAAGCCCTTTTTGTGGGGGCTACCGGGCGTAGACCGCGACGAAGTCGCGGGTGGCCTGCGCGTAGTAGCGGTCCGGCGGGTCCTCGAAGTCGAGGATGTTCGCGGGCCTGGGGTCGGACGGGTCGCGGCTGCCGTCGTAGGACATGAAGGAGGGCCAGGCCCGGTTCATGTCGAGCGGCATGGCGCGCACCGCACCGGCGTGCTGCATGAGCCGCGCCAGCGTCCGCGCGGACAGGGCCTGCCCGACGACCATCACGATGTCGCCCTGGGCGGTGACGCCGACGCCCGAGCGGGGCACGTACATGCGGCTCTGGTCGCCGGCGCCCCACTTGGAGTCGTCGTCGATGTCGGGGACGACGCGGCCGCCGTCGACCATCAGCTCCAGGCACTGGCGGACGCCGACGACGTCCGGCGTCATCCGCACGTCCCGGCCCCACTGGCCGATCCCGATGGAGCCGTCCTGGTAGAAGACCTCCGAGGCGGCTCCGTCGCGCAGCTCGCCGTCCGTCCTGCCGTCGAGGTAGAAGCCGCCGCGGGAGCCGCCGTCGGTGACGCGGAAGCCGCCGTTCCAGGTGGCGACCAGGCCGGTGCGCTGCCCCTTCGGGATGGTGGGCGGCACGTCGAAGGTGCCGCCGGGCTCCTTGAAGCCGGGGTGGAGCTGGAACCGGGCGTGCGCGGCGCTGATCCAGGCGACCGCCGCCTCGTAGGAGGTGTGCTCGTCGTCGGGACGGACGTAGGTGCCCTGGACGATCGGTTCGCCGTGCGCGGTGGCCAGTGTCCGGTACACGCCCTCGCCGGGGAGCGCCGGGCTGACCAGCGACGCCATGGGGGCGCGCGGCGGGACGAGGGAGGCGCCGGGGACAGGCGGGGCACCCGCCGCCGGCGTCGCGGCCGGTGTCGCCGCGGTGGTCGCCTTCATCCGGGCCAGCTCGGCGGCGGACAGCGAGCCGCCGACCTTGGGCGGGTGCATGCGGTACTGGACGTCCTCCAGCCGGTCGACGACAAAGCCGAGGTCGTGGTCGCGGGCCCACTCGGCCAGCCGGGCCTGCGTGCTGTCCTTGCCCGGGTAGGTGAGGGCGCGGCCGACGGACCAGCCGACGGTGCCCGCGCACACCAGGCACACACCGAGGGCGCCGCGGGTGGCCAGCCGCCTGCGGCGCAGCTGGCCGGGGGTGAGGTCACGCCGGTGCTTCCAGGGGAGCAGGCGCCGGCGGCGGCGCCCGGGGCCGGGTCCGGACGGTCCTGCGGTGCCGCCCTCGGGTTGCCGTTCCGCGATGCTCATGCCGCTCCTTTCCACCACTCACGCGGCGGTGTCCTCGTACTCGTCCCAGCTCCTCCTTGATGACCGCTTCCGGCGTCGCCGTATCGGGGCCGGGTGGAAAGCACCCGCCCGCCGCACGCGCGCAGGTCGGGCCGGGCCGATCCCGCCGCCCCGCGTCGGGCCCCGCCGGACGGCCCGGGTGGGCGGCTCGGCGGGTCGCGAGGGGCGCGGTGGACGGAGGCGGCCGGACCGTAGGGTGGCACCGGTGCGGCGCCGGAGCGGGCCGTGCGCACCGTCCGGCAGAAGACAGTCCAGGGAAACCGTCCAGGAAAGACCGTCCAGGGGAGCTGCGATGACCGACGGCGGAACGGCACCGGGCACGGCCACGGGGACACGTCCCACGCCGGAGGGCGGTCCGGGCACGGCGGGCGGCGGCCGCGTACCCGGCGGGCGGGTGGGCCCGCTGCTGGCGCGCGCCAGCGTACCCGTCGACGACGTCACGGGGTGCACCCCGCTGACCGGCGGCTCGTACAACTCCCTCTACGCCGTCGACCTGGCCGGCGGCGACCGGCTGGTCCTGAAGGTACCGCCGCCGTCCGACCGGCCGCGGCTGCGCTACGAGGCCGAACTCCTCCACGGGGAGGCCGTCTTCGCCGAGCGGGCGGCAGAAGTCGGCGTACCGGCGCCCAGGTTGCTGCGGGCCGAGCCGGAGGAGGGGAGCGGGACCGAACCGTACGCGGTGATGACGTACTGCCCGGGCCGTCCCTGGTCGGAGCTGGCCGAGGAGTTGGAGGCGGCCGAACGCGACCGGCTGCGCCGCGAGTTGGGAGCGATGGTGGCCCGGCTGCACGCCGTTCCGGGACCCGGTTTCGGCTATCCGGCGCAGCGGATCGCGCCGCTGTCCGAGCGCTGGGAGACGGCGTTCGGCGCGATGGCGGCGGCCCTGCTGGCCGACGCCGAACGATTCCGGCCATGGCTGCCCGTCCCCCTCGGCGAGCTCCGCGCGGTCTTCGCCGCGGCGGGCCCGGACCTCGCCCGGGCCACCGGGCCGGCACTGGTCCACTTCGACCTGTGGCGGGGGAACGTCCTGCTGGGCGGCCCGGCCGGCAGCCGCCGGATCACCGGGTTGATCGACGGTGAACGCATGTTCTGGGGCGACCCGTTGGCCGATTTCGCCTCGCTGTCGCTGATGGACACCCCGCCCGAGGAGGACCCGGCGTTCCTGGCCGGGTACCGCGAGGCGGGCGGGCGGCTGGAGTGGGACCCGTGCGCGGCCCGGCGCACCGCCCTGTACCGCGCCTACCTCTACCTGATCATGCTGGTCGAGGTGGTGCCTCGCGGCGACTCGGGCGAACACCTCGCGTTCGTACGCGAGTTCGTCGCCCCGAGGCTGACCGCCCAGCTGGTGGCCGCGACCCGCTGAGCGCTCCGCGCGCCCCCGTCCCCGCCGGGTCGCGCCGGTCCGGACCGCGCGGGCAACGGAGTTGGCCCGGCCGCCGGACGGTCGGCGGCGGTCCTGGCAGCGGTCGGGGTCCGCGCCACGCCGCAGAAGAATTGGCCGGAATCTTTCGGCGGACCGACCGACTCTGAGAGTATGCCCCTGCGGTTCGCGGCCGCCCTGACACGGCCGTAAGCTGCGGCGCCCCGTGGACGGGGCGCGCCGGAACGGCGGCGGACCCTGGACTGCCGCCGTTCCGTGTGTCCGTCCGGATCGCCGAAGCCCGAGCCCCGGGACCCGTGGCCCGCCGCACCGCCGTGGCCGAACCGGAGGCGACGGGTGCCGGCCCTCGCCGCACCGCACACCGGCCTCCGGCGAGCGGACGCGTCACCTCCGGTACGCGGCACCGAACGCCCGTCGCCGCTCCGCCGCCCCCTTGCCCCGGGTCGGCCCCCGCCGTCGCCTCAGGGCAGCCGCGCGGCCACCGCCGCGTACGACAGACCCGCCCCGTAGCCGAGCAGCAGCGCCGTACCGCCGGATGGAGCCTGTCCGGAGGCCAGGACGGCCTCCATCGCCATCGGGATGGACGCCCCGGAGGTGTTGCCGCTGGTGACGATGTCCTTGGCCACGGTGACCCGGGCCGGCAGGCCCATGGAACGGGTCATGCTGTCGATGATCCGCTCGTTCGCCTGGTGCGGGATGAACGCGTCGAGGTCCTCCGGGCCGATGCCCGCCGCGTCCAGCGCCTCCCGGGCGACCTTGGCCATCTCGTAGACCGCCCACCGGAAGACCCGCTGGCCGTCCTGGCGCAGCGCCGGAAAGGGGTGGCCCGGCTCGTCCCTGAGGGCGTCCCACGGTACCGACTGCCGGATCACGTCGGCCTGCGAACCGTCCGCGCCCCACACGGCGGGCCCGAACCCCGGCGTTTCGGAGGGTCCGACCACGACCGCGCCGGCGCCGTCCCCGAAGATGAACGCGGTCGAGCGGTCGGACAGGTCCAGGATGTCGGTCATCCGCTCCACGCCCACCACCAGTACGTGGCCGCCGCGGGCCCGCACGGCGTCGGAGGCGAGTACGAGGCCGTGCACGAAGCCGGCGCAGCCGGCGGAGATGTCGAACCCGGCGGCGCGGACGGCGCCGACCCGGTGGGCGATCTCGGTGGCGACGGCCGGCGTCTGCATCAGGTGGGTGAAGGTGGCCACGATCACGCAGGTGATGTCCTCCGGCGAGATACCCGCCGACGCGATGGCCTTGGACGCCGCCTGTTCGGCCATCACCCCCAGCGTCTCGTCCGGACCGGCCCAGCGGCGGGTGACGATGCCGGTTCTGGAGCGGATCCACTCGTCCGAGGAGTCGATGTGGCGGCACACCTCCGCGTTGTCGACGATCCGCCGCGGGCGGTACGCGCCCACTCCGAGAATCCGGCTGTGCGGCGCCCCGGCGGGCACGGCGAACTCAGCGTTCATGGGGACCTTTCAGGCCAGAGGCCGGCGGGGGCCGTCCCCGCTGCCACGGGCGCCCTCGCGGGCGCCCGCAACGATTCTCCCGCGCCTGGTGCGCCGACCGACGCACCCGTCCGAACCGCCGCCCGAACGGCGGCCCGAACTGGCGCCCGAACGGGCACCCCGACCCGCCGCCGCGCCCGCCACCCGAACAGCCGCCGGACGGCGACCCGGACCGGACCCCGGCGGCCGCCCGGTCCGCCGGTCCGGGCAGGCCCTACCCCCCGCGCGTCCGCCCGGCCGCCGGCCATCGACCATCGGCCGATAAAGGGGTCGGCACGAACCAGCGGCACGTGAAACGATCATGACGGCACGTCAAGTACCCCGCCGAACCGCCCCGTCCGCACCCGGACCGACCGACGCGGCTCGCGTACGGCCCTCCACCGGACGGGAGTTGACGGAAGCGAACAGGTTCAAACACGGGCTGCGTATCACGGTCCGGCAACGCATCGGGAACAGGGCGTTGACGACCCTGGGCATGTGGCGTAGAACTACCACTCAGTTGCGATGGCGTTTTATCTTGGTGACTTCTGTTGGAAACGGATCGGCGTTAGAGCCGCTGGGAATTGTCCGCCGCCAACGTTTCGCCTGCCGTCCCTTTGATACGCCCACACACACATGGAGGCACCATGTCGGACGTCGAGTCGACGGGCAGCAGCACACCGGACAGCACCACCGTGTCCGGGCCGCTGTCCGCGTCGCGCCGGAACCTGCTGAGGGGGGTGGCCGGCGCCGCCGGCGTGGCCGCGGCCGGCGGCCTGCTGACCGCCTGCGGCGGCGGCGGTTCGGGCGACGACAAGAAGAGCGGCTCCGGGACGAGCACCAAGTCCGTCGCGGGAAGCAGCGTCACCTTCGGGTCGAACTACTCCGACCCGGCGGCGAAGGCCGCGTTCGCCGCGCTGACCTCGGGCGCGACCGCCTCCACGAAGGTCAAGGTCAACATCAACACCGTTGACCACAACACCTTCCAGGACAACATCACCAGCTACCTGCAGGGCACGCCGGACGACCTCTTCACCTGGTTCGCCGGCTACCGCATGCAGTACTTCGCGGCGCAGGGCCTGGCCCAGCCCCTCGACGACGTGTGGGACAAGATCGGCCCGAACTTCTCCCCCGCCGCCAAGAAGCTCTCCACCGGCCTGGACGGCCACCAGTACCTGGTGCCGATCTACAACTACCCGTGGGTGGTCTTCTACAACAAGAGCGAGTTCTCCAAGCGCGGCTACTCCGTCCCGACCACCTGGGACGAGTACATCGCGCTGGCGAAGAAGATGAAGGGCGACGGGCTGATCCCGATCGCGTTCGCCGACAAGGACGGCTGGCCGGGGCTGGGGACGTTCGACATCCTCAACATGCGGATCAACGGGTACGACTACCACATCAAGCTGATGAAGCACGAAGTGCCGTGGACCGACCAGGGCGTGCACACCGTCTTCCAGCACTGGGCCGAGCTGATGCCCTACCTCCAGACCGGCGCCAACGGCCGGGTCTGGCAGGACGCCGCCAAGGCGCTGGAGCAGAAGCAGGCCGGCATGATGTTCCAGGGCACCAACCAGGTGGCCGCCCAGTACGTGACCGACAAGGCGGACCTGGACGACCTGGACTTCTTCACCTTCCCCGCGGTCAACCCGCAGTGGGGCCAGGACTACATGGACGCCCCCACCGACGGCTTCATGCTCAGCAAGAAGGCCAAGAACACCGACGCGGCCAAGGCGATCCTGGAGTACATCGGCACCGGCCCCGCCGAGAGCTCCTACCTCAAGACCGACCAGTGGGACGTCGGCCTGGTCTCGGGCCTCCAGGTGCCCACCTACAACGCCATCCAGAAGAAGTCGGTCACCGAGATCGGCAAGTGCAAGGCCGTCGCGCAGTTCATGGACCGCGACTCGGACCCGGCGATGGCCAACGCGATGATCAAGATCTGCCAGAGCTTCATCGAGGACCCGAGCACCTCGAACATCGCCAAGCTCCAGCAGAGCGCCGAGAAGCAGGCGAAGGCGATCTACTCCTGATGAGCGCACCCTCCGAGGAGCGCACCCCGGCGGCGGTGTCGGAACAGTCCGCGGGCCTCCCGGCCCCGGCCCGGCGCCGCCGTCGGCGGTTGCGCACGATGAACACGCGCGACCGCGTCGTCGTCGCGCTGCTACTGGGCATACCCCTGCTGCTGGACCTCGTCTTCGTGTGGTTCCCGGCCATCGGCACCGTGCTGCTGTCGTTCACCAAGTGGAACGGCGTCGGCAGTCTGCACAGCAAGACGTGCCAGCCGAACATGCCGTCGATCCTCAACAACGGCTGCTGGTTCGGCGTCCAGAACTACCATCAGGCCGCCACGCTGGACCCGTCGTTCTGGCCCGCCGTGCGCCACAACCTGATCTGGCTCGCGGTGTTCGTGGTGATCGCCACCCCGCTCGGCATGCTCTTCGCGGTGCTGCTCGACCGCGGCCTGCGCGGCACCCGCATCTACCAGAGCCTGCTGTTCCTGCCGGTGATGCTGTCGCTGGCGCTGATCGGCATCATCTGGGAGTTCGTGTACTCCCAGAACTACGGCCTGATCAACACCGTCATCGGCCGGAACGGCAACAGCAACGCCATCGACTGGTTGGGCAACCCCCATCTGAACCTGTGGGCGGTGCTGCTGGAGGCCACCTGGCGACAGGCCGGGTACGTGATGGTGCTCTACCTGGCCGGGCTCAAGGCGGTCGACCCCACGCTGCGCGAGGCCGCGCTGATGGACGGCGCCAACCCGTGGCAGACGTTCTGGCGGGTCGTCTTCCCGGTGATGAAGCCGATCAACATCGTGATCATGGTGGTCACGGTGATCGAGTCGCTGCGCGCCTTCGACCTGGTCTACATCACCAACAAGGGCATCAACGGCCTGGAGCTGCTGTCGGTGCTGGTGACCTCCAACATCGTCGGCGAGACCCAGCGGGTCGGCTACGGGTCGGCGCTGGGCGTGGTGCTGCTGGTGATCTCCCTGGTGCCCATCTCGATCTTCCTCTACCAGACCTTCCGCCGGGAGGAAGCACCGTGAGCACCGAGACACTGGCCCGCCCGGCCGCCCCGTCGTCCGCCCGCCCGGGAGGCCCCGGCGGCAAACCCAAGGCGTGGGGCCAGATCGCCTCCCAGGCGTTCCTGATCATCGCGTCCGTCCTGTGGGTGCTGCCGATCCTGTTCGCCCTCTACGTGGCCCTGCGGCCGTACTCCGACACCCGCAAGTACGGGTACGTGTCGCTGCCCCACCACATCACGTTCGACAACTTCCGCGACGCGTGGACGCAGTCGGACATGCTCCACTTCTTCTGGAACTCGGTGCTGATCACCGTGCCCGCGGTGGCCGTCGTGCTGGCGCTCTCCTCCGGGGTCGCGTTCGTGCTGACCCGGGTGAACATCAGGGTGAACGTGGCCCTGCTGATCGTCTTCACGGCCGGCAACCTGCTGCCGCAGCAGGTGGTCATCACCCCGCTGTACCGGATCTACCTCAAGATCCACCTGCCGCACTTCATCGCGCACAGCGGCCTGATGTACAACTCGATCTTCGGTCTGGTCGTCATCAACGTCGCCTTCCAGATGGGCTTCTGCGTCTTCGTCCTCAGCAACTACATGCGCTCGATCCCGGGTGAGATGTACGAGGCGGCGCTGGTGGACGGCGCGAGCCTGTGGACGCGGTTCTGGCGGCTGACGGTCCCGCTGTGCCGTCCGGCGCTCGCGGCGCTGGCGACGCTGCTGACCACCTGGATCTACAACGACTTCTTCTGGGCCATCACCCTGATGTCGTCCGGCGACAAGCGCCCGGTCACCTCGGCGCTCGCCAACCTCCAGGGACAGTTCGTCAGCAACCAGAACATGATCGCGGCAGCGGCCATGATCGCCGCGATCCCGACCCTGGTGGTCTACCTGTGCCTCCAGCGCCAGTTCATCGCGGGGCTGTCCCTCGGCTCCAGCAAGGGCTGACCGGCACCGCCGGGCACGCACCCGCCCGCGGCTCCGTGCCCGTCCGCCGCTCCGGGCACGGCGCGGAGCCGGTACGGTACACCGCACAGGTGACCGCCACGCCCCCGCCGCGCGCCGCCCGCACCGGGCCGGCGCGCGGCGGGGGCGTCCGTTCGGCTGACGGCGGGGGGACCCTCACGGGGGTTAATTCGCGCCGGACGGGACAACCTCGGTCTCAGGTGGAATCAAGGAGCACAGATGTCACCCCCGAAACCCGAGGTGCGAGGTCACACCGTGCGCAAGGTGCCAGGTCCAGGTCCCGGTCCGGGTCCACACGCCGTCAGGACGCCCTACTCCGTCCGGGCGAGGCGGGGCGCGCTCTGCCTCGGCCTGCTGGTGGCGGTGGCCGCCTGCGGCGGGAACGGGGGGTCGTCGTCCACCACGACGCCGGCTGCCCCGTCGACGTCCACCCCCGCCACCACCGGCTCGCCGCGGGCCACCTCCTCCCCCGCCACGAGCGCGAGCACCGCCGCCCCGTCGGCGAGCACCTCCGGCCCGGCCACCGCTCAGCCGGCCGCCTGCGTCTCCACCGCGTTCAACGCGATGGACAACGCCCAGCGGGTGGGGCAGCTGCTCATGACGCCGGTCGGCAGTACCGGTCTGACCAGCGCACAGGCCGCCGCGATCCGCTCCAGCCGGGCCGGCTCGGTCTTCCTCAGCGGACGCACCAACGCCGGCTCGGCGTCGGTGAAGGCGATCACCGACAAGGTGCGCGGCCTCGCCACCTCCGTGCACGGGGTGAAGCTCGGCATGTTCGTCTCCACCGACCAGGAGGGCGGCCAGGTCCAGGTACTGCGGGGGCCGGGCTTCAGCACCATCCCGGCCGCCACCACGCAGGGCACCTGGTCGGCCTCGCTGCTCCAGTCGCGCGCCGCCCAGTGGGGGCGCGAGCTGCAGGCGGCCGGCGTCGACATGAACCTCGCCCCGGTCGCCGACACGGTGCCGCCCGACCTCACGTCGGTGAACGCCCCGATCGGCCAGCTCGACCGCGAGTACGGCACCACCCCGTCGACGGTGGCCACGCACAGCACCGCGTTCCTCAAGGGGATGGCGCAGGCGAAGGTGACCGCGACGGCCAAGCACTTCCCCGGCCTGGGCCGGGTGCGCGGCAACACCGACTTCAGCTCCGGTGTGACGGACCCGACCACCACCCGCGACGATCCCTTCCTGCTGCCGTTCCGCAACGCCGTGCAGGCCGGCGTGCCCTTCGTGATGGTCTCCTCCGCGATCTACAGCCGGATCGACAGCCACAACCAGGCCGCGTTCTCCACCACGGTGATCCGCGGCGTGCTCCGCGGCCGGCTGGGCTTCACCGGCCCGGTCATCTCCGACGACCTCGGGCAGGCGGTGGCCGTCTCGGACCGCTCCGCGGGCGCCCGCGCCGTCGACTTCATCGCGGCGGGCGGCAACGTCGTCCTGACCGTCAGCACCGACACCGTGGCCCCGATGGCCGCGGCCGTGCTCTCCCGGATGTCCTCCGACGCGGCCTTCCGCGCAGACGTCGACGACAGCGTGAAGCGGGTGCTGCGGGCGAAGGCCGACGCCGGTCTGCTGACCTGCGGATGACCGCGGCCGTACCGCTGGACCGCGGATGACCGCCGCTTGACCGGGATATGACGCTTTCCGGACCTTGTCGGGACCCTCGGGGCCGGCCGCCCTCCGCGGTTGCCTGCCCCGTCAACACCCGGCGCTGGAGGGGGCCATGGGCGCGGCGGGGCGCGGATGACGGCAGGCGGGCGTCAGGTGCGGTCCATCCGGGTGGAGATGCCTTCCCCTGGCCCCACCCGGCCGTCCCGCATGCCATGAAGGAGGCAACGGCAGCTCTTCCACGAAAGAGGACAGGAATGTACTCAAGCCTTGCCAAGCGCCGTGTCACCACGGCGGTCGCGGGTCTGCTGATCGCCGGCTCGGGCGTGCTGGTCGCCACCCCCGCGCTCGCCGCGGACCCGGCGGCTGGCGCCTCCGCCGCCGGCGCGGTGTCGACGGCGTCCACCGGGCCGGCCGCCCCGCACGCCACCCCACCGCCCCCGCCGCCGGCTCCGCGGGCGGCTCGGGCGCCGCCGCCCAGCCGGCGAAGCCCACGAAGCCCGCGGCCGAGCCGAAGGGCCGGGTGGTCTCCCGCCTGCCCCTGACGGTCCGCGAGTACGCCAGCAGCGACTCCCGCGCTCTCGGCACCCTCCAGCCCGGCGCGGTGGTCGCGCTCACGTGCAAGGTCGTCGGCGAGAAGGTGGACGGCAACGACCGCTGGTACCGGCTGGGCGCCGGCAAGAAGGGGTATGTGGCGGCGCGCTACGTCGACAACCTGTCGGCCGTCCCGTGGTGCTGACAGCGGACTGACTCCCCGGAGCCCTCCCGGACGCGCCCCGCCGGACCCCGACGGGGCGCGTCCGGCTCCCCACGGCGGCCTTCCGGGTCGCCGACCAGCCCGAAAGGGTTAGTTAGGGTACCCTTACGATGTCGCGATAGTGAACTGCGGGGGAATTATGGGTTCCTGGCACTGAGCTGCTGGGGTGGCGTGCCGCGGCGTGCATAGCATTGCGGCGACCACGATCCACTGCACCGAATCCGGAGGTCCGGTGTCCGCCGAACCCGATCCCGATCCCGCCGCGGCAGCCCCGTCGGGCAGTTCGCCCCAGTCGGAGCCCGCCGCCGGGTCCGGCGGAGGCGAGGCGGCCGACACGCCGTCCAGCGCGTCCCCTGACGGCATAGCGGACCCCGCCGCCGAAGCGACCGATGCGACCGGAACCGCCGAAGCGACAGCGGCTGCCGGCGGGACCGGCGACGCCCCTGCCGCCTCCGCCGCCTCCGACGGCGCCCCCGCGGCCCGCCGCGGCCTGTTGCGCTCGCGCGGCGTCCAGGCGGCCGCCGCCGCGGTGGTCGTCGCCGCCGTGGCCGCGGGCGCGCTGGTCGCGTCCGGCCGCCACACGAGCGGCACCGGCCACCCGTCGGCAGCGGCCGCCTCCGACGGGATGCGCCACACCGCGGTGGAGATCTCCCCGAGCAACTGCGGCACGGGCTGGGACGCCTCCGCCGCGCCGCGCGCCGGGACGCAGGTCTTCGACCTGCACAACTCCGGCTCCTCGGCGAGCGAGGTGTACCTCACCGACCCGCACACCGGCCGGCTCTACGCGGAGGTGGAGGGCCTGGCGCCCGGGGCCGACCGGCAGATGCTGGTCGACCTCGGCAGCGGGACCTACGCCTTCGAGTGCCAGCAGGAGGACACCGACTCGGTGACCGGCCCCTCCGTGAAGGTCCCCGGCCACACCCCGCAGGGACCCTCCAGCCTGCCGGTGACCGTGCACGACCTGATCCCGCCGACCCTCGCCTACCAGAAGTGGATCAACGGCCGGATGGCCGATCTCACCACGGAGACAGGCAGGTTGAAGGCGGACATCGACCGCGGCGACCTCTCCGCCGCGCGCCGCGACTGGCTGTCGGGCCACCTGGTCTACGAGCGGATGGGCGCCGCGTACGACACCTTCGGGGACGCCGACGGCGTGATCAACGGGACCGCGCCGCTGGGCGGCGACCCCGCCGAGGCCGACGGCTTCACGGGCTTCCACCGCATCGAGTACGGGTTGTGGCACGGCGAGTCCGCCGCCTCCCTGCGCGGGCAGGCGCAGACCCTGGACAAGGCCGCGCGGGACCTGCGGACCACCTGGACGAAGCAGCAGATGGACCCGGCGAACATGGCCCTGCGGGCCCACGAGATCGTCGAGAACACCCTCCAGTTCGAGCTCACCAGCCGCACGGACTACGGCAGCGGCACCAACCTGGCGACGGCGGTGGCCAACCTCGACGGCTCGCGGCAGATCCTGGACCGGCTGCGCCCGCTGCTGAAGACCCGCGACACGAACCTGGCGGAGCTGGACGCCTCGCTGGCGCGGGCCCGCGCCTACGCGGCCTCGTTCGAGCACGGCGGGAAGTGGACCCCGGTGGACGAACTCACCCGCTCCCAACGCGAGCGACTCGACGCCGACTTCGGCGACCTTCTGGAACAACTCGCCCCGGTGGCGGCGATCTTCGATGTGCGGAGGACGGCATGAACGGCGACGGCACCGCTGTCGGACAGGGCACCGGGAGCATGCGGCGGCGCGGCTTCCTGCGCGGGGCGGCGCTGGGCGCGGGCGCGATCGGCGCGGCGGCGGGCGGCTCCGCGGTACTGGCCGGGGCCACGGCCTCGGCCGCCTCCCCGACGCCCGCCCAGAAGGCCGCGGCGGCCACCGCGCCGTTCCACGGCGTGCACCAGGCGGGCGTCGCCCAGCCGGTCCAGAACGCCTCGGTGACGCTGGCGTTCGACGTGACGGCCGCCGACCGGCGGGAGCTGACCGAGCTGATGCACACCCTCACGGAGCGGGCCCGGTTCCTGGCCACGGGCGGCACGCCGCAGGCCGTGGGCATCACCGACTCGCCCTCGGACAGCGGCACCCTCGGCCCGAAGGTTCCGGCCGACGGGCTGGCGGTCACCGTCGGCGTGGGCGCCTCGCTCTTCGACGGGCGGTTCGGGCTGGGCGACCGCAAGCCGCTGCGGCTGTCGGCGATGCCGGCGTTCCCCGACGACGACCTGCGCGAGGAGTGGTGCCACGGCGACCTGAGCCTCCAGCTCAGCGCCCCGCACACCGACACGGTGCTGCACGCGCTGCGCGACATAGCCCGGCACACCCGCGGCGGCATGCAGGTCAGGTGGCGCATGGACGGCTTCTCCAGCCCGTCGCGGCCCTCCGGCACCCCCCGCAACCACCTGGGGTTCAAGGACGGCACCTCCCAGCCGGACATCACCGAACCGGCGGTGGCCGAGAAGCTGCTGTGGGTGGGCTCCGGCGGCGCCGAGCCGGCGTGGACGGCCGGCGGCTCGTACCAGGTGGTGCGGGTGATCCGGATGCTGGTGGAGTTCTGGGACCGGGTGTCGATCACCGAGCAGGAGCGGATGTTCGGCCGCAACCGCGACACCGGCGCACCGCTCGACGGCGACCACGAGTTCGACACGCCGAACTTCGCCCAGGACCCGATGGGAGACGTCATCCCGCTGGACAGCCACATGCGGATGGCCAACCCGCGCACCACGCAGACCGACGACCAGCGCATCCTGCGGCGGGCCTACAACTACGACAACGGCATGGACGTCAACGGCAACCTCGACATGGGGCTGGTCTTCGTCTGCTACCAGCAGGACCTCCAGCGGCAGTTCGAGGCGGTCCAGAAGCGCCTGGCGGGTGAACCGCTGGTGGACTACATCTCGCCGTACGGCGGCGGCTACTTCTTCGCGCTGCCCGGCGTCCGGGACCGCTCCGACTGGTACGGAAGCGCCCTGTTGGGCTAACTCCCCGACGCCGTACGGCAGTCGTCGCGAACGGTAGCGGGAACGGCCGCGACCGACGATATCGGGAACGGAACCGACTCCTCGTGTTCACCGGCCGGTCACCAGAGGTCCTCAGTCCCGTCGAGGCCCACCAGAACGATCGCGACCGACACCGTGCGCCAACGTGTTCGCGTACGGATGAAAGCACCACACAGCGGAGGCTGACAGAGCATGACCAGCACTGGCGGGAATGGCACGACGAGAAGGGGTCCGGGCGTACGGGCCGCGCGCTGGGGGGCGTTCGCCGGAGCCGCAGCGCTCATGCTGGCGGGCGCCGCCGCACCGGCCTACGCCTCGCCCGCCCCCTCGAACCACGGCACCACCAGCACCACCAGCACCACCACGCCGATCAAGCACCTGGTCGTCATCTACGACGAGAACGTGTCGTTCGACCACTACTTCGGCACGTACCCGCAGGCGGCGAACACCGACGGGACGAAGTTCACCGCGGCGAAGAACACGCCGAAGGCGAACAACCTCACCAACTCGGGCCTGCTGAAGAAGAACCCCAACCAGTACGCCCCGCAGCGCCTGGCCAGCACCGATGCCGTGACCTGCGACCAGAACCACTCCTACGGCCCCGAGCAGTACGCGGCCAACGGCGGCAAGGCCGACTCGTACGTCCAGAACACCGACTCGGGCAAGTGCTCGGGCGGCCTGTTCTACCAGCCCGGTCTGGTCATGGACTACTACGACGGCAACACCGTCACCGCGATGTGGAACTACGCGCAGAACTACTCGCTCGGCGACAACTCCTTCAGCTCCAACTTCGGCCCGTCCACCCCGGGCGCGCTGAACCTGGTCTCGGGCCAGACGCACGGCGTCGTCTCCGTGGACCCGGCGTCCGGCACGGAGAACCCGAAGCAGACCACCACGCCCGACGCGTACACGGTGGCCTCGCCGAACGCCAAGGGTGTCGGCACCGTCGCCAACGACCCCGACCCGGCCTACGACGACTGCTCGGACAACAGCCACACCAGCACCAACGCGCTGGGTGAGATGACGGGCAAGAACGTCGGCGACCTGCTCAACTCCAAGAACGTGACGTGGGGCTGGTTCCAGGGCGGCTTCCGTCCGTCCACCGCGTGGGACGGCAAGCAGGGCGACTACGCCAGCTGCCTGGGAAGCACGCACACCAACATCGCCGGCGCCTCGTCGGTGGACTACAGCCCGCACCACTCGCCGTTCCAGTACTACAAGTCGACGTCGAACCCGCACCACCTGGCGCCGAAGAACGTCGCGGAGATCGGCCACAACGGCCAGGCGAACCACAACTACGACCTCACGGACTTCGACGCGGCGCTCAAGGCGGGCAACCTGCCCTCCGTCAGCTTCCTGAAGGCCGCTGAGTACCAGGACGGCCACGCCGCCTACTCCGACCCGACCGACGAGCAGAACTTCATCGTCAAGGAGATCAACGCCGTCCAGTCCTCCGCGGACTGGAAGGACACCGCCGTCGTCGTCGCCTACGACGACTCGGACGGCTGGTACGACCACGTGGTCGCCACGCCGCAGAACGGCTCCAAGGACACCACGGTCGGCTCCAACGGCAAGACCACGGACAGCCCGATGTGCCAGGCCGGTCCGGCCGCGCTGGGCGGCTACGCCGACCGCTGCGGCCCCGGCACCCGCCAGCCGCTGCTGGTCATCTCGCCCTACAGCAAGGCGAACTCGATCGACCACGACCGCACCGAGCAGGCGTCGATCACCAAGTTCATCGAGGACAACTGGAAGACCGGCCGGATCGGTGACGCGTCCTTCGACACCCGGGCCGGGTCGCTCAACGGCGCCTTCGACTTCAAGCACCCGAACGACAAGCAGGTGCTGCTGAACAGCAACGGCTCCGTGAAGTCGGTGCGCACCATCAGCACCGGCAACAACGGCGGCACCGGCAACAACGGCAAGGGCAACGACAACGGCAAGGGCAACGGCGGCTCGAACGGCGGCCACAACGGCTCCGGCGCGGGCGGCTCGGGCTCCGGCACCGGCTCCTCCGGCGGCAACGACGTCTCGACGCAGCTGGCCGAGACCGGCAGTTCCTCCCCGGCGCTGCCGCTGGGCGTGACCGCGGGCGTGCTGCTGGTCGGCGGCGGTGCCCTGTACTACGCGCGGCGCCACCGCAGCCACCGTTCGGTGGCGGCGTGACCGCACGCCCGGCACACCCGGCCGACGGGCGGCACGACCGCCCGCGGCCGAGTGACCGCGGCTGAGTTCCACCGCTGACGTCCGCCACCCGCGGGCGGACGGCCCGAAGGGGGCCGCCTTCCGGACCTGGTCCGGGAGGCGGCCCCCTTCGCCGTGCCCCCGGCGGGGGTGAACCCCTTGAACCTTCGGCGGCGGTCTCCGGGCCGCCGCCTTCACCGTCTGAACACTGTCTCCGTGTACCGCGGTTGGCGTACGGGTGACGGGCGGGCGCCTGACGGGCCGCGCAGCGGCGCCGCACCGGGCGGCGGCAGACCGGAGCGGAAGGGGAGCGGCGCCCCCGACCGCGGCCGTTGTGCACAACTCTTGACATGGACGAAACACAGGGAGAACCATCTGCGCATACGTCAGGAGAGCGCTCTCAGTGGTGAACTGGGCAGCGAACGCCGGGCGTTCACCTTCCCTGCCCCCCACCACGCATCCAGGAGAGTGCCGCATGCTCCCACCCCCCACCGGGTCGGCTTCGCCCGGTTCGGCGCCGCCGTCCGTCCTGCGCAGACAGCGCAACATCGTCGCGGCGGTGGTCACCGCCCTGTTCGCCTCGCTGCTGCTCTTCGTGCCCCTGCACGCGGCGCACGCGGCCGGCACCCTGCTCTCGCAGGGCAGGACGGCAACCGCCTCCTCCACCGAGAACGCCGGCACCCCGGCCGCCGACGCGGTCGACGGCAACACCGCGACCCGCTGGTCGAGCGCCGCCGCCGACCCGCAGTGGCTCCAGGTCGACCTCGGCGCCACCGCGAGCCTCAGCTCCGTCACCCTCAACTGGGAGACCGCCTACGCCAAGGCGTTCGAGATCCAGGTCTCCTCGGACGGCTCGAACTGGACGGACGTCTACTCCACCACCACCGGCACCGGCGGCAACCAGACGGTTTCCGTAAACGGTTCCGGGCGCTATGTCCGGATGTACGGAACCCAGCGGGCCACCCAGTACGGCTACTCGCTCTGGGAGTTCCAGGTCTACGGCACCGCCGGCGGCACCACCCCGCCGTCCCAGGCCACGCTGATCTCGCAGGGCCGCCCGGCGACCGCCTCCTCCACCGAGAACGCCGGCACCCCGGCCGCCGACGCGGTCGACGGCAACACCGCGACCCGCTGGTCGAGCGCCGCCGCCGACCCGCAGTGGCTCCAGGTCGACCTCGGCGCCACCTCGACGATCAGCCAGGTCGTCCTCAACTGGGAGACCGCCTACGCCAAGGCGTTCGAGATCCAGGTCTCCTCGGACGGCTCGAACTGGACGGACGTCTACTCCACCACCACCGGCACCGGCGGCAACCAGACGCTGAACGTCTCCGGCTCCGGCCGCTACGTGCGCCTGTACGGCACCGCGCGCGCCACCGGCTACGGCTACTCGCTCTGGGAGTTCCAGGTCTACGGCACGGCCGGTGACGACAGCGGCGGCTCGACCGGCGGCAGCACCGGGGGGACCGGGACCACCGGCCCGATCCAGGGCGGCGGCGACCTCGGCCCGAACGTGAAGGTCTTCGACCCCTCGACGCCCGACATCCAGGCGCAGTTGGACTCGATCTTCGCGCAGCAGGAGAGCAACCAGTTCGGCGACGCCCGCTACCAGGTCTTCTTCAAGCCGGGCACGTACAACAACATCAACGACCAGATCGGCTTCTACACCTCGGTCTCCGGTCTGGGCAAGAACCCGGACGACGTCCAGATCAACGGCGACATGACCGTGGACGCCGGCTGGTTCAACGGCAACGCCACGCAGAACTTCTGGCGTTCGGTGGAGAACATGGCCATCAAGCCGGTCAGCGGCACCGACCGGTGGGCGGTGGCGCAGGCCGCGCCGTTCCGCCGCGTCCACGTCGAGGGCGGCCTCAACCTGGCGCCCAACGGCTACGGCTGGGCCTCGGGCGGGTACATCGCCGACAGCAAGATCGACGGCACGGTCGGCCCGTACTCGCAGCAGCAGTGGTACACCCGCGACAGCTCCGTCGGCGGCTGGACCAACGGCGTGTGGAACATGGTCTTCTCCGGGGTCCAGGGCGCTCCCGCGCAGGGCTTCCCCAACCCGGTGTACACCACCCTCGCCACCACCCCCGAGTCGCGCGACAAGCCGTACATGTACATCGACGGCAGCGGCAACTACCAGGTGTTCGTGCCGAACACGCGCACCAACGCCAGCGGGGTGGACTGGCCGAACACGCCGGGCACCTCGATCCCGCTGACCCAGTTCTACGTGGCGAAGCCGGGCGTCTCCGCGGAGACGATCAACGCGGCGCTGGCGCAGGGCCTCAACCTGGTCCTCACCCCGGGCATCTACCACGTGGACCAGCCGATCAACGTCACCCGCGCCAACACCGTCGTGCTGGGCCTGGGTTACGCCACAGTCGTGCCGGACAACGGCGTGGACGCGGTGAAGGTGGCTGACGTCGACGGCGTGAAGCTGGCCGGCTTCCTGATCGACGCGGGCACCGGCAAGTCCCCGCAGCTGCTCCAGGTGGGCGCCCCGGGCTCCTCGGCCAGCCACTCCGCCGACCCGACGACCATCCAGGACGTGTTCGCCCGGATCGGCGGCGCGGGCGCGGGCCAGGCGGGTACGGCCTTCGAGATCAACAGCAACGACGTGATCATCGACCACACCTGGCTGTGGCGGGCCGACCACGGCGCCGGCGTGGGGTGGACCAGCAACCCCGCGGACGAGGGCCTGAAGGTCAACGGCAACAACGTGCTGGCGACCGGCCTGTTCGTGGAGCACTTCGAGAAGTACGACGTGGAGTGGGCCGGCCAGAACGGCAGAACGATCTTCTTCCAGAACGAGATCGCCTACGATCCGCCGAACCAGGCGGCCGTCCAGAACGGCAGCACCCGCGGCTACGCCGCCTACAAGGTGGACGCCAACGTCACCACCCACGAGGGCTGGGGGCTGGGCAGCTACTGCAACTTCACCGCGGACCCGACGATCGTCCAGGACCACGGGTTCGAGGCGCCCAACACACCGGGGGTGAAGTTCCACGACCTGCTCGTGGTCTCCCTCGGCGGAATGGGCCAGTACGCCCACGTGATCAACGACACCGGGCCGGGCACCTCCGGCACGTCGACCACCCCGTCGACGGTCACCAGCTACCCGTGACCGGAGCCGCGCGCACGAGGTGAACGGCGGGCTCCGCCTCCCGGCACCGGCGTCGAGCCGGGCCGGGAGCGCGGTACCCGCACCGGGCCGCCGTCCCCCGTCCCGGGGGCGGCGGCCCTTCGCGCGTCCCGCCGCTCCCCACCCGCACCGGCACCGCACCCGCACGGCACCGGCACGATCCAGGCCCGGACGCACGCGAGCCCGGCGGGCGGGGGACCATGCCCCCGTCGGCCGGGCCTGCGCTCTCAGCGGTCAGTGGTCCGCGGTCAGCTCGCGGTGCAGGTCGGGGTGGGCACGCCCCCGCCCGAGCCGGTGCCCTGGAAGCCGAACGAGGTGCTCGTGCCGGCGCCCAGCGAGCCGTTCCAGTCCAGGCTCGACGCGCTGACGGCGGTGCCGGACTGGGTCACCGTCGCGTTCCACGCGCTGGTGATGTGCTGGCTGCCGCCGTAGGTCCAGCCGACCTTCCACCCGTGGACCGCGGAGCTGCCCGCCGTGACGGTGACGTTGGCGGTGTAGCCGGCGCCCCAGTCGCTGCTGACGGTGTAGGAGGCGGTGCAGCCGGCGCCGGCCGGCGGGGTGCCGCCGCCGGAGGCCGTGGTGGCGGTGGCCCCGGCGGAGGCGGCCGAGGTGTTGCCGGCCGCGTCGTGGGCGGTGACCGTCCAGGTGTAGGCCGTCGACGCGCTCAGCCCGGTGTCGGTGAACGTCGTCCCCGTGGCGGTGCCCACCAGCTTGCCGCTCCGGTAGACGTCGTACCCGGCCACCCCGGTGTCGTCGGTGGCCGGCGACCAGCTGAGTGTGGCGCTGCTCGCCGTCGTGCCGGTGACGGTGAGCCCGGTCGGCGTGCTCGGCGGCTGGGTGTCCCCGGCCGGCGGGGTGGTGGTGCCGCCGCCGGTGCTCGCGTCGAAGGAGAAGCCGGTGGTGGCCAGGCCCTGCCCGCCCTGC
Organism: Actinacidiphila yeochonensis CN732; assembly: GCF_000745345.1. Classification (NCBI taxonomy): domain Bacteria; kingdom Bacillati; phylum Actinomycetota; class Actinomycetes; order Kitasatosporales; family Streptomycetaceae; genus Actinacidiphila; species Actinacidiphila yeochonensis. The sequence continues at coordinate 4,134,495 of NZ_JQNR01000005.1, read as the reverse complement.
CAGATCTCGAACCCGGCCTCGGCGTCGATGAGGTAGTGCGCCGGGTTGACGGAGCCGCGCCCGACGGCGTCGTTGATGAGCGCCTTCACGTCCAGGCCGGAGACGGAGGTGGCGCCGCCCTGGAGCACGTACGAGATGATCTTCCAGGACGTCTGCTGCCCGGTCCACACGTCCCAGTTGTGCCCCGCCGCGGTGGAGGTGCCGGTCTTGCCGCCGAAGGGCTGGACACCGCCGCGGCTGTTGAGCCAGATCATGATCTCGGTGCCGTCGGGCTGGCCCACGGTGGTCGGCGTGGAGTTGATCCACAGGTCGTACGCGACGTCGTAGGCGCCGCTCGACGGCTGCACCGTGCTCCACGAGGAGGTCGCGCTGCCCAGGTCGCTGATCTTGATCGGCAGACCGCTGCCGGAGGTGCAGTCGCCCCAGTGGCAGCCCTTGTAGATCGACGGGTAGGTGGCGGGCGCGCCGCTGGTGGAGGTGGAGAAGTTCGCTGTGTCCACCGACCAGGAGGTGCCGCCGCTGTAGGAGACGCACTGCTGGAGGGTGGAGTTCCACTCGTTGGCCTGGACGATGTAGGCGCCGGCCGCGATGGTGCCCTCGGGGTCGCACGTGCTGGTCGCGGCGTGCGCGGACTGGGCCAGCGTCAGCGGCAGCAGCACCGTCGCGGCGGCGGTGAGCACGGCGGCGGCGCGCGTGCGCCAGGCGCGGTGGGGCGCGCGGGGGCGTGTACGGCGGAAGAGGCGTGTCACGGAGGTGGTCCCTTCACCGGAACGTGGGGGATGGTCGGGTGCCACGGCACCTGGGGTGGGAGCGCTCCCACTCGGTGCCGTCTCACATCAAGCCAGCGCGGCCCGGCGCCGTCAAGGGGCCCGACCGCGTTCATGAGGTGAACGCCCGCCCACGCGCCCTCGGCTCGCCCGCTCGGGCCGGTACCTCACGTCCGGTCGCGCCGCCGGCGACCGCGCCGCCCGCGCGGTGCCGCCACGAGGTGCCGTTACGCGCCCGTCGCGGGTCCGGGCGGCGCGCGGAGGGACGGGCGGCACCCTGCTGCTGTCGGCCGCCCGGATGTCCGGCGGGGCGCCGCCGCGGCGTCGGGGGTCGAAGGCGGCAGGCGCGGGGAGGCGGCTCGGGCGGGGCCGCTCCGGCAGGAGGTGAACGAATGGTCGGAGGTGATCCCGGGGCCGGCGCGGGCTTCAGCGGGAGCGCCGCGTCTTTCCGCAGGAGCGCGGCGTCCCGGGTCGCCACCGGCGGTGAGATCGTCCGAGGGGTCGGCACGGCGGGCGGCACGCGCCGCCGGCGGGCGGGCGGCGGGCTCCGCGCGCGCCGAGCGGGTCCGGCGACGGCGTCGCGCGCCGTCGCCGCCTTCGGGCGGGTGCGTGCCGGAGGGTGCCCGGAGGACGGGCCGACCTCGCCGCCCGCCTTCGACGCCGTCGCCGCTTCGACGCCGCTCCGGTGGCCCGGGCCCGTTGCCCGGATCCGTTGCCCCGCCCCAGGGGCGTCAGGCCGCGCGGTTGGCGGCCTCGAACGCCTCGGCCAGGGTGGCGCTCTCGTCGGCGGGGACGGCCCGCTGGAGCGCCGGGACGAGGTCGCGCCGCTCGTGGAAGAGGTACTGGTACATCTGGGTGAGGCCGCCGTCGATGGTGAGGGTGCGGGTGTCCTCGGGATGGCGACCGGTCAGGGCCCGGTCGAGGATGCCCTGGATGAGGTCGCCCTCCTGGCGGTCGCGCTGCACGACGCGGACGGACTCGCCGTGCCGCTCCAGCGCCTTGCGGACGGTGGCCTCCTTCGCGGCGCAGTGCCGGGCGAAGGTGTCGGCCAGCGGACGGACGTCCTCGGGCCGGGTGCCGCCGCGCATCCTGAGGTCCTCGACCATGGCCAGCAGCAGCCCGCCCGAGGTGATCATGCTGGCGGCCACGCCCGTGGGCGGCTGTTCGGGGCTGCTGTGCAGCCGGGAGCGCAGCCGGCTCGCCCAGCCGCCGCGCCCTTCGCCCCGCCGCCGCGGGGGCCGGCCGGGTCGCGCCGTCGCCGGGCGCGACCGCGCTCTGGGGGACGCGCTCGGGCGTGTCCTCGCGCTCGCTCGCTTCGCTCATGCCACCGACTCCTTGTCTTGCGCCCGCCGGTCGGGCGGGTCCCGGCCTGCCGGCGGGCAGCCGGGCGGGGGCCTGCACGTCCTACGGTGCTACGGACCGGCCGTCCGCGCTTCCCACGGTCGGCCGGTCGGGCCCGCCCGGCTGCCCCGGCGGTCTCGCCGAGGTCGCCGGGGCAGCCCCTGGCCGCGGCTCGGGCCTGCTTCACGGACGCTCGCCGGGGTGCCCCCGGGCCGTCCTGAGAGCGGCCCGGCGGCGATGCCCGGTGCGGCCGGGCATCGCCGCGGAACCGCGCGCGGCGGGCGGCACCGTCACGTCGGCCCTCCCGGCCGCCTGCCCCCGGGTGCCGGTCGCGCTGTTACGGGGCCACCTGGGCCGTCGCCGACACGGTGCTCCCGTTGTACGCGCCGTCGCCCGCGTACGTGACGGTGTAGACGGCCGGACCGGCCACCAGGGGGACGTCGGCGATCTGGAACGTGCCGTCGGCGGCGACCTTGCGGGTGCCGACGAGGGCCGCGCCGGGCCCGGTGGCGTCCTGCCGGGTGACGGTGACGGTGGCGCCGGCGGGGATGGTGTCCGCGGCGGTGAGCCGGCCGTCCAGCTTGAGCTTCCTGCCGACCTTGGCGCGGTCCTCGAACTGCAGCCACAACGTGGTGTCGGCCTTCGCGGGCTTGGTGACCGTCACCGAGGCCGACTGCCCCGCCGGGGCGTGGCCCGCGTCGCCGTCGTAGGCGACCTGGTAGGAGACCTCGCCCTCGGCGGCCGCGGTGTCGGTGAAGGAGAACGTGCCGTCCGCGCCCACCGCGGCGTCCGGCAGCGCCGTGCCGTCGGGGTCCGCCGCGTCGGTGCGCGTCACGTGCACGGTCTGCCCGGCCGCGAACGCGCCGGCCGACGCCAACGCCCCCTCGACGGTGTAGGGCGTCCCCGCCTCGGCTTCCGCCGGGGCGTGAGGGTCATCGTGGTGTCGCCCCGCTCGGGGTTGTCGTAGACGTTGAGCACCGGAAGGGTGTCCCCCAGGCCCGACGCGCCCCCTGAGGCCGCGTACAGCCGCGATCCGTCCGAGGACCACGCCAGCCCGCCCTCGTCGACCGGCGGCGAGAAGGTGCGTCGCGGCGCGGACTCGCCCGGCGCGATCACGGACACCCCGGCCTCGGGAACGGACCAGTACGCCCAGCTGCCGACCGCCAGGGTGCCGTCCGGAGCGACGGCCACCGCGTAGGCGTCGCTCGCGGAGAGCTCCTTGTCCTCGGGCTGCAGGTCGCTGAGGCGGAAGAACGAGATCCCGGCCAGCGAGGCGACGACCACGTCCTTGCCGTCCGGGGTGATCGCGGCGTCGTTGAAACCGTTCCAGTCCGCGTACTGCTTCGTCTCCACCGGGGTGGCCGTGGAGACGTCGAAGACGCCGAGCCCCCCGTCGCCGAAGCTGGTGGTGACGACCAGCTGGTCCGGCTCCGCGGGGTCGGCAAGGACGATCGGGGCCGCGTCCGGCCACTGCCACTGCGGGTCCAGGCTCACGGTGGGGGTCTGCGCCCCCACGTCCACGGAGCCGATGCCGTTGGGTTCGGGCTGGGCGCCCCCGCTGTAGCTGAACCACAGCCGGCCGTCGACGAACGCCAGATGCCCCGTGCCGACGCCGGTCCGGTACACCGCGGTCTGCTGGAGCGTCGTGGTGCTGACCGCGGAGATCGTGCCGAGTTCGGCGTGCGCGATGTACAGCGTGCCGCCGTCGGGTGAGAGGGTCATCCAGCCGGCGTCGGCCTGGCCGTCGATCTCGCCGACCCGGTTGCCGTCCAGGTCGAAGACCTCGACGTAGGGCAGCTGGCCCTCGGTGCTGAGGTAGACGTGCTGGTTCCGCTCGTCCAGCACGATGCGCGGGGCCGGATAGGCGGCGTCCGCCGCCGCCGGCGTGGCCGGCAGTACGGCGAAGGCGGCCCCGGCCGCCACCGCGGCGGCCATCGTGGCCGCGGTCTTCCTGAATCGCATGAAACCCCCCAAACTCACGCGAGGGCACGGCCGGGCGCGATCCCCCGGTTCCGCGGTCCCCCATGGCGGCGCTTTCCCCAAGCGCCGTGCGGATGAGGCTAGTTGACCTCCGCTTGTCCTTCAACGACCGGCCGGTGCCGGTACCGACCGTGCACCGCCGGCCGCAGTCCCGCGGATACCGCCGCGAAGCCGGAGGGCCTGCCCGCACCGTGCGCGGCGGCACCTCCCAGGGTGTCCGGAAGCCGCCGGCGAGGACGTCCCCTCGGTTTTCCCGAAGCCGCGGAATTCCCCCCGCTATTCACGCCCTGTCCTACGTCTGGCGCGTTCGCCGGCAATCCGGTATGGCGGGCATCCGCGGAGTTCGATCCCCTCCGCCACGACACCTCGATCGCGTTTCCCGCAAGGTGGGTTGACGCTCGATCAGTGGCATGGCATACCAGACAGGCCGACTGGGCTCCGTCCGGCATCTTCATCCGATGCAGCCGATCTGGCGCTCCGGCAGTACGGCGGACCAGAACCGGTCCGCGCACACACCAGGCAGCGTTCACCTCGTTATTCGGAGGTTTCCCTTGCGTTTTCCCGGCATATTAAAATACCTCATCGGTAGATCCCGGCCCGGTCGGCTGGCGGCGTTGGCCGCGCTGGCCACGGCGGTACTCGCCGCCTCGCTGGTGTCCGTCGGTCCGGCGGCCGCGAACACCGAGCCCGGCGCGGCCCGCCCGGCGTCCTCGACCTCCACGACCACCGCGACGACCGCGAAGCCCCGCACGGCGAAACCGCTCGACTCGGCCCCGTGGATGACGCTGGAGGCCAGCCGGAACACGGTCAACGGCCTGCTCGTCGTGAACGGGTCCAACAGCAGCACACTGAGCGTGTACTCGTCCCTGGACGTCGGTCCGACCCCGTACTACATCCAGATCTGGGACCTCACCGCCAACACCCTGGTGGCCGCCTGCGGCTCGGGCACCGCGTGCTCGGCCAGCGTCAGCCAGACCTCCACGACCACGCACGCCTACGTGGCGACCGTCGCGCTGTACGCGTCGTCCTACCCGCCCACCGGAGTCCAGGCGACGTCGATGACCACCTACGTCGCCTGGGTGTTCGGCCTCGCGCCGTACTACAGCGTGTCGATGACGGGGCTGTCCCTGGACTACCCGCCGTACGACGGTGTGCTGACCGCGACGAGCAGTGCCGATGTCGGCTCCACGCCCTACTACATCGAGATCTTCGACGTGACGAAGGGCACGCTCGTGACCGAGTGCGGCACGGGCACCCAGTGCGTCGGCACCGTGTCCTACGCCGACAGCTTCGACACCCACGTGGCCTTCATCTCCGGATACGGCTCCACCCTGCCCCCGCCGAACATCCGGGCCGCCTCCAACAGCATGTGAGCCCCGGCCGGCGCCAGGCGTTTCCTGCCGTCACGCCAGGTGACGGCAGGTGACGGCGTGACGGCGGCCGGCCGCCTCGCCGTCACCCGGACGGGGGAACCCGGGCCGGAGTGCTTCAGCCGCGGTCGCCGTCGGCTTCCGCGGAGGTGGTCAGGCCGACGTCGTCCACGAGGTGGACGGCCGCCTCCTCCGCCGAGGCGGCCCCGCCGTCGATGCCGACGTCCTCGCCGGTGACGCCGTCCGTGCGCGGGTGGGCGCCCTCGTCGGGCGCCAGCAGGCGTCCGGAGCGGGGTCCGCCCGCCTCGGGGTCGACGAGTTCGCCGTCGGTGTCCTCCGCGTCGCCGAGGCCGTCGCCGGAGAGGGGCGGGCTGTCGGGGCGCTCCCGGGCGAGCCGCTGGTCCAGGGTCTCCCCGGCGCGCTGCTCACTGCCGGTGAGTCCCGTGCCCTCCACCGCCAGCGGGCGCTCGGGCGGGGAGAAGCCCTCGTCCAGCGCCTCCGCGACACCCCGGTCGACCAGGGTGTCCTCGGGGTCGAGCAGCCCGGTGTCCTCATGGACCTCACGGTCGTCGCCGTCGGGCTGGTAGACGTCGTCTCCGCGGCCGTCCGCGGCCTGCTCGGTCATGTGCGGGCACTCATCTCGGTCAGCACGGCCTCGCCGAAAGCGTCGAGGTCCGCGGGTTTGCGGCTGGTGATCAGGGTGTTCGGGCCGGCGCGGCAGACCCGCACCTCCTCGTCCACCCAGGTGGCGCCCGCGTTGCCGAGGTCGGTCCGCAGGCTCGGCCACGAGGTGAGGGTGCGGCCCCTGACCACACCGGCCTCGATCAGCAGCCAGGGAGCGTGGCAGATGGCGGCGACCGGTTTCCCCGCGGCGAAGAACTCCCGGGTCAAGGCCACCGCCCCGGCGTGCAAGCGGAGCGCGTCGGGGTTGGCGGTACCGCCGGGCAGCACCAGGAGGTCGTAGTCGACGGCCGACGCCTGGTCGACGGTGGCGTCCACCAGGAAGGTGTCGCCCTTGTCGAGGTTCTGGAACGCCTGGACGCTGCCCGGCGCGGTCGAGATGAGCCGCGGGTCGCCGCCGACCGCCGACACCGCCTGCCAGGGGGAGGTCAGCTCGCTCTGTTCGACGCCCTCGGGCGCCACGAGGAATGCGGTGGTCACGGTGTCGCGCTCCTCCCGTCCGTCGGGTGTCCGCCGTCCGTCAGGTCGCCGTCCATCAGGTCGCCGTCCATCAGGTCGCCGTCCATCAGGTCGTGTCCGCCGCCCCGAACCGAGCGGACCCGCGCTGCCGCGGCTCCGCGGACCGCCGGGACGTGCGGTGCTTCCTGCCCTTACGACGCCTCGGCTACCCCTGCTGCGATCACGGAAACGGGCCCGGGCCGCCGCGGACCCGATGGACGACCGCGGCGGCGGGCGGGGCAGAGCGGGCGGGACGGGCAAGGCCGGGCCGGGCCGGGGCAGACGGGTCGGGCCCGGGCAGACGGGCCGGGGCAGACGGGCCGGGCCCGGGCGGACGGGTCGGGGCGGACGGAACCGCTCAAGAGACACCGCGCGGCCGGAACTGGACGCTGATGCGGCCACCGACGCCGGCGCGGGTCTTGGGCACGGAGTGGTCCCAGGTCCGCTGGCAGGAGCCGCCCATGACGATGAGGTCGCCGTGGCCGAGCGGCACGCGGGCCTCGGCGGGGCCGCCGCCGCGCGGGCGCAGGAGCAGTGGGCGCGGTTCGCCCAGGGAGACGATCGCCACCATGGTGTCGCCGCTCGCGCCGCGCCCGAAGCGGTCGCCGTGCCAGGCGACGCTGTCGCGCCCGTCGCGGTAGAAGCACAGGCCGGCCGTGGTGAAGGGCTCGCCGAGCTCGGCGGCGTAGTGGGCGCTGAGCGCGGTGCGGGCGCGCTCCAGCAGCGGGTCGGGGAGCGGCGCGCCCTGCGCGTAGTGGCAGAGCAGGCGGGGCACGGTGACCACGTCGTCGTACATCCGGCGGTGTTCGGCGTGCCAGGGCACCTCGGCGGCGAGCCGTTCGAAGAGGGCGTCGGCGCCGGTGAGCCAGCCCGGGAGCACGTCGATCCAGGCGCCGGACCCGAGGTGGGTGCGACAGGCCGTCGGCAGACCGGACGGGTCGGCCAGATCGGACAGGCCGGGCTCGCCGGCGGCGAAGAGTGAGCCCTGCTGGTGCATGCTTTCACGGTAACTCATTCTTCGTACATTCATTCGATTAAGCCGGTGGAGGGGCGGCTGTCGGTGCCGCGGAGCAGGATGGGGACATGCTCTTCGCCGAGGTCGCCAGGGTGTCGCGGGAAGTGGCGCGGACGTCCGCGCGGTCCCGCAAGACGCGGCTGCTCGCGGACTTCTTCGCCGCCGCGCGGCCGCAGGACGCGCCGGTCGCCATCGCCTACCTGTCCGGACGCCTGCCGCAGGGCCGGATCGGCGTGGGCTGGGCGGCGCTGCGGGAGCGCGCGGACCCCGCGCCCGAGCCCTCCCTGACGGTGCTCGGGGTGGACGCCGCGCTCACGGAGCTGGCCGCTGTCTCCGGGCAGGGCGCGCAGGCAGGCCGCCGGGCGCTGGTCCAGGACCTGTTCGCGGCGGCGACCGCGCCCGAGCAGGAGTACCTGCTGGGGCTGCTCACCGGGGAGGTGCGGCAGGGCGCCCTGCAGGCGGCCGCTGTGGAGGGCCTGGCCGCGGCCGCGGGCGCCGAGCCGGCGGCGGTGCGCCGGTCGGTGATGCTGGCCGGCGCCCTGGAGCCGGTCGCCGAGGCGCTGCTGGCCCGCGGACCGGCGGCCCTGGAGGACTTCCGGCTGGCGGTGGGACGGCCGCTGCTGCCGATGCTGGCGACCTCGGCCGGTTCGGTGCGGGAGGCACTGGCGAAGCTCGGGCCGTGCGCGGTGGAGGAGAAGCTGGACGGCATACGCGTTCAGGTGCACCGCGACGGCGACGGGATCTGGGTCTTCACCCGCACCCTGGACGACGTGACGGAGCGGCTGCCCGAGGTGGTGGCCGCCGCCCGCTCGCTGCCCGCCGACCGCTTCGTCCTCGACGGCGAGGTGCTGGCGCTGGGCGAGGCCGGCCGGCCGCGGCCCTTCCAGGAGACCGCCGGGCGGGTGGGGTCCACGGTGGACGTCGCCGCGGCCGCCCGGGCGGTACCGGTGCGGCCGGTCTTCTTCGACGTGCTCTCGGCCGGGGAGCGCGACCTGCTCGACCTGCCCTGCGCCGAGCGGCACGCCGTCCTCGCGGAGCTGGTGCCGGAGCCGCACCGGGTGCGGCGGCTCACACTGCCCGCCCCCGAGGCGCCGGGGGCGGCGGAGAAAGCCGAGGAGTTCTTCACCGAGACGCTGCGGCGCGGCCACGAGGGGGTGGTCGTCAAGGGCCTGGAGGGGATCTACGCGGCGGGGCGGCGCGGGGCCTCGTGGATCAAGGTCAAGCCGGTGCACACGCTGGACCTGGTGGTGCTGGCGGCCGAGTGGGGGCACGGGCGCCGTACCGGGAAGCTGTCCAACCTCCATCTGGGCGCCCGCGCCGAGGACGGCTCCTTCGTCATGCTCGGCAAGACGTTCAAGGGGCTCACGGACGCCCTCCTGGAGTGGCAGACCGGCCAGCTGCTGGCCCGCGCCACCGAGGACGACGGGCATGTGGTCACGGTCCGGCCGGAGCTGGTCGTCGAGGTCGCCTACGACGGGGTGCAGGCCTCCTCGCGCTACCCGGCCGGGCTGACCCTGCGCTTCGCCCGGGTGCTGCGCTACCGCCCGGACAAGCCCCCGGGGCAGGCGGACACGGTGGCGGCGGTCCGGGCCGCCCACGAGGGCGGCGGGTAGAACCGCCCGCCGCCCGCACCGCCCGGTCCGGCCGCCGCCGGTGCGAGGGGTCGGTCCTGGTTGCTCGTGCCCGCGTGGGGTACCCGCCAGAGCCGCGAGGACGTCCTGGAGGAGAGCACGACGGAGGTGGAGCGACATGGCCACATCCCGCGAACGGTCCGGACCCCCCAGGCGCGCGGTGGTACGCGCCCTGCTGGACGGTTACGGGCGGACGTACGCGCAGGAGGCGGGCATCCGGCTGCGGGACACGCCGCAGCCGCTGTACCGGCTGCTGGTGCTGGCGGATCTGCTCAGCACCCGGATCCGGGCGGGCGTGGCGGTGGCCGCGGCCAGGGAGCTGTCGGCGGCGGGCCTGCGCGACCCGCGGCGGATGGCGGCGGCCCGCTGGCAGGAGCGGGTGGACGCCCTGGGCCGCGGCGGCTACCGGCGCTACGACGAGAGCACCGCCACCCGGCTCGGCGAGGGCGCGGAGCTGCTGCTCAGGGAGTACCGCGGCGACCTGCGCCGGCTGCGGGACCGGGCCGGCGGCGACACCGCGCGGATCGGCGGCCTGCTCCAGGAGTTCCCGGGCGTGGGCCCGGCCGGCGCGGACATCTTCCTGCGCGAGGCGCAGGCCGTGTGGCCGCGGCCGGCGCCCTACGTGGACGGCAAGGCCCTCCAGGGTGCCCGCAGCCTCGGCCTCCCCGACAGCCCGGCGGCGCTGGTGCGGGCCTCGGACGGCGCTGACCCGGCCCACCTGGCGTCGGCGCTGGTGCGCGTCGCCCTGGACCGCTCCGCTCCCGGACGGGTGCTGGAGGCGGCAGCTGCGGCCTGAGCCCCGGGCGGCCGCCGCGGAGAGACCGGCCCGGGGCTCAGGCGGAACCGCTACCGGTTGTCGAGCCTGAGCTGCGCCTCCTGTTCCTGGTCCCCCGAGGCGGTGCCGACGACCCGGACGGCGAACGCCTCGGCGAGGCCCTCGCGCAGCCGGTCCACCGCCCGGTAGCCGCCCTGGGCGGTGACGGTGACGGGGGCCGAGAGCCGTGCCGGCCCGGCCAGGCCGATGGTGCGGGAGACGTCGAAGGTGGCGGTCCACACGGTGGTGTCCTCCTCGACGTCGTGCGGGCTGTCCCCGGAGGACGCCGTGAAGCTGGCACGCAGCGCGTCCAGGACGGCGCGCGCGTCGTCCGTGGGGCAACCGTCGAGGACGACGGCGACCTGGGCCTCGGGGTCTGTGGTGGAGTCGTGCGCGGTGGTCACGGATACGTCCTCTCGGAGGTGCGGTTCGGCCCCGGCGTCCGGTCCTCGGACCCGGATCGGGTTCAGCCGGACGCGGTCCCGGGTCCGGGCTCCCGCGCCGGGGCGACGGGCGGGTGCCCGCAGCGGTCGGGACCGGTCGGGCGGTCAGGCATGTCAGGGCCCTCGCACACCGCGTTTCCCCTGAGGCCGGGGCAAAACCCCGGGCTGCGCCGTCCGGGCGCCGACCGTCCGGGTGGCTCCGCCGCCGCGCGGGCGGTCCGGCACAATCGGGGGATGCCGTCCCGTCCCCGCTCCGCCGCCCGTTCCTCCCGGACCGCGCGCCCTGCCGCCGTACCGCCCGCCCCGACGCGCCCTCGGACGCCGAGCCGTGCCCCTGCGGGCTGGGCGCCTCGTACGGCGACTGCTGCGGCGCCCTGCACGCGGGCCGGTCCGCCGCCCCGACCGCGGAGCTGCTGATGCGCTCGCGCTACGCCGCGTTCGCCGTCGGCGACACCGAGTACCTGCTGCGCACCTGGTCGCGGCCGACCCGGCCGCGCGAACTCCAGCTCGACCCCGGCATCAGCTGGACCGGGCTGGACATCCACGGGGCGACCGGCGGTACCGCTTTCCACACCGAGGGCACGGTGGAGTTCACCGCCCGCTTCACCGCCGGCGGCCGGGCCGGCGAGCAGCACGAGAACAGCCGCTTCGTCCGCGAGGACGGCGCGTGGGTGTACGTCGACGAGGTCCGCTGAGGACGTCGCGAGGCGGCGTGCCGCCGGCACGAGCGCGGGCACGGGAACGAGGGCGAGGCGGGCGCGGGGTCCGCTCCCCGGTGGCGTGGACGTCGCGGCGCGCCACACGGTCGGGGCCGAGGCGCGGCAGGTGCCGGCCGAGGCTGCCCCGAGCGCGGGCGCTGCCGCGCGGGTGGCTCGTGGTGGGCACGGCCCGCGCGTTCGGCGGCGTCGGCCTGCTCAGGGCGGTGCCAGGCCCGGTCGGGGCCGCGGTGGCGGCCGCACCGGAGCGGGCCGGGCCCGCCCCGCCCCGCCCGCGTCGCCGCGCCGTCCTCCGAGAACCCCCAGTTGTCCGCGTAAGCCCCCCGGGCACCCAGGAGAACCCCCGGGAACCGCCGAGACCCCGGAGAACGCGACGCGGGGAGGGTTCCGCGCTCAGGCCACCGGGGTGCGGGCGTCGTACCGGACGAAGCTGCGCTGCAGCAGTCCGATGAGGGTGATCGCGACGACGCACGCGAGGCCGCCGCCGACGATCGCCACGGTCGGGGTGAAGATGTCGGAGGCGGAGCCGGCCAGGAAGTCGCCGAGCCGGGGGCCGCCCACCACCACGACGAGGAAGACGCCCTGGAGCCGCCCGCGCATGTCGTCGGGGGCGGCGGACTGGAGCATGGTGTTGCGGAAGACCATGGAGACCGTGTCGGCGCATCCGGCCAGGCCGAGCAGGAGCAGGCCGAGCAGGAGGTCGTGGGTGAGTCCGAAGACGGTCATCGCCGCGCCCCAGGAGGCGATGGCGATGAGCACCGCGAAGCCCTGGCGGTTGACGCGCTCAAGCCATCCGGAGAAGACGCCGCCGATCAGCGCGCCGACCGCCGTGGCGGCCGTGAGCAGGCCGACCGTGCGGCTGCCGCCGCCGTACCAGAGCGCTGCCAGCGCCGGGAAGAGCACCCGCGGCTGGGCCAGCACCATGGCGGCCAGGTCGGAGATGAAGGTGGTCCGCAGGTTCGGCCGGGCCGCCAGGTAGCGCAGGCCCTCCGTCACCGAGGGCCGCCGCCGGACGGCCGGGGCGCCGCTTCCGGGTTCGCCGTCGTCGCCCGGCAGCATCGCCGGCAGCCGCCACATCGCGTACAGGGAGGCGGTGAACGCGACGACGTCGATGAGGTAGGCCGACTGGTAGCCCCAGAAGCCGACGAAGACACCGCCGAGCATGGGCCCGGCCATCTGCTCGACGCCGCCGGCCATGGAGGCGAGGGCGTTGGCGGCGGGCAGTTTCTCGGCCGGCAGCAGCCGCGGGATCATCGAGGAGCGGGCCGGCGAGTTCATGGCGAAGCAGACCGCCTGGAGCGCCACGACCGTGTAGAGCGGCCACACCTTGTGCACGTGGAGGATGGCCAGGGCGGCCAGCGCCGCCGACAGCGCCGTCGCCCCGAACGCCGTCGTCATCCCCAGCCGGCGCCGGTCGACCGCGTCGGCGACGGCCCCGCCGTACAGGCCGAAGACGATCAGCGGCACGAGCGAGCAGAGGCCGACCAGGCCGACGTAGAAGCTGGAGCCGGTGATCGCGTAGACCTGGAGCGCCACGGCCATGGCGGTCATCTGCTGGCCTATCGCGGAGATCCCGTTGCCGAACCAGAGCCGTCGGAAGTCGGCGTGCTCCCGCAGCGGGGAGATGTCGGCCAGCAGCCGGGAACGGCGCCGGACGGGACGCGGGAGATCGGGCGCCGCGGGGACGGGCGGACCCGGTGACCCGGATGGCGCAGTCCCGGGCTCATGGTCCTTTTCACTGTTGAGCACGCAAAACCGTAGCAACCGTTCACCCTTCCGGGGGAGGCTGGTCCGGTATGCGGACCACGCCTGTACAGCCCCCGGAAGGGGGATACGAAGCCGGGGAGTACGCCCACGTGTACGGAAAGTGTCGGCCAGGCGTGCGACCGGCGGTCCCGGAGAGGTGACAGAAGGGTCCGATGAATGCCCTTACGGCGCGGAACCGGCTGGTGGCGGTCGCGGCACCGGCATAGGCTGACCGCGACGAACCGGCTCCCAGGGACGTACACCACCCCGGAGCCCGTCCCGGGACCACCGCCGACTCGGCGGCCTTTCCGGCACCCCCAGGCGCCACCGCGTCCAACCGACCTCCGACCAGGAATCCCGGCCGGGCGCCGCAGACGCGCGAGCCAACCCCGCGCCGGTGCGTTCCGGTCCACGCGACGCTAAGGAGTCCGCGGTGTCAGCAGAAGATGTCGAACTCACGGAGAAGACGGTGCGGCGTGGTGGCGACGGCGCCGCGCTCATGAACGAGGAACTCCCCCTCGACGCCTGGGCCCGGTGCGCGCCCATCCGTCTCGCCGGGTACGAGGACGACCCCTGGGAGACGCACATCCTGCGCAGCATCGACTGACGCGGGGCCGCCGGGCGGCGGCAACCGGCGGCAGGCACGGGCACGGTGCCCGCGCGGTGCGGGCTCGCGCCCTGGTGCGGGCCCGCGCCCCGCACCCCGGGGACAGCACGGCCGCCCGAGGCCCTCTCGCCCTGCGCCGCCGCGCGCCGTCCCCGGCCGCCCGGCCTCAACTCCCCTGCCTGGACGGGCCTTGCCTGTACGGCCCACACGTGCCGGCCGGCCGCCTGCGCGCGGGCGGGCAGCGACGGGAGACGGAGGACGCGCCGCGTGGCGTCCCGCCGACCGCCGTTGAAGGACACGCCGACCGTCACCCTCCGCAACCTGGCGCGCCGTCAACTTGTCCTCCAGGGAGGGCCGCTGACGCCGGACGGGCGAGCCTTCCCGCCCCCCGCGCGCGGCCCCGCCGCGCCGACCCGGAGCCGCGGGGGACCGGGCCTGAACCGCCCGGACCGACGGCGGGGACGGCCCGACGAGGGCGCCGCCGGGCGCGGACGCGAGGAATCCGACGGACGCCCCGACCGCCTCACGACCTGCGGCCTACGCCGGTCGCCGCTGTTCATGTGACGCGCCTCATGCAGCTATCGACGTAAATTTTCCGGGCATTGGGCATGCCGACGCAAGGAGCGGGAATACGCGGCTCGACTTCGCCGATTCACCGAGGAGTTGCGACATGCTGATGGCCCACCCGACCGTGCTGACCAAGCTCGTTGAGCGCTACGAGGCGCTCCGCCTCCTCGTCGAGGAGCAGCACGCCGACGGCTCGGACTCCGACTCGAACGTCCTCCAGCAGCTTCAGGACACCATGTACACCCTGTGCGTCTCGACCGGCACCCGCCAGATCTCCGACGCGCTCTCGGCCGCCCGCGCTCACATAGAGCGATCGGTCGCCCTGGTCCCCGAAGCCGACGCCACAGCGGCCTGACGCCCCGCCGCGCCCGTGAGGCGCCACCGAACCGGCGGTCCCGCCCCTGGGGCCGCGTACCCGGCCACCGCGGCCGAAGCCGTCCGCGACGCCCCGACCCCGAACAGGGGCGCGGGCCGGGTGCGCGGCCCCCGCCCGTCCCTCCCCGCGGCGGCGCCCGGTCCCGCGGCCCGGAGGACCCGCGGGGGTTGGCCCGTCCGGGGGAATTCCGCGCTCAACGCGGCTCATTCGGACGCGCCAGGTGTTGTTCCGGGCACGGAGCGGGCAATGCCGCCGGTGAGGGCTCCCGGAAGGCAGTGAGCGTATGGACAGGGCCGCCGCCCGCAGAGGTCTGGTCACCGCGATGGTCGCCGGCGGCGTGCTGGCCTCGGCCGGCTGCGCGCCGGCGGACGCCGCGGGCGCCCGCGCCGCCGGTTCGCCCGCCCGCGCCGCCGGTTCGCCCGGCCTCACGTCGGGCAGCGGCGCCCGAACGCCCCAGGGCGTCGCGGGCCGGACCCTCGTGCCCGCCCCGGCCTTCGCCGACGACGCGGCGAACGGCGGCGCGGCGAACGGCGGCCCGGCCACTCCCCCGCCGCCGTCGCACCTGCCGGTTCCGGCCCCGCCCAACGAACCGAACTCACCCGGCAGGCCGACCCCTCCCATCGGGCCGCCCCTCCCGACGGGCCGGCCACGGCGCCGCCGCCCGCCTCCCCCGCCGCCGACCCCCGCCGCCCGCACCGGAGTTGGCGCGCACCGGGTCCTGCGGTCCGGGCTGGGCCGGTGCGGCGGGCGCGCTCGCCCTGCTGGGCGGTTCGGCGCTCTACCGCCGGGCCCGCGCCGCAGGCCCCCGCTGAAGCTCCGGCCCGAGCGGGCGCCGGCTCCTCCCGCCCCTCCCCGGACCAGCCGCGGAAAACAGCCGGGTGCCCCACGGCACTCGGCCTCTAAGGTGTTTGCGCGCACACGCGCACCCGCGTGCTTCAGCGCCGAAGCACGCCTCGCGCGGCGGCGCGACACCCCGCCGCCGCCATGCCGCACCACCGCGAAGACGTGATCCGAGGAGCCCGCCCATGGCGCTGCCACACGGCACGCTCAGCCACCGCTACCGTGGCGAGCATCCGCTCAGAACCCTCCTCTACCTCTTCCACCCCGACCGCCGCCGGGTCGCCCTGGCCGTCGCCGCCTTCCTCGCCAAGCACGCCCCCGTGTGGCTGCTGCCGCTGATCACCGCCAACGTCGTCGACGTCGTCGTCGAACACAAGCCGATATCGGTGCTGTGGTGGAACTCCTCGGTGCTGCTGGTGATCCTCGTCCTCAACCTCCCTCTGCACCTCGCGTACGTGCGCTGCATGCAGGGATCGATCCGGCGCACCGGCACCCGGCTGCGCACCGCGCTGTGCCACCGCATGCAGCAGCTGTCGATCGGCTACCACGCGCGGGTCAGCGCCGGGGTCCTGCAGGCCAAGGTGATCCGGGACGTGGAGACGATCGAGACGGCGGCGCAGCAGACCGCCGACAACGGGCTCGCGGCCATCGCGACGCTCTCCGGCGGGCTGGTGGTCATCGGCGTCCAGGCTCCCGCGTTCCTGCCCGTCTACATGGTCGTGGTGCCGGCCTCGGCCGTGCTGGTCGTACGGCTGCGGCGGCGGCTGCGCGACCGCAACGAGCTCTTCCGCCAGCAGGTGGAGCAGCTGTCCTCGCGGGTCACGGAGATGACCGCGCTGATCCCCATCACCCGAGCACACGGCCTGGAGAACGCCGCCCTGCACCGGATGGACCGCACCCTGGGCGAGGTGCTGCACGCCGGGCTGCGGCTGGACCGGCTCAACGGCTGGTTCGGGTCCATCGCCTGGATCCTGCTCAACGCGATCGGCGTGGCCTGCCTGTCGGGCTCGGCGCTGGTGGCCTACTACGGCTGGCTGAACGTCACCCCGGGCACCGTGGTCATGCTCAGCGCGTACTTCTCCAGCCTGACCGCCTCCGTCACCACACTGCTCACCCTGACTCCGCAGATCGGCAAGGGCCTTGAGTCGGTCCGCTCCATCGGCGAGGTGCTCCAGGCGCCGGATCTGGAGCAGAACGACGGCAAGGCGCCGGTCGAGGGCGTCGTGGGCCGCTTCGAGTTCCGCGGCGTCGGCCTGACCTACCCGGAGAACGACCGGCCCTCGCTGACCGGCTTCGACCTGGACGTGCGCCCCGGCGAGACGATCGCGCTGGTCGGCGGCTCGGGCGCGGGCAAGTCGACGGTGCTCAACCTGGTGATCGGCTTCCTGCGCCCCACCGAGGGCCGCATCCTCCTCGACGGTGTCGACATGGAGACACTCGACCTCCGGGACTACCGCAGTTGGCTGTCGGTGGTGCCGCAGGACTCGATCCTCTTCGAGGGCAGCGTGCGCGAGAACGTCATCTACGGCATGGACGAGGTGCCCGAGGAGCGGGTGCTGGCGGCGCTGCGGGACGCGAACGCGCTGGAGTTCATCGAGCGGATGCCGCACGGCCTGGACACGGTCGTCGGCGAGCGGGGCGCCCGGCTGTCGGGGGCCAGAAGCAGCGGCTGGCCATCGCCCGGGCGCTGATCCGGAATCCGCGGGTGCTGGTGCTCGACGAGGCCACGTCGGCGCTGGACTCCCGCTCGGAGGCGCTGGTGCAGCAGGCGCTGGGCCGGCTGGTGCGCGGCCGCACGGTCTTCGTCGTGGCGCACCGGCTGTCGACGATCCGGGGCGCCGACCGGATCGTGGTGATGGAGGACGGGCGCATCGTGGAGATCGGCCCGCACGCCGAACTCCTGCGCCGCGGCGGCACCTACGCGGGGCTCCAGGCCGCGCAGCTGGCCTGAGCACGAGGTCCGCGCTCCCGGGCGGCCCGCGAGGGGACCGCCCGGAAGCGCGGGTGGGGCTCAGGGCCGACGGCCGCGTCCGACCGGCCGTCGGCCCGCAGGGGACTCCTCGGGTCCGCGAAGGCGCCCTCCAGCCGGCGGGGTTCCTCCAAGCCCCGGAGGCCTCCCGTCAGGCCTTCAGAGCGGCCGAGACGATCGACCGCGCCTCCTCCTGGACCCGGCCGAGGTGCTCCTCGCCGAGGAAGGACTCGGCGTAGACCTTGTACACGTCCTCGGTGCCCGAGGGCCGGGCGGCGAACCAGGCGTTCTCCGTGCAGACCTTGATACCGCCGATGGCGGCGCCGTTGCCGGGCGCCTCGGTGAGCACGGCGGTGACCGGCTCGCCGGCCAGCTCGCTGGCGGGCACCTGGGACGGCGACAGCTTCGCCAGCACCGCCTTCTGCTCGCGGTCGGCGGGCGCGTCGACCCGGGCGTAGGCGGGGGCGCCGAACCGGTCGGTGAGGTCGGCGTAGTGCTGCGAGGGGGTGCGGCCGGTGACGGCGGTGATCTCGGCGGCCAGCAGCGCCAGCAGGATGCCGTCCTTGTCGGTGGTCCACACCCCGCCGTCGCGCCGCAGGAAGGACGCCCCGGCCGACTCCTCGCCGCCGAACGCCAGGGTGCCGCCGATCAGGCCGTCCACGAACCACTTGAAGCCGACCGGCACCTCGGTGAGCGGCCGGCCCAGGTCGGCGACCACCTTGTCGATCATCGACGAGGACACCAGGGTCTTGCCGACGGCCAGTTGCGGTCCCCACTGCTCCCGGTGCCGGTACAGGTAGGAGATGGCGACGGCCAGGTAGTGGTTGGGGTTCATCAGGCCGCCGTCGGGGGTGACGATGCCGTGCCGGTCGGCGTCGGCGTCGTTGCCGGTGGCCACGGTGTAGTCGTCCTTGCGGGCGATCAGGGAGGCCATGGCGTACGGCGAGGAGCAGTCCATGCGGATCCTGCCGTCCCAGTCCAGCGTCATGAACCGCCAGGTCGGGTCCGCCTCCGGGTTGACGACGGTGAGGTCGAGGCCGTGCCGCTCGGCGATCCGGCCCCAGTACTGGACGGACGCGCCGCCGAGCGGGTCGGCGCCGATGCGCACCCCCGCCTCGCGGACGGCGTCCAGGTCGAGCACGGCCGGCAGGTCGTCGGTGTAGCCGGCGAGGAAGTCGTGGCGGCCGGTGGTGTCGGCGGCCAGCGCGCGGGCGTAGGGGATGCGGCGGACGCCCTTCAGGCCGCCGGCGATCAGGGCGTTGGCCCGGTCCTGGATCCAGCCGGTGGCGTCGGAGGCGGCCGGGCCGCCGTTGGGCGGGTTGTACTTGAAGCCGCCGTCGGTGGGCGGGTTGTGGGAGGGGGTGACGACGACGCCGTCGGCCAGGCCCGAGGTGCGGCCCCGGTTGTGGGCGAGGATGGCGTGGGAGACCGCCGGGGTGGGCGTCCAGCCGTCGTTCGCGTCGACGAGCACGGTGACGCCGTTGGCGGCGAAGACCTCCAGGGCGGTGACCCGGGCCGGCTCTGACAGGGCGTGGGTGTCGGCGCCGAGGTAGAGCGGCCCGTCGGTGCCCTGCTGGGCGCGGTACTCGCAGATGGCCTGGCTGGTGGCCGCGATGTGGTCCTCGTTGAACGCGGTGGCCAGGGACGAGCCGCGGTGGCCGGAGGTGCCGAAGGCCACCCGCTGGGCGGGCTCGTCGGGGTCCGGGTGCAGCGCGTAGTAGGCGGTGACCAGGCGCGGTACGTCCACCAGGTCCTGGGGCCGGGCCGGTGTTCCTGCGCGCTCGTGCGGCATCCGCGTCTCCTTCGCTCTTCCACTGTTCGTCGGGTGTTCGTCAGGTATCCGCCGGGTGGGTTTCCCGGGTGCCGCGGCGTCGTCGCCGTGCGGCCGGCCCGCCCCATTCTCGTACCCCGGTCCGGGCCCGGGCTCTCCGGCTCGGCGGGCACCGTGCCGCCCGCCGCCCGAACCGCGCCCGCCGGCCCGCCCGTGAGCGCCGCCGGCGGCCCGCGACGCGCCCGCGCGGCGGGGCGGCGCGGGGTCCGGGCCTCGGGGCCGGCACGCCCTAGGGTGGCGTCCGGGCGGCCTCGCGCACCGGACGCCCAGGCGGCGGGGATCGGGAGCCGGATCGGCACGGCGAGAGGCGGCGAGGCGATGGCGAAGGCTGGGCTGCCGGCCGCGGGTGGCGTGCCGCTGGCCTCGCGCACCGGCCGGTGGGTGCTGGCCTGCGCCGTCCTCGGCTCGGGCATGGCGCTGCTGGACGGCACCATCGTCAACATCGCGCTGCCCCGGCTGGGCAGGGACCTGGGCGCCTCGCTGGCGGACCTCCAGTGGGTGCTCAACGGCTATCTGCTGACGCTGGCCGGGCTGATCCTGCTCGGCGGCGGCCTGGGCGACCGCTACGGGCGGCGGCGGGTGTTCACCATCGGCGTGGTGTGGTTCGCGGCGGCCTCGGCCCTGTGCGGGGTGGCTCAGGACAGCCGGACGCTGATCGCCGCCCGGGCCCTCCAGGGGGTGGGCGGCGCGCTGCTGACGCCGGGTTCGCTGGCGCTGGTGCAGTCGACGTACCGCGAGGAGGACCGGGGCCGCGCGGTCGGCGCGTGGTCCGGGCTGGGCGGCGTGGCGGGGGCGATCGGCCCGTTCCTGGGCGGCTGGCTGGTGGACGGACCGGGCTGGCGGTGGATCTTCTACGTCAACGTGCCGCTGGCCGTGGTGGTGGCGCTGATCGCGGTGCGGCACGTGCCGGAGAGCCGGGACCGGAACGCGTCGGGCTCCTTCGACGTACGGGGCGCGGCGCTGGCGGCGCTGGCCCTGGCGGGGGTGACGTACGCGCTGATCTCGGCCTCCGGGCACGCGTCGCTGCTGACGGTGGGGCTGCCGGCACTGGCCGGTGTGGCGTGTGCGGTGGCGTTCCTGCGCACCGAGCGGACCTCGGCGCACCCGATGCTGCCGCTGTCCGTCTTCTCCTCCCGGCTCTTCTCGGCGATGAACCTGGTGACGCTGTGCCTGTACGCGGCGATCGGCGGGGTGTTCTTCCTGCTGCCGGTGCAGCTCCAGACGGCCGCCGGGTACGACGCGCTGCACGCGGGTCTGGCCACGCTGCCGGTGACGGTGCTGATGCTGCTGCTGTCGGCGCCGGCCGGGGCGCTGGCGCAGCGGATCGGGCCGCGCTGGCCGCTGACGGTCGGGCCGGTGCTGGCGGGGGCGGGGATGCTGCTGCTGACCCGCGTGTCGCCCTCGACCACGTCGTACTGGGTGGACGTGCTGCCGGCGGTGGTGGTGCAGGGGCTGGGCATGAGCATGTTCGTGGCACCGCTGACGGCGACGGTTCTGGCGTCGGTGGCCGTGGACCACGCCGGAGTGGCCAGCGGGGTGAACAACGCGGCGGCCCGGGTGGCCCAGTTGCTGGTGGTGGCCGCGCTGCCGCTGGTGGTGGGCCTGTCCAGCCACGCCTACACCTCGCCGCACGCGGTCAACACCGCCTTCGGGCGGGCCATGGCGGTGTGCGCGGGGCTGTGCGCGGCCAGCGCGGCGCTGGCCCTGCTGCTGGTGCCTTCGGGGCGCTGGGCGCGCCGCCGAAGGAGCCGGCGGCGCGGCCGCAGTGCGCGGCGAACTGCGGGTTCTCCGCTCCCCCGCTGGAGCCCGGGACGCGCTCGCGACCGGGCCCTCAGCCGGGCTCGCGGCAGAGCCCGCAGGAGAGTTCGTAGCGGGGGGCGGAGCGGTCCGGCTACTCCGTGAGGAGGAGTTCGAGCACGGGCAGCGCCGCGTCGAGGGCCTCGCGCTGGTCCGCCGAGAGGCGGGCCATCCGGCGGGCGAGGAGTTCGGCCCGCTCGCGGCGGATCCGCTCCAGGAAGGCCCGGCCCTCGGTGGTGATCCGCAGCATCGCGGAGCGGCCGTCGGAGGGGTCCGGCTCCTTGCCGATCAGCCCGGCCTCGTACAGCGGCCGGATGGTGCGGGTGAGCGAGGGCGCCGCCACCTGTTCGCGGGCGGCCAGCTCACCGGCCCGCAGCGGGCCGGCCTGTCCGATCCTGGCCAGCGCCGACAGCTGCGCGTAGGTCAGGTTGCGGTCGTCGGCGGACGCCTGGGCGAGCTGTCGGTAGAGCCGGGCGACGATCAGCGCGATCGCGGCCGGCGAGGCGCCCCCGCGCCCGTCGGAGTCGGTCATGGCGGGGGCGCCTCCTGGTGCTTGTTGCGGTCAGACCTGCTCGGCGCGGGTCCTGCGGGCGCGGATGAGGGACGCGGCCGCCGCGACCAAGGACATCACGATCGCCAGCGAGAACACCACGACCAGCCCGTCGTGGAACGGCCCCGAGATCAGGTGCGGGAAGAACTCCCGGCCGGTGAGCTTGTCCGCGTTGGCCTTCGGCAGCTTGTGCAGCAGGTCCGGGCCCAGCAGCTGCTGGATCGGGTTGTAGCCGAGGAACGCGGCGAACAGGGTGCCCACCGGGGGCGTGTTCGCCACCGCGTGGGCGTTGGCCGCGGGCACGCCCTGGGCGGCCAGCCCGGTGCTGAGGGTGTGCGGCAGGCTGCGGGCCAGGCCGGCCACCATCAGCGAGAAGAAGACGCCGATGGACAGCACCATGCCCGCGTTCTGGAAGGTCGCCCGCATGCCGGAGGCGGCTCCTCGGGACTCGGCGGGCACACTGGCCATGATGATCGACGTGTTCGGCGCGGCGAACAGGCCGCCGCCCACACCGTTGAGGAAGACCACCAGCGCGAAGGCCCAGTAGTTGAAGTCCGTCGGGAGCAGGAGCAGCCCGGCGAAGGAGCCGGCCATCACCACGAAGCCGGCGCAGGCGAACATCCGGGCGCCGTAGCGGTCCGACAGGGCACCGGAGATCGGGCCGGCGGCCAGGAAGCCGACGGTCAGCGGCAGCAGGTAGATGCCCGCCCACAGCGGGGTGTCCGCGTAGTTGTAGCCGTGCAGCGGAAGCCAGATGCCCTGGAGCCAGATGATCAGCATGAACTGGAGGCCGCCGCGGGCGACGGAGCCGAGCAGGGTCGCGAGGTTGCCGCCGGCGAAGGCCGCGTTGCGGAACAGCTTCAGCGGGAACATCGGCTCGGCGACCTTGGACTCCACCAGGCAGAAGACGCCCAGGATGGCGACGCCGCCGATCAGGCCGGCGAGCACCCACGGGTTGGTCCAGCCCATGGTGTGGCCGCCGTAGGGCTGGATGCCGTAGGTGATGCCGGCGAGCAGGGCGATCAGGCCGACGGCGAAGGTGATGTTGCCCCACCAGTCCATCTTCGCCGGGCGGCGGACACCGGTGTCGTGCAGGGAGCGGTAGGCCCAGACGGTTCCGATCAGGCCGATCGGCACGTTCACCCAGAAGATGGAGCGCCAGTTCCACTCGGCGAGCAGGCCGCCGAGGACCAGCCCGATGAACGAGCCGGCGATGGCGGCGACCATGTTCACGCCCAGCGCCATACCGCGCTGCTTGGCCGGGAAGGCGTCGGTGATGATCGCGGCGGAGTTGGCCATCAGCATGGAGCCGCCGACCGCCTGGATGACGCGCCAGCCGATCAGCCACAGCGCGCCGCCGCCGCCGTGCATCGGGTCGACGGACAGGATGACGGAGGTGATCGTGAAGATCACGAAGCCGGCGTTGTAGATCTTCACCCGGCCGAGGATGTCGCCGAGCCGGCCGAGGGTGACCACCAGCACCGCGGTGATGAGCATGTAGCCCATCAGCATCCACAGCAGGTAGCTGACGTTGCCCGGCTCCAGCGGGTTGAGGTTGATGCCGGTGAAGATGGCCGGGAGCGAGATCAGGACGATCGACGAGTTGATCGTCGCGATCAGCATGCCCAGCGTGGTGTTGGAGAGCGCCACCCACTTGTACTTCGGGTGGTCCGTGGTGATGCGCGGGGCTTTTCGCTGTATTCGTGTCGTCGCGTCTTCTTCGGTCGCCATGCGGCGCTACACCCCACCCGCGTAGTTAGTTAACTTAGGTTAAGTAACTCTACCATCGGCGCCTGGCCGCAAGCAGGTTGGACCGGTTGCACAGGGGGGCGTGGGCGACCCCTTCGCGCGCCCCCGGGCGGCGCCGAACAGAACGCGCCGGTCGGAGCACGGTCGCCCGCTCGGCGGAGCGTGGTCGCCCGCTCGGGGCAGGGTCGGGAACTCCTCGGGCGCCGAAACGGTTCTCCGGTGCGCGGGCAGGCACCGACCGGGGTGGGCGCGCACGGGAGGCGGGCGATGGCACAGGACGTGGAGGCCGGCGGCGCGGCGGATGCCGCCGGCGGCCCGGGGCGGGCGCGGCGGGGAGACCCGGCCGGAGGGGACCTCGCGGACCCGGATGCCGCGGAGGGCGGCACCCGGCAGCGGCTGCTGTGGCTGACGGCGGCGGCCGGGCTGGCGGTCGACCAGGTGACGAAGGCCGTGGCCGCGGTGGCGGTGGAGGGCCACCAGCCCTCGCACGCGCTGGGCGGCGCGGTGACGTTCACGGCCTTCCGCAACTCCGGGGCGGCCGGGTCGTTCGCGCCGCACGCCACGCTGGTCTTCACCCTGCTGGCGCTCGGGGTGCTGGCGTTCGTGGCGCGCACCGCCGGCTCGGTCCGCTCGACGGGATGGGCGGTGGGCCTGGGCCTGGTCTTCGCCGGCGCGGGCGGCAACCTCACCGACCGGCTCTTCCGCACACCGGGCTTCGGCCGGGGCGCGGTGCTGGACTTCATCCAGGTCGGCCACTCGGGCATCTTCAACCTGGCCGACCAGTGCGTCACGGCGGGCGCCCTGACGATCCTGGTGCAGACCTTCCGGGGTGTGCCGATGCGGGCGCGCCGGCCGTCGCCGCGCGTCGCCTCCGGGGCACTGCCCGGCGGCCGCTGAGGCGGCCCCCGCGGCGGCGGGAGCGGCACCGGACCGGGCGTCAGGCCGGTGCCCGGCCCGGTGGCGGCTCCCCGTCCGACGGCGGCTCCGGCTCTGCGGCGTACCCGTCGAGCCGGCGGGCCAGCGCCCGTACGAGAGCACGCAGCTCCGCCGGGCGTTCGACGACGAAGGGGCGGTCCAGGCCGGCCAGGACGCCGGGGAGCCAGTCCAGCCGCTCGGCCCGGACCCGGACCTGCACCCACCCGGCCGGCCCGTCCGCCGCCGCGGCCCCGCCGGGACCCTCCTCGGCCCCGGCGGCTCCGGGCGCGGCCCCGCCGGGGACCGGGGTCACCGTGGCGACGCCGGCCGGGAGACGGCGCCGGACGTGGTCGGCGTCGGCTTGCACCCGCACCCGGACGTCGTGGGTCCACGGCGTCCGCGCCAGTCCGTCCAGCACCGCGGCCACCGGGTCGAAGCCGGGCGGTACGGCGAAGGAGCCGGTCCCCTGTGTCACGGCCGTGATCCGGTCCAGCCGGAAGGTGCGCACCTCCCCTTCGCCCGCGGCGGGGTCGGCGCCGGTCAGGTACCAGCGCCCGGAGTGCGCCACGAGGCCGTACGGCCGGACGGTGCGCTCGCTGGCGCGACCCGCTCGGTCGGTGTAGCCGATCACCACCGGGCGCTGGTCGCGCGCGGCCTCGGCGAGTGCGAGCAGCACCTCCGTCTCGGGGGCCGCGGCGGGACGGGGCCGCTCGGTGAAGCCGACCGTGTCCAGCAGCGCCTCCAACCGCCGGCCCAGCGCCTTGGGCAGCACCCGCCGCAGTTTCGCCGCCGCGCTCTCCCCCGCCGCGGCCGACCTCGTGACCAGCCCGGCCCGCTGCGCGGCCTGGAGGCCGAGCAGCAGGGCGAGGGCCTCCTCGTCGGTGAGCATCAGCGGCGGCATCCGGTAGCCCGGTGCGAGCCGGTAGCCGCCGTACCGGCCGCGGACCGGGTCGACGGGCACTCCGAGGTCGCGCAGCCGGCTCGCGTAGCGGCGCACGGTGCGCTCGTCGACGCCGAGGCGCGCGGCCAGATCCGGGACGGTGCGGGTGCCGCCGCTCTGAAGGATCTCCAGCAACGCGAGCAGCCGGGTCGTCGACGAGGTCGTCATATCCGAAATTCTGCCCTGCATACCGGGCGGAACCTGTCCGGTATCGGCCGTAGCGTGCGAGGCGTACCCACCGTCCGGTGCCGGCCCGGCACCGTTCCCGGCAGGAGAGAACCCCTCGTGAACTTCACCTCGATCCGTGTGATCACCGGCGACGTCGCCCGCCTCGTCGCCTTCTACGAGCAGGCCACCGCGGCCTCCGCGGCCTGGTCGACGCCCGACTTCGCCGAACTCGTGACGGCTTCGGGCACCCTGGCGGTGGCGGGCGAGCGCACCGTAGCGCTCTTCGGCGCGGGCTCCGCCGAGCCGGCGGCCAACCGCAGCGTGATCATCGAGTTCCGCGTCTCCGACGTCGACGCCGAGTACGAGCGCCTGGCCGCCCTCGGACAGGAGTTCGTCCAGAAGCCGACGACGATGCCGTGGGGCAACCGCTCCGCCCTCCTCCGCGACCCCGACGGGAACCTGGTCAACTTCTTCACGCCCGTCACCCCCGAGGCCATCGGGAGGCAGGACCGCCGGCGGTAGGCCGTGCCCGGCCGGGCGCGGCGGGCGGTCCCGCTGCCCCGGGGTGCCCGGGGTGCCCGGGCTCAGCGGCGGCGCAGGAGCAGGCCCCGGACGTAGGCGGCCTGGCCGGCGTGCTGGAGGTCGTCGTTGACCACGCTGAGCAGGCGGACGCCGAGGGTGACCGGCGGGTCCCAGCGCTCGTCCACGATCACGTCGAGATCGCCGTCGGCCAGGCCGGCGACGTAGCCGAGGGTGGCCTCGTGGACGGCGTCGTAGTAGCCGGTGAGCAGCGCGGGGTCGTCCACCCGCACCTTGGCCGCCTGCGCGGCGGACTGCCCGTAGCCGATGACGGAGGGGCGGAAGGGCAGGCCGAAGCGGTCCCGCCAGCCGTCGGCGGTCCACAGCTGCTCACGGCCGGCGACATCGGCGACGTGGTCGTCCTGCACCCGGGTGAGGTGCCAGACGAGCCAGGCGACGGAGTTGCCGCCCTCGTCCGGCCGCCAGGACAGCTCCTCCGCTGAGAGGTCGTCGACGGCCTCGTGGACGGCCTCCTGGATACGGCCGTAGGCGTCGGCGAGCAGTTCGGCGGTGTTCATCGGGCAGCTCCCTACCGCGGTCGGGGTCTCGGTCGTGGTCCGCGGGCACCCGTCGGGCGCCCGCGGACCAGCCTTACCCGTTTCCCGGGCCGATACCGCGCGCGGCGCGCGGCTCCGGCCGCCACGGGAGCCGGAGCCGGGCCCGGGTCAGGACCAGCCCGGGTCAGGACCAGCCCGGGTCAGGCCAGGCCCGGCCGGATCGGGGGCTGGGCGGTTCCGGACCGGAGCGGACCCCGACCGGGACCTCGCGCCGGGTCAGGACGGGAGCGTCCACTGCTGGTTGCTGCCGCCGAAGCAGTCCCAGATCTGCAGCCGGGTGCCGTTGGCCGAGCTGGGTCCGGTGGCGTCCAGGCACCGGCCGGAGCCGGTGTTGACCAGGGTGTTGCCGGAGCCCTTCTGCCACGCCTGCGCCGCCGTGCCGTTGCAGTCGTACAGCTGGACCTGCGTGCCGTTGGCGGTGCCGGCGGAGGTGACGTCCATGCACTTGCCCAGCGCCCGCAGTGTGCCGTCCGAACCGACCGTCCAGCTCTGCGCGTTGGTGCCGTTGCAGTCGTACAGCTGGACGGCGGTGCCGTTGGCGGTGCCGGCGGCGGCGACGTCCACGCACTTGCCGGCGTAGCCGGACTGGATGGGGCCGGTGGCGCCGCCGGACGGCGGGGTGGTGCCGCCCCCGCCGGAGCTGGTGCCGGTGATGGAGTTGAAGGTGCTGGAGAACTGCCAGGCCGACTGGGGGGTTCCACTGCAGGAGTCGGAGAGGGTGCCGGTGCTGGAGCAGGCCGAGTCGCGGCCGAGGGACCAGAAGGACAGCTCCTGGATGCCGTTGGTCTTGGCGAAGTTGGCCAGGTCGGTGGCGTCGGAGGTGGAGAACACCTCGTTGGTGGAGTCGTTGACTCCGATCATCGGGGTGTTGCCCTCCATCGCCCACAGCTGCGCGGAGGTCTTGCCGGTCCAGATCTGGCCGAGCTGGGTGTGCAGGCCCTGGGCGGCGGAGATGGCGGCGTTGCCCATGTCGGTGGTGGGCCCGTAGTCCATGGTCATGATGTTGACCAGGTTGACGTTCAGGTTGTGGCTCTTGGCGTTGTTCAGCAGGCTGATCGCGTTGGACTCCAGTCCGGTGGTGTCCACCGGCAGGGTGTAGTCGATGTCGAGCTTCTTGCCCTGCGCGGCGTACTGGCTCTGGAGGTCGGCCAGCGCCTGGTTGCGGCGGTCGTTGGCGGTGGTGTTGTCCAGCGCGCTGCCTTCGATGTCGAAGTCCAGCCGGGTGAGGTTGAGCCCGTCGATGACCCGCTTGTACTGCGTCTCCAGGCTGGAGACGGACGTACAGGCCAGGGCCTCCTCGGTGCCGGAGGCGCCGCCGAAGGAGGCGATGACGTCGCCGCCGGCCGCGCGCAGGCTGTTGATCGCGGAGGTCCAGCTGCTGTCGGTGATGGAGGTGTCGCCGTTGAACGTGGCGTTGCAGCCGCCGCCGTCGATGACGAAGGCGAGGGTGAAGTACTTCAGGCCCGTGGCGTTGCGCACGGTGGTCAGCGCCGAGGGCGAGTTCCACACCTCGGCGTAGGGGGCGGCGTACTGGGTGGGGAAGCCCGGGCCGGCGTTGGCCGCAGCGTGGGCGGTGCCGCCGGCGGCGAGCAGCGCGCCCGCGGCCAGCACGGGGGTGGCCAGCAGGGCGCCCAGCGTCTTCAGCCGGGGCCGGTGCGTGGCGGAGCGGGTGGGGCGGGCCGGCGACGCGGTGAGCGGTTCCTTGGAGGGCTGCATGGGGGGGCCTTCCGTGACGGACAGCCAGACCGCGTCCATTCACAGGAATGAACGCGGGACGCCGACGTGACTGTCGGACGCATCGGTGACGGTAGGACTAGACCAATAGGCCGTCAAGACCCCGCGTTCATCGGGTGAACGCGCTCCGCACCGCCCGGCGCTGATCAGCGCAACCGGGACGGGCCCGCGTTCGAAGGGTGAACGCGGGCCCGAAAGTGTCGAGTTGGATCATCCGGCCAGAACGCCTCGCAGGTCGGGGCAGCCTTGCGGCGGTACGGCGCCCCGGCGTAAACGCTGCCGGGACGCCCACCGCCCTTCTGGCCGCCGCTAGTTCTGGACGTTGATGGTGAAGGTGGACGTGGTGTTCTCGATGTCCACCGAGTTGTCGCTCTCGTGCAGCCCGTTGATCGTCACCGAGCCGTCCGCCGGTCCCTGCCCGGACTCGGGCTGCGGGTTGGCCCACAGGCCGTAGCCGGACTTGGCGTCGTAGGTGTCACCGCTCTTGTGGGCGCCGGTGACGCTCAGGTCGGTGATGACGGTGTCGGTGATCGGGTTCAGCGGGGTGCTGCCGTTCCACTTGGTCTGGAACATCACGCCGGAGTACGTCGGGTCGCTGATGTCGACGTCGGATATCCGGATGCCCTGGAAGGCGAACTCGGCGGAGTACAGCCACAGCGCCGGGAAGACCTGGCCCCCCCAGAAGTGGCCGCCGTCGCGGGCCAGGGTGATGTTGGAGAACGTGGTCTGCGGCGAGGACTCGAAGCCGAGCGCCGGGATGCCGCCGAAGGCGAGCGACCCGACGGTGATGCCCGGGTAGGTGAGGCTGTCGGCGATGTAGAGGTTGCTGAAGGTGTTGCCGCCGCCGCCGTAGACCGCCAGGCCCGCCGCGCGCCACACGGTCTGCACGCTCAGGTTGGAGAAGGTGTTGCCGGTCTCCTGCTCGTTGTGGTTGTCGATGGCGGGGAAGAGCGCGAAGGAGTCGTCACCGGTGCTGCGGGCCTCGTCGTTGCTGACGGTGTTGCCGGTGCTGCCGTTGGTGAGGTTGACGCCGTCGGCGAAGGTGTCGCGGATGCGCAGGTTGGTGAACGAGGAGTTGTCCACGTTCGTGGCCCACACGCCGCAGATCATGTGCTCGATCCAGAGGTTGTCCACGGTCAGGTTGGCGACGCCGTTGAGGTCGAAGACCTTGCCGGGGCCGTCGATCCGGCTGGTGTAGTTGCCGAAGAAGGCGAACCCGGTGAAGGTCGACCCGTTGGCGGTGGACTGCACGGAGAAGCCGCCGTCGGTGTTCTCCTGGCCCTGCGGGGTGAAGAACCGGGTGAACCACGGTCCGGCGCCGACCACCTTGACGGCCCGGCCGTAGACGGTGAGCTTGCTGCTGGTCTGGTAGTCGCCGGCCGGCAGGTAGACGCCGAGCTTGGTGGTGTCCTGCCGCGCGGTGTCCAGGGCGTTCTGCACGTCCTGCTGGGTGAACCCGGCCGGGACCACGTACTTGGTCGGGTCCGGGTTCGCCACCGCGGTGGCCTGCTCCAGGTCGACGTAGTCGATGTTGTAGTAGGACGAGGTGTTGGCCGCGTCCTTCTCCAGCCGGATGGTGTGCCCGGCCGCCACGGTGGTGCCCAGCTGGACGTTCGCCTCGTCGTAGATGTGGCGCGGTCCGCCGGAGCCCGCGGAGTTGTTGGGGCTGGTCTCGTCGCCGTACAGCCACTCGTACTTCGAGGTCAGCGTGATGGGCTTGAGGTACGTGCCGTCGACGTAGATGTCGAGGGTGGTCGAGTCGGTGCCGTCGGGGATGTTGAAGCGGGTCACCAGGGTGTTGGTGGCCGCCCGGGTGGTCCACTGCACGTACTGCCCGGTGGCGTTGAGCTGGACCGCCTTGCGGCCGGACGCCTCGCCCGCCGGGTCGCCGATGGTGCGGTTGGGCCCGAGGACGGTGGCGCCGCCGCCGACGGTGCCGTCCTCCGCCTCGTAGGCGTCGTAGGGCATGTTGGCGCCGCGGCCGACGAACAGGGATTGGCTGGCGGTGTTGTTGGCCTGCTTGATGGACACCTCGTTGCCGTCCACGGCGACCACGGTCTTCACCGTGTACTTGCCGTTGGCGGCCGTCCAACTGCCGACGCTCACAGGGGAGGTGGTCGCCCCGGAGGCGATCGACCCGCTGTAGGAGCCGGTGAGGGTCTTGATCGTGCTGCCGGACGTCGCGTCGAGCAGCGTGACCGTGACGGCGTGGGCGCCGGACGCGGAGTCGACCGTGCCCTGGTTCTTCAGCGCCACGGTGAAGGTGGTGTTCTGCCCGGCCGAGGGGTTGCCCGGCGACCACGCGACCACGGGCACCAGGTCCGAGGTGCTCACCGGCTTGACCACGAGCGAGGACGTGAGGGAGTTGTTGGACTCGTTCTGCTCGACGACGGTGTTCGCCTCGTCGACCTTCGCCGTCACCTGGTAGGTGGCGGCGTTCTCGGCGCCGATCGCGAGGGAGACGGTGCTGCTGGCGCCGGCCGCGAGGGCGCCGACGTTGGCGCTGCCGGCCTTCACGGTGCCCAGGTAGAAGTTGACGGTGGTCGCGGTGGACGCGCTGGTGCCGATGTTCTGCACCGTGGCGGTGAGGGTGACCGGGTCGGTCTCCACCGGGGCCGCGGGCGAGGAGGTGAGGCTGCTGACGGTGAGGTCCGGGTTGGGCCCGGGCACGCCGATCACCTGCACCTCGGAGGCCTGGCCGCCGCCGGCGCCGGTGTTGTTGCTGAAGGTCAGCCGCACGTCGGCGACCCGCGCGGTCACCGGGATCGTCACCGAGTTGCCGGTCGCCGGGTCGAAGCCGTAGCTCTTGGCGGCGGAGAGGGTGGTGAACGACGTCGCGGACTGCTCACGGCCGTCGATCTGGATGGTCTGGGTGCGCGCCCCCCAGGCCGTGGACGGCGGGAGCTTGACCACCACGCTGCTGGTGTCGACGTTCGAGCCCAGCTGGACGGTGAGCGAGCTGGTGCCCGAGCCCTCCCAGTAGGTGCTGGTGTCGCCGTCGTCGGCGTTGGCCGCCACGTAGGTCTGCACCGTGGAGGTGGCCGTGATCGGCTTGCCCAGCGCCAGGTTGGTGCCGGTCGGCGGCGCGGTGCCGGTGCGGGTCACGGTGTTGCTGCTGGCCGACTCGTTGCCGGCGGCGTCCACGGCCCGCACGTAGTACGAGACGGTGGCGCTGTCGGGCTGGCTGTCGGTCCAGGTGAGGGTGGTGCCGTCGGTGGTGGCCGCCTTGGTCCCGTTGCGGAACACCTCGTAGCCGGTGACGGCGGTGTTGTCGCTGGCCGCGCTCCAGGTCAGCTTGATCTGCCCGGACGCCGGCAGCGAGTACGCCAGGCCGGCCGGCGCGGACGGCGGCTGCGTGTCGCCCGAGGAGCCGGTGCGGGTCACGGAGTTGCTCGCCGCGGACTGGTTTCCGGAGGCGTCGTGCGCCTTGACGGTGTAGGTCACCGTCGCCGTGTCGGGCTGGCTGTCGGTGTACGTCAGCACGGTGCCGGCCACCGAGGTGCGCAGCGTCCCGTTGGCGTAGATGTCGTAGCCCGTCACGCCGGTGTCGTCGGTGGCGGCGTTCCAGGTCAGCTTGATCTGCCCGGACGCCGGCTGGGTGTAGGCGAGGCCGGTCGGCGCGGTGGGCGCGGTGGTGTCGCCGGTCGTCGGCCCGTACACCTCGAACTCGCTGACCTGGCCGGCCTGCCAGCCGGTGTTGGCGGTGATGTTCAGCCGCACGTACCGGGTGGTGGTGGAGTTGAAGGTGATCGTCGCGGTGTTCCCGCTGGACGGGTCGAAGGTGTACGCGGCGGAGGCGACGAGGGTGGAGAACGTCTTGTTGTCGGCGCTGCCCTGCACCGAGAGCGTCTGCGTGCGCGCCGCCCACGCGGTGGACGGCGGCAGCTTCAGCACCACCTTGTCGATGGCCGTGGCGCTGCCGAGGTCGACCTGGAGCCACTGCGGGAAGGCGTTGTTGGTGCTCTCCCAGTACGTGTTCGCGTCGCCGTCGACGGCGTTCCCCGACGGGTAGACGTCGTTGTGGCCCGACTCGGAGGTGGTCTTGCCCTTGGCCAGGTTGACCGTCGAGTCGACCGCCGGCACCGCCGTCAACTCCGAGAGCTGGGCCGTCCCGCCGGCCGAGTTCGCCGTCACGTCGGCCCGTATGTAGCGGGCCTTCTGCGCCGGGAAGGAGATCGTGACCGTGTTCCCGCGCGCCGGGGTGAAGGTGTACTTCGCCGAGCTCACCATCGTGTCGAACAGCGCGCCGTCCTCGCTGCCCTGGACGGCGAGCGTCTCGCTGCGCGCGTTCCAGGAGGCGGGCACCTTCAGCCGCACCTGGTCGACCAGCTGGTCCTTGCCCAGGTCGATCTGCGCCCACTGCGGCAGCGCCTTGCCGGAGCTCTGCCAGTAGGAGTCCTGCTTGCCGTCGTTCAGATGCGCGGCGGTGTTCTTCCCGTCCGTACTGCTGGCCGAGGCGGCTCCCCCGGCAGGCGTGGCCGTTCGGCCGGCGGCGGCCGCGGGCAGCGCCTGTCCGCCCAGGAGCAGCAGGCCGGCCGCGGTCACCCCCGCCACCAGCCGCGTGATGGACCGCTTGGGTCTCATGGCGTCCCTTTGAGGTCGTGGCCCGGCCGACGGCCGGACCGGTGCGCAATCGGAATCGTGCGGATGGAGCCCGTGGAAGTTGCACTGATCCTCAGCAGATCCAGCAATGATCTGCGAGATATTTGCGGCGTGTTGGCAGAGTGTTACAGACGCGCTACGGCGGCGTCTATCCTCGCGACAGCACGGATTCCGGATGCGGGCACGGCCGCGCACCCGCCGCGGGCAACGGCGGGTGCGTGATGTGACGGACCGTCAGATATGATGCCGGGTACGGCGGTTACGGCGGTCCGGATGCGAGCGGCGGCGCGAGGGGCCCGCGGCGGGCGCCGGTGGCAGGCGGGCGGGCCTTCGCCGTGGCCGCGGTCTCCGGCGGCCCGCGGCTCAGTCGCCGTTTCCGGCGAAACGGCGGGCGGCCCGGACGGGCGCCGAGCCGCGCAGGGCCGAGCCGCTGATCCGGCGGCGCAGCATGGCCAGCCGGGGGTGGCGCTCGCTCATCTCCCTGGTCTGCCGGTCCAGCTCCTCCACCAGCCGCTCGGAGCGCTTCTCCACCGCCAGTTCGTCCAGGATGCGGTCCACCTCCGCCAGCAGCGCGCCGTGCAGCTGCCACTGCCGCGGGTGCGCCTGCACGCCGGACAGCAGCAGCTCGGCCGCGCGGTCGCGGACCTCCCCGGCCTCGGCCAGCGCCTCGAACAGCCGCGCCTCCGCGGCCTCGGCGTTCTCGGAGACCTGGGTGGTGATGAGCACCGCGAAGCTCTCGATGGCGCTGGCGACCTGCTCGAAGAGCAGCTTCACCTCGACGGCGACCGGTTCCCCGAAGAGCGCCTCCTCCACGCGGTGCTTGGCCAGGTCGGTCAGGGTGCGCGAGAGCACCCGCAGCACCACCGCGCAGATCTCCAGGGTGTCCAGACCGGTCCGCAGCACCACCCTGGACAGCAGCCCCTCGCGTACCCGCGGGTTGAACCGCAGGGAGTCCTCGGCCTGCCGCAACGACTCGTCGACGGCCGCGATGTCGTGGTCGACCCGGCGCGCCTCGTGCAGGCGGGCGGCGGCCCGCTCCACCGACAGGTGGCCGTCCACGCCGCTGCCGATGTCGCGGGCCAGCCCGCCCATCCGGCGGGCCAGCGCCTCGATCGAGCCGCCGGCGGTGTCCACCCACACCGGGGGCGCGAACAGCAGGTTGAACAGCAGCCCGACCCCGGCGCCGATGAGGGTCTCGTAGACGCGGTCCCAGGCGGTGGAGGAGACCCGGGTCACGCCGAGCACCAGCATCGCGCTGATCGCCACCTCGGCCTCGAACTCCCCGGCCCGCACCACCCGTCCGATCAGCAGGGCGGTGATGATGATCAGGCCCAGGCTCCACCAGCTCAGCCCCACCAGGGAGCTGAAGGCGACGGCGATGAGCACGCCGACCACGACCGCGTTCACGCGGCGGATGCTCAGCATGAACGTCGAGTAGAGGGTGACCTGCACGACGAGGAGGGCGGTGAGCGGGGCGGTCAGCGGCACCGGCTGGGGCAGCAGCCGCACGGCGACCACGTAGGCGATGACCGCCGCGGCGGTGGAGCGGCCGATCTGCACGGCGGCCGGCTCGGCCGTCCAGCGGACCAGCTTGACCATGGGTTCTGGTACGTCGGGCATCCCGTGCCCTTTCCCGCTCGCGGCCGTCTCACTGCTCCCGCGCCAGCCTAGAGTCGATCTTTCCCCGGACGCGTTCGGCACGCGGGGGGACAATCCGGACGGAGTCGGCCGCGACGCGGTCCGCTCTTCCGGCCGTGGAGGCCGGAAGTCCGGCGGGAGCCGCGGCGCGGCCGTGGCGGTGGGGCTCACTCATCGGGATAGGCCCGGCCGCCGAAGGGGACGCGGACGGCCGGGTACGGACAGCGCGGACAGGCGCGGGACCCTGCGGAGCGCGGCCGCGGCGCGGCGATCCGGCGGGCGGAGTGGCCGGGGCGTCGGAGGGCCGGGGTCGAGGGCGGGGGTCGAGGGCGGGGCGTCGGAGGGTTGGCGGGTTGGAGGTCCGAGGGACTGGAGGGGGCGGCGCGGCGGCGCGCGGACACGGGTGACGCCGCCGCACCGCCCCTGATCCGTGGGGGCCCGCATGGCTCGCGTGCCCCCACGGAAGGCGGTTCACCTCACCCGGCGGCCCGGGGGGTGCTCAGCGGGCGCCGGTCAGCGCCCGCCGCGGCCACCGTGGCCGCCACGGTTGTCGTGGCCGCTACGGCTGTCGTGGCCGCTACGGCTGTCGTGGCCGCCCTGGCCACCGTGGCCACCCTGGCCGCCCTGGCCGCCGCGGCTCGGCGGCGTCACGTGGTGGCCCCAGGAGCGCTCGGACACGACGCGGCCGCGGCTGTCGCGGAGGGTCGCGGTGTCGGCCTCGTTCCGCCACAGGTAGGTGCGGCTGTCCTGGTAGACGTCGCGCGCGGTGTCCCGCCCGAAGCCCGAGTGGACGCGCACCGACTGGTGGCCGGCCAGCCGCAGGTGGTGGAAGCGGTAGGTGTGGTGCTCGGCGTCGGACAGCGTCCACCCGCTCAGGTCGACCGCGCCACGGCCGTTGTTGACGACGGTCACCCACTCGTTGTCGAGCGACCGCGCGGAGCCGTTGTCCGCTCCGGGGCTGTCGGCCTGGACCGCGCCCAGGGCGACCTGGGAGTACTGCTGGACCGGACGCGGAGCGCGGTGGCCGCCGTGACCGGCGGCCGAGGCGGGCAGCGCGACGGCGGCCAGGATGGCGCCGCAGGCTGCGGCGGTCGCGGCCAGGCGCATGGCAGAACGGGACACGTACGTCCCCTTTCGTATACGAGGGCGCGACCGGGAGCCGCGCCCGACTGTGCGTCCCGGCGAGGTGCCGGAGGCATCACAGTGCTGCCTTCGGGCGGCGCGTATCCGGAGGAAACGATTCGTGTTACCGAATCCGGACATTC
The DNA here is from genome assembly GCF_000745345.1 of Actinacidiphila yeochonensis CN732. NCBI lineage: Bacteria > Bacillati > Actinomycetota > Actinomycetes > Kitasatosporales > Streptomycetaceae > Actinacidiphila > Actinacidiphila yeochonensis. The sequence continues at coordinate 4,098,809 of NZ_JQNR01000005.1, read as the reverse complement.
CAGCAACAGTCATCTGTAGCGGTCATCATTCGGATTCTTCGGCGTGTCGCGGACGTATCGGTAACCGTTCTCACGCATACGCCGCTTGTCCCTGCCGGGCCGCGACACCGGGCAACGCCTCGAACAAGGGCCGGCCCGCCCGTCGGAGGCCGGTCCCGGCTCCGGTAACAGCGCGGCGGGCGGAGAGGCGCCCGCGCCGGGCGTCGCGTCCGAAGCGCGGGAGGGCCGGGGCCACCGATGGCCGCACCCTCCCGCGCGCGTCGGAGAGACGGTGGCGCGGCGCGCCCGCCGCCGGCCGCTCAGGGGATCAGGACGATCTTGCCGTGCGTGTGCCGCCGCTCCAGCTCGGCGAAGGCGTCGGCGACCCGGTCCAGCGGATACGTGCCGGCGACGGGGATCTCGATCTCCCCGGCGGCCACCCGCCCGGCCATCTCCGCCAGCACCTCCTTGGTGGAGGCGCCGTCGCTGCCCTCCGCCTTCGCACCCAGCTCCCGCGCACGGGCGAAGGAGATGATCGTCTCGATGCGGTCGGGCGGCACGCCCAGGTCGACGGCCAGGTCGAGGTACTCGGGGCCGAAAAGGTCGATGAAGGCGTCGACGCCCTTCGGCGCCGCCTCGACCAGCCGCTCGCGCAGGCCCTCCCCGTACGGCACGGGCGTAGTGCCGAGGGCGGCGAGCCAGTCCGCGTTGCCGGCCGAGGCGATGGCCAGGACGTTGACACCGCGGGCCGCCAGCAGCTGCACGACGACGCTGCCGACGCCGCCGGCCGCCGCCGACACCGCGACGGTCTCCCCCGGCCGCGGGTCGACCGCCCGTACGGCCGCGTACGCGGTGCAGCCGATCACGTACAGGGCACCGGCCGCCGACCAGTCCATGCCCTCGGGCTTGGGCACGAGCTGGGCGACGGGGACGGCCACATGGGTGGCGTGGCTGCTGCGCCGCAAGGAGAAGCCCAGCACCTCGTCGCCCGGGGCGAACTCGCCGGCACCGGGGCCGACCGCGGTGACCACGCCCGCAAGGTCGCTGCCCTGGCCGGAGGGCAGCGGGCCGGGGAAGACGTCACGCAGGGCGCCCGACCGGATCGACGCCTCGCCGGGGTTGATGCCGGCCGCGCGGACGGCGACCACCACCTCGCCCTCGGCCGGCTCGGGCACCGGCACGTCGGCGACGTAGAGGACGCTCCGGTCGCCGTACTCGTCGAAGCGGACAGCGCGTGCGGTGGCGTTCATCTGCTGCTCCTCGGTATGCGGGGGGTGCGGGGTCCGCGATCCTCGCGGGTTCGCGTGTTCTCCACGGTCCGCGCGTTCTCCACGGTTCGCGCGTTCTCCACGGTTCGCGCGTTCTTCGGGGAGGCCGGTCGGGCTGGATGCGTCGGCGTCGGCGTCGGCGTCGGCGTCGGCGTCGGCGTCGGCGTCGGACGGAGGGTGCAACCCTCGGAGCCCCGAGCGGCAACACCAGGGCCGGACGGCCGGGACGGCGCTCCGCTCCGGCGCCGAAAGTTATCCACAGGAAGAAGGAGTCCAGGAGTGGCGGATGCCACGTTTGCGCAAGAATGGTTCGTGCGCCGATCTGTACATATCCGGACATGCGATCCGGTGACCGGGCGGGCACGAGTCGGGTGGCGGGCAGTGCGGCGCGGCCGCACGGCGCCGGAGCAGTGGAGGCAGGTGACACGATGGGCCGTCCCGAGCAGGTCGGCAGCCGTGCTGGTGACGGCCGACCGGCGGGCGCCACTCCGTCGGCCGCATCGGACGACGTCCGGCTGGCCCTTTTGCGCGGAGCCGGGCTCGGCGAGGCGGACCTGCTGGCGCTGGCGGCCGAGCAGGCCTCGGGCGCCCTGGGCGCGCTGGGCGGCATGGCGCACCTGACCGCTTCCGACGGCCGGGTGCTGAGGCTGGCCTCGGCGGCCGGGCTGCCGGAGGTGGTGGCCGGGCACTGGGCGCGGGTGGAGCTGGCGGATGCCCAGGCACCGGCCCTTGCGGCGCGCGAGCGGCGCACGGCGTGGGTCGCGGCCTCCGCCGAACTGGGCGGCGCCGGCCCGGCTGTGGGGGTGCTGTCGGCACCGGTGCTGGTGGAGGGTGAGCCGGTGGGCGTGCTGTCGGTGCTGGTCGGCGCCGAGCCGGCGGCCGATCGCCGGGAGTTCCTGGGAGCGGTGGCGGCCGCGGTCGGCGAGCGGCTGCCCCACGCCGGGCGGGGCGGCGGCCGGGACCCGTGGTGGCAGGTGCCTCCCGGGCTGCGCGGCCGGGTGATGAGGCAGATCAGCGTGGGCACCTGGAGCTGGGACCTCACCACCGGCCTGCTGGACGTGGACGAGGTCGCGGCCGAGCTGATGCGCGCCGCGGGAGTCCCGCCGGAGAGCTGGGACCGCCGGATGGAGACCTGGCTCCGGCACATCCACCCGGACGACCGGACGTGGGTCGGCGACGCGCTCGGCCGCGCCATGTCGTCGGAGCGCCCCTACGCCGTGGAGTACCGCGTGGTGGGTGAGGACGAGCAGATCAGCTGGCTGGAGCTGCGGGCCACGTTCGAGTTCGACGACGGCGGCCACCCCGTGCGCATGGTCGGCACGGCCTGGAACGTCACGGAGCGGCGGGGTCGCCTGGAGTGGCTGGCCGGGCTGCTGGAGCTGCACCCGGACCCGATCCACGTACTGGACGACGACAACCGCGTGGAGTGGGCGAACAAGGCCGCCCGCGAGATGGGCACCACCGAGGGCGTCCAGCTGGTGGACTGGTTCGCCGGACGCGGCGGCGGCCCGCACGGCGCGTCCGACACGGGCGGGGACCACCCGGCCGGCCGAACGGGCGGTGACCGGTCCCGGCAGGAACCGGGCCCGGCCGGCCAGGCGGGCCCGAAGGAGGCCGAGAACGCCCAGGACACCGAGGACGCGGCGGGGGGTGAGGCCGCGGCGGAGGCAGCGGAGGCGCCGGACCTCCTGCACCTCCTCACCCGGGCCCGCTCCACGCCGGGGACGGCCGCCACCGGCGAAGTCCCGCTCAGCGGCCCCGACGGACGGCCGACGGGCACCTTCTACCGGGTGCGGGCGGTGGAGGTGGGCGGGTTCGTCGCCACCCAGATGGCCGACGTCACCGAGCAGCGTGCCGCCGCGCGGGCGGCCGCCGAACGGGGGAGGCACGTCGCGGAGCTGAACGAGGCACTGGTCAGCGCCTTGAACACCTCCGACGTGGTGGCCGCGATCACCACCCATCTGCTGCCCCTGGTCGACGCCGACGGGCTGATCGTGGAGGACCTCTCCGGCCCGGAGCCGCGCCTGGTCGGTGAGACCGGCCGGCCGGCACCGTTCGTCACGCGGCTGCGCGCGCACAGCGGCACGGCCGGCCTGGAGTCGCTGGTGGTGGGTGGCAGCGCCGGGCTGGCGCCCACCCCGGAAGCCGCCGCCCAGCCGCCGGCCGGAACGGGCGCGGAGGCCCGCGGCGCTTCGCACACCGGAGCCCTGGCCGAGGCCGGCGACATCGTGGCGGCCGGCGCCGCGGCGCACGCGGCGGCGGCCCGGACGCCCGAGGGCCCGGACGACGGCGGGGCGTGGGCCGCGCTCCCGCTGGTCGTCGGGGACACGAAGGTCGGCTCGTGCGTGATCGGCTGGGCGGCCCCGCACCTCTTCACCGAGGACGAGACGTCGCTGCTGGGCACCGTCGCCGTGATCATCGCCCAGGCGCTGACCAACGCCCGGCAGTACGAGGAGGCGCGGCACCGGGCCGAGCGCCTCCAGGAGGAGCTGCTGCCGGGTGAGCTGCCCGAGACCACGGCCGTCCAGGCGGTCGCCCGCTACAGCGCCGCCGACGGCCGGGAGGTCGGCGGCGACTGGTACGACACGATCCCGCTGCCGGGCGGCCGGACCCTGGCGGTGGTCGGCGACGTGCTGGGCCATGGCCTGGAGGAGGCGATCTCCATGGGCATCCTCCGGCACGCGGCCCTCACCGTGGCCGCGCTCGACCTGCCCGTGGACGAAGTACTGGCGCACCTCAACGACGTCGCGGTACGGATGGGCGCCCGCACCGGCGATCCGGCGGTCTCGGCCACCTGCCTGCTGCTGCTGTACGACCCGACGAAGGGGACGTGCAGCATCGCCAGCGCCGGCCATCCCGCGCCGATCCTGCTGGCCCCCGGCGGCGAGGCGGTGCCGCTGGACATCCCGTCGGCCCCCCCGCTGGGCCTGGGGCAGGTTCCTGCCCAGGTCACGGAGGTACTGCTGGAGGACGACAGCGTGCTGCTCCTCTACACCGACGGCCTGCTGGGCGCCCAGGCGCCCGACGTGTCCCGGCTGACGACCACGGTGACCGGATACGCGGCGAGCAGCCCGCTCTCCGGGCAGCCGACCGACGCCGCGGCACGCCGCGCCTGGCTGGACGGGCTGTGCGACGCCGTTGTCGGCGGGCTGCCGCCCGAGCCGATGCGCCACGACGACGCCGCGCTGCTGACCCTCGCCACCAGCCGGGTGCCGGAGGAGGACATCGCCTCCTGGAGCCTGCCCTGGGCGCCCGAGTCCGCCGGGCAGGCCCGCGACCTGGTCTCCGAGCGCCTGACCACCTGGGGACTGGACGGGCTGGCGGACACGGTGAGCCTGATCATCAGCGAACTCATGGGCAACACGATCCGGCACGCGGTGGGCATCAAGCCGGCACCGCCGGTGCAGGAGGGCGATATCGGCGGGGACGTCGGCGACGACCTGGAGGGGTTCGAGTCGCTCATCGGCCACGGCGGGCTGAACGGCGCGGAGGAGACGGCGGAGCAGAGCGACGGAACGGTACGCCTGCGACTGCTGCGGCTGGGCTCGTCGGCGGTCTGCGAGGTGTACGACGGCTCGCAGGCGCTGCCCAGGGTCCGCCACCCGTTGCTGGACGACGAGTTCGGCCGCGGTCTGCAACTCGTCGCGATGCTCGCCGACCACTGGGGCACCCGCTTCACCGAGCGCGGCAAGTGCATCTGGGCCCGCCTCGACTCCGCCAAGGGGGACGAGGTCGAGGGGGCCGAGGGAGACGAGGAGGAGGGCGCCGCAGGCCGGGACGGCGCGGAGAACGGCCCGGATGACGGCGCGCGGGACGCGGCTCCGCCCTCGCCGGTCGGCGCCGCGCAGGGGGACGCCTGACGGGCCGCCCGCCTGCGCCGGAGCCTGTACATCCGCCCGGATCACGGTCGGCGCGGGCGTCCTGACCCGACACCCCGGGGGGCGGTCCCGGCAGGGCCCTCCGCCACCTCGCGCGAACCCGCGCCCCGCCATCCGAACAGGCACCCGCACCGGCACCGGCGAAGGACTTCTCATCCCGTCCACCCCGTCCGGGCACCAGGCGCTGCCGCGTCCCCCGGCGCCGTTCCACCTCGAACCGTCGGCCTGCTGGGCGCCTCGTAGCGGCAGCCGGACACGAGCGAGCCGGGCCTCGACGCGACACGACGCAACTCAACGCGACTCGACACGGATCGGCTAACGGAGCCGCCAGGGCTACGAGCCGTACCCGCGCGGCCGCGTGCGCCTTGCCCCGGTCCCGGGCTCGGCGAGGACCGTGGGCACAGGCCCCCGTGCGGGCTCGCCGGATCCGCCGCGAGGCCGCCCTACGTGGCCAGCGCCGCGATGAGGGTGCGGGCGGCGTCGGCGAGGGCGGGGGCGAGGTCGCTCGGCTCCGGGGCGGCGGACGGCGGCGGGGCGGCTGGGGCGGGGCCGGTGCTCACCGCCGAGGTCGTCAGCCGCAGGGTGATGACGGCGCCGCCGCGCAGCACCCTGACCGCCTCGGAGCCGTCCGCCAGCGCGAGCGCGTACGCCTCGTCGCCGAGACCCGTCAGCTCCGTGGTGCGCTCGGCCGCGGCGAGGGTGACGGGGTCCAGCGCGTGCTGGTCGTCGAACTCCGGCCGCGGGTCGGTGGCCTTGTGCAGGTCCACGGTGAGGGTGACGTCGTAGCGGGTGGTGGCGTCGGCGCCGCGGCGCGGCGGGGCCTGGACGGAGACCTCGCAGCGGGCGCTGTCCAGGGCGGGACCGTGCGAGAAGACGGCGGGCGCCACGGCGACGCCGCCCGCACCGCCCGCACCGCCCGCACCGCCCACGCCGTCGGCACCCCCCGCTCCGACCGCCCGTTCGAGCGCTCCGAAGGTGGCGCCGGCGCAGGGGCTGGAGCCGATCCGCAGGCCGTGCAGGTCGGGCCCGGGCGCCGGGGAGCCCGCCGCCGAGGCGGTACCGGCCCACACCGCGCACACCGCGGCGGCTCCGGACAGGGCGCCTTTCAGCCACGGTCCACGGGCCGGCCCGCGCCGGTCCGAGACGCCCGGGTCCCGGACCACATCGGCGAGTTCGGGCCGGCGTGACGGCACCCCGGCACTGGCTCCGGTCAGCTCCGGTTCACCGATCATCGACTTCCCCCCAGGTCAACGTGCCAACACTGTAAGGGCGGAAGGCAGGTTCGTCACGGCCTCGAAGCCACCCGACCGTCGGCTGACCGTCGACAACCGACCGGACCGGGCGGTGCGCCGTGTGCGCGGCGTCCGGAGGCGTCTCCGAAACCTCGCACACAGGGTCGGTTTTCGGCCGCTCTGGTGGTTCGACTAGCCACTCGAAAGAGTGAGTTGGGGCCTGTGGGGCGCATGACCACGCCTCCGGACGTTCACCAACCCGTCACACAGGGCACATCCCTTTCAGGCTCTACGCGCGGAGAATCCCTTCCGACACCCTCCCGCTGTCGCGTCGGGACCCCCACTGGTCCCGCGCACCGACGCACCGACGCACCGCCCCGATCCCCCGCACCGGTCCGCACCGGCCGTTGGCCCCGTCGCACCCCGCACCCCGCACCCCGCACCCCGCACATCGCACTTCCACCCACGGTCCTCAAGTACCGCCCCCACCTGGAGGTTCGAGATGCCCGTTTCCCGCACACCCCGCGCGTCCCGCACACCCCGCGCCGCCACGCGGCTCCCGCTCGTGCCCGTCGTCCTGCGCAGCCGGACGCTGCTGGGCGCGGCGGCCGCCCTGGGCCTGGTCGCCGCCGGCGGCGCCGGCCTGGCCTCGGGCAACGCCTCGGCCGCGGCGGCGCCGCGAGCGGCCTCGGCCGCGGCACGGCCGGCCGCCACCGCGACCCACCGCGTGCTCTTCGACAACACCAAGGCGGAGACGGCCGGCAACGCGGACTGGATCATCAGCACCAGCCAGCCGGACCCGCTCGGCGAGGACTCCTCCCCCAGCGCCGAGACGGACTGGACCGGCGCCCTGTCCTCCTGGGGCGTGGCCCTCCAGAAGGCCGGCGGATACCAGCTGGACACCCTGCCGTCCGGGCACACGATCACCTACGGCGACTCGTCGAACCCGCAGGACCTGGCCGACTTCGACACCTTCGTGATCGACGAGCCCAACACGCTGCTGAGTTCGGCGGAGAAGACCGCCGTCATGACGTTCGTGAAGAACGGCGGCGGCCTGTTCCTCATCTCCGACCACAACGGCAGCGACCGCAACAACGACGGCTACGACTCGCCGAAGGTCATCAACGACCTGCTGACCAGCAACGGGGTGGACAACACCGACCCGTTCGGCTTCTCCGTGGACTCCCTGGACATCAGCACCGACAACCCCCGGGCGATCAGCGACGCCGCCGACCCGGTGCTGCACGGCCCGTTCGGCGCGGTCACCGGCAGCATCCTGCGCGACGGCACCACGTTCACCCTCAAGCCGGCGGACAACCCGGACGTCAAGGGCCTGCTGTACCGGACGGGCTACTCGGGGAACACCGGCGCCTTCTTCGTCACCAGCACGTTCGGCAGCGGCCGGGTGGCCATCTGGGGCGACAGCTCGCCGGCGGACGACGGCACCGGGCAGTCCGGCAACGACCTGTACGACGGCTGGACCGACCCGGCCGGCACCGACGCGGCGCTGGCGCTGAACGCCACCGCATGGCTGGCGGGCGGCGGTTCGGGCACCACCAGCGGCGGCACCACCACGGGTTCCACGTCCGGCTCCACCACCGGCACCACGTCCGGCACGACCTCGGGCACCACCACCGGTACGACGACCGGCACCACCACCGGCTCGACCTCCGGCACCACCGGCGGCAGCGGCGGCTGCACCGCGAAGCAGCTGCTGGCCAACCCCGGCTTCGAGTCGGGCAACACCGGCTGGACGGCCAGCAGCAAGGTGATCACCAACGCCACCGCCGAGCCGGCGCGTACGGGCTCCTACAAGGCGTGGCTGGACGGCTACGGCACCGCGACCACGGACACCCTGTCGCAGAGCGTGGCGATCCCGGCGGGCTGCGCGGCGTCGCTGAGCTACTGGCTGCACATCGACACCGCCGAGACCGGCTCGACCGCGTACGACACGCTCAAGGCGCAGGTCCTCAACTCCTCGGGCACGGTGCTGTCGACGCTGGCGAGCTACTCCAACGTGGACGCGAACTCCGGCTTCGCCCAGCACACCTTCGACCTGAGCGGCTACGCCGGGCAGACGGTGACGCTGAAGTTCACCGGCGTCGAGGGGTCCAAGCTCCAGACGTCGTTCGTGGTCGACGACACGGCGCTGAACGTCGGTTGACGCGTTTCGGGGGCGCCCCGGGCACCCGCTGACCAGCCGTCAGGCGGCGTCCGGCGCGGCCCCCGCGCCGTCCGGCCCGGCGGTCGTCCTCCCCTCGGCGGGGGCGGCGCCGGCCCGGGCGGGCCCGAACTCGCACCAGACGGCCTTGCCGTCGCCGCGGGGCTCGACGCCCCAGGCGGCGGCGAGCGCGTCGATCATCAGCAGGCCGCGGCCGGAGGTCGCCGCCTCTCCGGGCGAGCGGCGGCGCGGCCACACGCTGGAGCGGTCCTGGACCGACAGGCGCACCCGGCGCTCGGGTTCGGGCAGCACCTCCAGGGTGAGGACGGCCCCGCCCTCGGTGTGCAGCAGCACGTTGACCAGCAGTTCTCCGGCGGCCAGTTCCACGTCGTCGGCGAACTCGTCCAAGTGCCACGCGGTCAGCGCCTGCCGCAGCGCCAGCCGCGCGTCGGCCAGCCCCTCGGGGTCGGCCTGGTGGACGTACTGGTGGACGCGCGGAGCGCGCGAGGTGCCGGGGTCGGGGGTGCGGCGCAGGACGAGCAGCGCGACGTCGTCGTTGGAGCCCCAGCGCCGCCAGAGGCTTTCGGCGAGGTGGTCGGCCAGCTCCTCCACCCGCTGCGGGCCGCGGTGGACGGCCTCGGCCAGCGCCTCCATGCCGACGGTGATGTCGGTGTCGCGCTCCTCGACGAGGCCGTCGGTGCAGAAGACGAGGGTCTCGCCGGGGACCAGGTCCAGCCGGGTCTCGGGGAACTCCGGCTGGTCGAGGGGTTCGGCCAGGCCCAGCGGCAGGCCGCCGCGCACGTTGGGCCAGCCGGTGCGGCCGTCGGTGTGCCGCACCAGCGGCCCCAGGTGGCCGGCCCGGGCCGTGTGCACGGTGCCGGTGGTGAGGTCGACCTGGGCGTACGAGCAGGTCGCGAAGCGTTCGGTGTCCAGCTCGGCCAGGAAGTGGGAGGCTCGGGCCAGCACCGTGGAGGGCGGGTGGCCTTCGGCGGCGTAGGCGCGCAGCGCGATGCGCAGCTGGCCCATGACGGCGGCGGCGTGCGTGTCGTGCCCCTGGACGTCGCCGACGACCAGTCCCACGCGGTTCTGCGGCAGGGCCACCACGTCGTACCAGTCGCCTCCGACCTCCCGGCCGACGGAGGCCGCGTGGTAGCGCACGGCGATCTCGGCGCCCTCGAAGCGGGGTATGTGGCGCGGCAGCATGGCCGCCTGGAGGCCGGTGGCGAACTCGCGTTCCTGGTCGAACAGGACGGCGCGCTGGAGGGACTGCGCGACGATCCCGGCGATGACGACGGCCAGCTCGCGCTGCTCCCGGGTGAACGGAACGCGCCCCCGGTAGAAGAGCGCGAGCCCGCCGACCGACCGCGCCTGGGCGATCAGCGGCAGGAACGCGGCCGAGCCGACGGAGCTGCTGCGCTCCAGGAAGGACAGCATCAGGGGGAAGCGCTCGCGGAGCTCGTCCGGGTCGGCGAAGAAGTGCGGGCGCTGGTGGAGCACGCTGTCGGCCAGTGGCAGCGCCGTCTCCAGCCGTACCGGCTCCAGCGGCATCATCCGCTCCGCGAGCTCCCCGTTGGCGGCCACGAAGCGCATGGCGGTCCCCTCGACCAGGGACAGCGCCAGGCCGTCGGCGCCGAACCGCTCCAGGCCGCCGCTGCCGGCGAGGACCGCGGTCACGTCCTCCACCGTGACGGCGTGCGAGAGCGCCTCGGTGGTGCGGGCGACGGCGGTGGGGAAAGGGGTGGCCAGGAAGCCCGCGCGCTGGGTGCCGGAGCCTCCCGGGAGCGTCGCCGCGTCCGTGCCGCCCTCGCCGGAGACGCCGCCGGGGAGCTGGCTCAGCTCGGCGGTGGCATCCCGGACGATGCCCACGACCCGGCTCGCGTGTCCCGTCGCGTCGCGCACCACGGTGCCCTGCGTGTGCGTCCACTGCCTGACACCGTCGCGCCGGGTGATCAGGAAGTACGCGCCGTAGGTGCGGCCGCCGGACTGCACGGCCTGCCGCACCACCCGGTCCAGCCGGTCCCCCTCTTCGCGGGTCACCCGCGTCACGAGGGCGTCGGGGCGGCCGTTGAACTCCTCCCGCCGCAGGTCGAAGACGCGCAGGCCGGCCTCGTCGAGGTCGATCACGCCCTGGTCGAGGTCCCAGTCGAAGCTGCCCATGCCGGTCAGGGCCAGCCGCTCCCCCGGTGCCGTGTCCGGCGGGACGGGGCGTCCGCTGGCGGAGGCGCCGGTGCGGGGGTCGTAGCGGGCGCGTCCGGTGTGGTTGCTGGCTGTCATCCACCTGCTCCGGGGTCGGGGGCACAGCTGGGGAGCGCGTAGGTGAGGAGTGTTGAGGACGTAGGGACGTGGTGAGGACGGCTTCAAGGATAGCTTCGCCCACTTTCCGCCGCAGTTGTCCGTGGTATGGGCTCTTGTGCTGGTTCAAACGGGTTTCGAGGAGATTCGAGGAGGGGAGGGGAACCCGACCCGCTCGGACGCCACCCGGCGGCACCGGGTGTGCCGGGAGAGCGGCCGGGTAGGCGACCGGGCGTCGGAGCGGACCCCAGGGCGCTCCGGCGGGGCCCGGTGGCGGCCTGTCGCCGGGTGACACGTCCTGCGACGGGAGTCCCGATGACCGAGCCGTTCCCCGCACCAGCACCCCGGCGGCCGGGCGAGCCCGTACCGGGACCCGACCCGGTCCCCACCCCTGCGCCGAACCCGGTACCCGGACCGTCGCCGCACCCCGTGCCCGCCCCGCCCGGCCCGGGCCCGCTGCCGCCCGGGCCCGCGCCGGACCCGGTCCCGCCGACACCGGCCCCCGACCCGGTTCCACCGACACCCGAGCCGTCCCCGATGCCGTCCCCCGGCGCCGCCGCCCGCGGGCGGCGGGGGCTCGCGGGGCGGCGGGGGCTCACGGGGTGGCGGGGGCTCACGCCTACCCGGTGTGACGATCGGACCGGAGGGGGCTGCCCTCATGCCACGCGATGGCGAGCGCTCACATGACGGCGGCCCCGGCACGGCGGAGCGCGAAACCGGGTGGCCCCGCGCCCGCGTCCACCGCCGTCGCCCCGGCCCGCCGCACCGCCCCCACGCGGCACGACGTCCGTCCGCTCCCGGCGTCCGGCACCGCCCGCCCCGGCCCGTCCGCCGCGGCCCCACGTGCGGGCGGGCCGCCCCAACCGCCCCGGGGGGTACGCGTATCCGCCTCCGCTTGTGAGCGCTCCCCCGCCTGCGGACCCGCACCGCGCGTATGCGACGGTAGGGGCACGGGGCCGAGCCTTGGGAGTGTGGGATGGTCGTGTGGAGCGGGGAGCCCTTCGGCGATGTCGCCGGGGTGGAGCGGTGGAGTGCGAAGGCCGGGTGCGGGGTCGAGGTGGAGGTGCTCACCTACGGTGGCATTCTGCACGCCCTGCGGGTGCCGGACGAGCGGGGGCGGTTGGCGGACGTGGTGCTGTCCCTGCCGGACCTGGAGTCGTACCAGGAGGTCAGCCCGTACTTCGGCGCGCTGATCGGACGGTACGGCAACCGGATCGCCGGCGGGACGTTCACGCTGGACGGCGAGACGTACACGCTTCCGGCCAACGACCGGGGCCAGACCCTGCACGGCGGGCCGGAGGGCTTCGACCGGCGGGTGTGGGCGGCGGAGGCGCTGCCGGACGGGGCGGGGCTGCGGTTGTCCCTGGTCAGCCCGGACGGCGACATGGGCTTCCCCGGCGAGGTGCGGGTGACGGCCGTCTACGCGCTGGACGACGACGGGACGCTGTCCCTGGACTTCGAGGCGCACACCGACCGCGCCACCGTGCTGAACCTGACCAGCCACGCGTACTTCAACCTGGCCGGCGCCGGCTCCGGCGACGTGCTCAGCCACACCCTGCGGGTGGACGGCGACGCGTACCTGCCCATCGACGCGGTGGGAATCCCCGACGGGCCGCCGCTGCCGGTCCGCGGTACCGCCTTCGACCTGACCCGGGCACGCGGTCTGCGCGCCGGGGTGGCCTCGCCGGACCGGCAGGTGCGGGCGGTCGACGGCTTCGACCACTGCTGGGTGCTGCGGGAGGCTCCGGAGCCGGGTGCGGCCCGTACCGCGGCGGTGCTCCACGACCCGGAGAGCGGGCGGACGTTGGAGGTGCGCACCAGCGAGCCGGGCCTGCAGGTGTACACGGCGAACTCGCTGGACGGCTCGCTGACCGGTCCGGACGGCCACCGCTACGGGCCGCACGGGGCGGTGTGCCTGGAGCCGCAGCACTTCCCGGACTCGCCGAACCGCGCGGACTTCCCCTCGACGGTGCTGCGGCCGGGCGAGGTGCTGCGCAGCCGGATGGAGTTGAGGTTCCCGCACCTGTCCGCCGAAGCCGACCCGGTGGACGGCGAGGGCAGGTGAGCCGGCGGTGACCGGGCCCGCGGGCGGGCGGCCGCTCCCGCTGCTGGTGGTGGTGGACGGCGCGAACGTCGTGGGCTCGGTGCCGGACGGCTGGTGGCGGGACCGGCGCGGAGCGGCCGAGCGGCTGCGGGACGCGCTGGTCCCGGTGGCCGCGGCCGGCCTCCCGCCCCGGGAGGGCGTGCCGGACTGGGCGGTGGGCGGTCCGGTGGAGGTTGTGCTGGTGGTGGAGGGCGCCGCCCGGGGCGTGCCGTCCGTGCCGGGGGTGGCCGTGGAGTCGGCGCCCGGCAGCGGGGACGACCTGGTCGCGGAGCTGGCGGCGCGGGTGGCCGCCTCGGCCCCCGGCCGCCGCTGCCTGGTGGTGACGGCGGACCGCGGCCTGCGCGCCCGCGTGGAAGGACAGGGCGCGGCCGTCACCGGCCCCCGCTCGGTGCGCCGGACCTGAACCCGGGCCACGAGCGGGGTACTTGACGCCGCGCCGACCAGTCAGCGGATATCCGACGAACCGTCATGCCGCCTGTTCCGCGGACCCGTTGACCCCTGACGTGGAAGTCCGCGCCGGGACGGCTCAGTTGAGGATGCGGGCGATGCCGGCCGGCGAGAGCAGGTGGTTGACGGCGAGGCGGCGCGCGCCCTCGATACCGGCGCGGTGGCCCAGGACGGTGGTCTCGATGGCGACCGTGCGGGTGGCCAGCGGCAGGGCGCGGCGGTAGACGGCGGCGCGGATGTCGGCGAGCAGGTCGTCGTGGAGGCTGGCGATACTGCCGCCGAGGACGATGGCGTCGGGGTTGTAGAAGCTGACGAGCGAGGCGAGGACGTCACCGATCCGCTGGGCGGCCAGCCGCACCTGGCGGCGGGCGAGCGGGTCCCCGGCGGCCACCAGCCGTACGACGTCGGCGGCGTGCTCGACGGGCAGACCGGCCTCGCGCAGCCGGGCGGCGATGGCGGCGCCGGAGGCCACGGCCTCCACGCAGCCGGTGTTGCCGCAGTGGCACAGCACGTCGTCGTGGCCGGGCACCCGGATGTGGCCGATGTCGCCGGCCGCACCGCTGGCACCGCGGTGGACGACACCGCCGGAGACGATGCCGCAGCCGATGCCGGTGCCGACCTTGACGTACAGCAGGTGCGCGGTGTCCGGCCGGTGGGCGTACTCGGCCAACGCCATCATGTTCACGTCATTGTCGACGAGGACGGGGGCGGCGTAGCGGCCCTCGAAGAAGCCGGGCACCCGGTAGCCGTCCCAGCCGCGCATGATGGGGGGCCGCACGACGGTTCCGGTGCTGGCCTCGACGGGTCCGGGCAGGCCGATGCTGATGGCGCGGACGTGCTCGGCGGGGCGGCCGGCGGCTGCGAGCAGCCGGCCCATCTGGCCGCCGAGGGCGGCGAGGACGGCGTCGGGGCCGTCGTTGATGTCGATGTCGTCGGTGGCCTCGGCCACGACGGTACCGCCGAGTTCGGCGAGGGCGACGGCCGCGTGGGTGGCGCCGAGGTCGACCGCGCACACCACGGAGCTGTCCGAGGAGAGCCGCAGCGCGAGCGGCGGGCGGCCGCGTTCGGTGGCCACCGTGCCGGTCTCCACCAGCAGGCCGCGGTCGATGAGCAGGTCCACCCGCTGGGCGACGGCGGCCCTGGACAGGCCGGTGGCGGTGGCGAGTTGGCTGCGCCGGGTGGTGCCGCTCGCCACCAGTCCGGCCAGTTGGCTCAGCGAGCCGAGCTGCCGATCGCCACTTGAGGCCACGGTTGCGCCTGCCCTTCGCTGCTGGTGCCCGCCGGCCCGGGTGCCGCCCGCGCGGTGCGGCGCGGCGGGGTCCCGGCCGGGCCCGTGGCGGGCTCCGCGGCGGGCCGGGCGGCCACCGCCGGCGGGGAGCGAGGCGGCGCGAACTGATTTATGACAGAAGTTAGCGTAAATCTCGCCATTGTCAAACCTAAAGACTGGTGGTTAGCGTCTTCCCGAACCGAAGTGGAGGGCAGTCTTGGGTCATACAGCGAGGAATCCGTCGTTGCCGCGTACGGCTATCGCCGGAACCGGCATGATCGGGCGGGTCCATCTGGACGCGGTGCGCCGCACGGGAGCGCCCGTGGTCGGCGTCAGCGCCTCGACGCCCGCACGGGCGAAGGAGGCCGCCACGGCGCTCGGCGTGGAGCGGGCGTTCGACTCCTCCGAGGAGCTGGTGACCAGCGACGAGGTGGACGTGGTGCACATCTGCACGCCCAACGACGCGCACGCCCGCCTGGCGGAGCTGGCGCTGCGGGCGGGCAAGCACGTGGTGTGCGAGAAGCCGCTGACCACCTCCTCGGCCGAGGCCGACGCGCTGGCCGGACTGGCGCGGGCGCGGGGCGTGGTGGCGGCGGTGCCGTTCGTGTACCGCTACCACCCGATGGCCGCCGAGGCGCGGGCCCGGGTGCGCGACGGGCGGGCCGGCGAGGTACGGCTGGTGCACGGCCACTACCTGCAGGACTGGCTGGCGCTGCCCGAGGACACCAACTGGCGGGTGGACGCGGTGGCCGGCGGCCCCTCGCGGGCGTTCGCCGACATCGGCTCGCACTGGTTCGACCTGGTGGAGTGGGTGACCGGCCACAGGGTGGTGGAGCTGACCGCGCTCACCCAGACCGTGGACCGGGCCGGCGGCCGGCCGGCCACCGAGGACGTGGTGCAGCTGCTGGTGCGCACCGACGGCGGGGCGACCGGCGCGGTCACCGTCTCCCAGATCTCCCCCGGCCGCAAGAACCGGCTGTGGTTCGAGGTGGACGGCGCCCGTACCGCGCTCGCCTTCGACCAGGAGGCCCCCGAGTCGCTCTTCGTGGGCAGCCGCGGCGAGAACGTCGAGGCGCTGCGGGACCCCGCGCTGCTGTCGCCCGAGGCGGCGCGGCTGTCGGTGGTGCCCGGCGGCCACCCCATGGGCTACCTGGACTGCTTCGCGGCGTTCGTCCGCGACGTCCACACGGCCGTCCGCGAGGGCGGCACCGGCGGGCAGGACGCACCGTCCTTCCCGACGTTCGACGATGCCGCCCGCATGGTGCGGCTGACCGAGGCCGTGCTGGCCTCGGCGGCCGACCGGTCCTGGAAAGAGGTCGACTGACCATGAAGCTCGGATTCCTGACGGCCTGCCTGCCGGAACTGCCGCTGGAGCGGATCGCCGAGTGGGCGGCGGCGCACGACTACGACGCGCTGGAGGTGGCCACCTGGCCGTCGACCGGGTCGCGCGAGTTCGAGGCCAGCCACATCGACGTGGCCTCGTTCGGCAAGGCCGACGCGGACGCGGTGCGCGGCCTGTTCGAGCGGCACGGCCTGGAGCTGTCGGCGCTGGCCTACTACGAGAACAACCTGCACCCGGACCCGGCGCGCCGGGCCGAGATCGCCGCCCACGTGCGGGCGAACGTGGACGCGGCGGCGCTGCTGGGCGTGGACTACGTGGGCACGTTCATCGGCCGCCACCCGGGCCTGTCGGTCAAGGAGAACCTGGCCCAGGCGGAGCGGGAGCTGCCGGCGCTGGTGGAGTACGCCGGCGAGCGCGGCGTGAAGATCATCATCGAGAACTGCGTGATGGAGGGGTGGCACCCCGACGGCTACCCCGGCAACCTCGCCTACTCCCCGGAGCTGTGGGAGTGGATGTTCGACCTCGGCTTCTACCTCAACTACGACCCGTCGCACCTGATGTGGCTGGGCATCGACCCGGTGGCGGCGCTCAAGCCGTACATCGACCGGATTCCGCACGCGCAGGCCAAGGACGCGCAGCTCGACCCGCGCGCCCGCGACCGCTACGGCTTCTTCGGCCGCACCGTCGCCCGCGCCGACGGCTGGGACAGCGGCTGGTGGCGCTACCGGGTGCCGGGCCTGGGCGACGTCGACTGGCGCCGCGTGGTGGACACCTTCTACGAGGGCGGGTTCACCGGAGTGCTCTCCGTGGAGCACGAGGACCCGGTCTGGAGCGGCGACGTCCAGCGGGTCACCCAGGGCCTGGAGATCGCCCACCGCACGCTGCGGCCACTCATCGTCGGATGAGCCGTCCCGGTCGCCCGCGACCGGACCCGCACCCCGAACACCCGGCCACCCCGGACACCCGGTTGCCGGGGCCGCCCGACGGCCCCGGCGGCCGCCCGGCGGCGCCCCCGCCCACCCGCACCTCCTCACCCGCCGTACTGCCATGGAGGCATCGTCTCGATGACCGCATCCCCGTACCCGCTGAGCATCCAGCTCTACACCCTGCGGGACCAGATCGCCGCCGACCGCGACGGCACCCTGACCCGGCTGGCCGAGATCGGCTACCGCCAGGTCGAGGCGTACGACCCGACCGCCGACCCGGCCGGCTTCCGCAAGCTCCTCGACGACCTGGGCGTGACCGTCTCCAGCACCCACGCGTACGCGCTGTTCGACAGGGACGCGGGGGAGGTCTTCGACGCCGTCGCGACCGTCGGCACCGACCTGGCGATCATCCCCGGCGGCATCGAGCACGAGTGGTTCACCACCGCCGACGGACTGGGCCGCGCCGCGGACCTGCTCAACGGCTTCGCCGAGAAGGCCGCCGCGCACGGCATCAGGATCGGCTACCACAACCACTGGTGGGAGATCGAGCCGCGCTTCGAGGGCCGGACCGCGCTGGAGGTGCTCGCCGACCAGCTCGCCCCGGAGGTCTTCCTGGAGGTCGACACCTACTGGGCGCAGGTGGGCGGCGCCGACGTGCCGGAGCTGCTGGGCACCCTGGGCGACCGGGTGCGGGCGCTGCACGTCAAGGACGGCCCGGGCGTCAAGGAGCAGCCGCACACCGCGGCCGGCCAGGGCGTCATCGACATCCCGTCGATCCTGGCCGCCGCGCCGAACGCGCAGCGCATCGTCGAGCTCGACTCCTGCGCCACCGACATCTTCGACGCGGTGGCCGAGAGCCGTTCGTACCTGGTCGGACTTGAGGCGGGCCTGGCATGAGCGGCGGCAGCGGGGCGGGACCGGTCGGCGTCGCGCTGATCGGCGCGGGGGTCATCAGCGACCAGTACCTGAAGGCGCTGAGCACGTTCCCGGACGTGCGGGTGCTGGGCGTGGCGGACCTGGACCAGGAGCGGGCGCGTACCCAGGCCGACGCGTACGGCGTGCCGCACTCGGGCGACGTGGCGTCGGTGCTGGCGCTGCCCGAGGTGGAGATCGTCGTCAACCTCACCATCCCGGCGGCGCACGCCGAGGTGGCGACGGCGGCGCTGCGGGCGGGCAAGCACGTCTACGGCGAGAAGCCGCTGGCGCTGGCGCCGCAGGACGGGGCGAAGATCCTCGCCGAGGCGCAGGAGCACGGCCTGCGGGTGGGCAGCGCGCCCGACACCTTCCTGGGCGCGGGCCTGCAGTCGGCCGCGCGGGCGGTGGCGGCGGGGCTGATCGGCGAGCCGGTCAGCGTGACCGCGGTCACCCAGGGCCCGGGGCCGGAGTCGTGGCACCCGAGCCCGGAGTTCCTCTTCCAGCGCGGCGCCGGGCCGCTGTTCGACATCGGCCCGTACTACCTGACGGCGCTGGTGGCGCTCTTCGGGCCGGTGGCCCGGGTGTCGGCCACCGCCCGGCAGGCGCGGCAGCGCCGGGTGATCGGCTCCGGGCCGAAGGCGGGCACGGAGTTCGAGGTGGAGGTGCCCACGCACGTGCACGCGCTGCTGGACTTCGCCGGCGGGCCGAGCACGTCGGCGACGTTCAGCTTCGACTCCTCGGTGTCGCGCCGGATGATCGAGATCACCGGCACCGAGGGCACCCTGTCGGTGCCCGACCCCAACACCTTCGAGGGGCCGGTGCGCGTCCAGGCGTTCGGCGAGGAGGACTGGCGCGAGCTGCCGGTCACCGGGACGACGGCCGGGCGCGGCATCGGCGTGCTGGACATGGCCCGGGCGCTGCGGTCCGGCGGCGAGCACCGTGCTTCGGGCGAACTCGCCCAGCACGTGCTGGAGTTGATGTCCACGGTGACCGACTCGGCGGAGCGCCACGAGGTGCTCGCGCTGGAGTCGGCGGCGCCGCGGGTCGAGCTGCTGCCCGAGGGGTGGGAGCCCACCGAGGCGACGCTGGCCTGAGCCCGGCCCGGCCCCGGCGGCGCGCCGGCCTGACCCGGCGCGCCGCCGGCCCTGCCGGGCACGGGCACGGCCCTCCCGGTCGCCCGCTGACCTGCCGGTGGGGGACGGGCCGGGCGGCAGGTGGCGGCTCCCCGGTCTCCGGACCGGGGAGCCGCCGTTCCTGTCTCCGCCGCGGCTGCGGTCGGACCGGGCCTACGGGTAGCTGACGAGGTCGGCCACGTTGCTGCTCGGGGTGACCTGCCCTCCGGAGGAGTCGACGATGTGGTTGATCGTGCCGTCGCCGCCGAGGACGGTGGTGACCATGCTGTGGAACTTCACCGTCGACAGGGTCGGGGTCTCGATGGCGTGGCCGAGGACGACGGAGGGGTTGTCGCGCAGGTAGGCGTAGACGCCGACGCCCCACGCCTCGTGGGAGGTCACGGAGTTGGCGACCTTGTAGGACGCGTAGCCGAGGTCTCCGCCGCTGGTGGTCCAGCTGCCCTGGTCGGGTACGTCGTAGGGGGTCTCGCTCTGGTAGAAGTACACGCGGCCGCCGTTGGCGTTCCAGGTGGTCTGGTACTTCTCGTAGTGCTCGACGGCCAGGCCGTAGATCGTGGCGTCGGCGCCGTTGACGACGAGGCCCTGCTGGGCGGGGTTGGTGTTCCAGCCGACGCCGTTGGAGTGGTCGCCGCGCCACAGCCACAGGTCGTCGCCGATGACGTCGGCGCTGTTGATGACGAGCGTGGTGGTGGCCTTGCCGGCGATGTCGCCGCCGACGCGGAAGAACACGTCCTGGAGCACCGTCGGGTCGGCGGCGTGGCCGGCGGTGGCGCCGCTGGGGCCGATCTGCATGAGCGTGGCCGAGTTGGTGGTGTTGGCGCTGATCAGCAGGCCCGCGATGTCGATGCCGTCGACGTCGGCGGTGGTGACGGCGGTGGCGCCGTTGTCGGGCACCAGGGTGGCCAGGCCCATGCCGAGCACGACCGTGTCCGGCCGGGTGATGTTCAGCGGGCTCGACAGGTGGTAGACGCCGGGGGTGACGAGCAGGTTCTTGCCGGCGGCGAGGGCGGCGTTCATGGTGGCGGCGGTGTCGCCGGCCTTGGCGATGTAGAACTGGCTGATCGGGATGGACGTGCCGGCGGGGGTGCCGCTGGTCCAGTCCGGGCCCTGGGCGTTGGTGCGCAGGGCGGGCCGGAACACCTGCCAGTTCCCGTCGCCGTCCACGTAGAGGAACGGCTTCTCCTCGGTGGTGGGGCTCTGGGCGACGGTGGTGTAGGGCGGGTTGGGGAAGCTGGTCGCGGGGGCGTTGGTGTCGCCGACGAAGACCATGTTCCAGTTCCTGCCGGTCCAGCCGCCGGTCATCGCGGTGTCCTGGGTGAGGAACTGCTGCTGGGTGCCGGAGTTGATCTGGCCGGAGACGCGGGAGTCGCCGATGTAGCCGCCGCTGGACCAGTTGCCGGAGCTGCCGTGGGTGTTGTCGTAGAGGAGCATGCCGCCGTGGACGTCCATCCGGCGGAAGGGGTCGGCCTGGGAGACCGCCCACATGGTGCTGCCGGAGCTGGGGGTGACGGACATGTTCTCGACGTCGCGCCAGAAGTTCTGGGTGGCGTTGCCGTCGCTGGTGTGGCCGGCGACGTGGACGCCGCCGCCGGTGATGTTCACCTGGTCGGGGCTGAGGCCGAGGCCGGCCACCTCGGTGTAGTAGCCGACGGGGATGTCGACGTTGTAGGTGCCCGGGGTGAAGAGCAGGGCGTTGCGCTGGGTGCCGAACTCGTTGCCTGCCTGCGCGCTGTAGACCGCGTTGACGTCCGCCTGGATGGTGGCGGTCGGCGTCGACGGGTCGAAGACGGTGACGTTCGGGCCGAAGTCCGGGGTGCCGGCCGGCGGGGTGGTGGTGCCGCCGCCGGAGCCGGTGACGGTGAAGGACTGCGCGGCGGTGCCGTTGCAGGTGTACTGCTGGAGCTGGACGCTGTCGGCGGTGGACGCCGAGGGCACGTCGAGGCACTTGCCGCTGTTGCGGTTGACGAAGTGGTACGTGCCGCCGGACTCGGCGACCGGCTGCCACTGCTGGTTGGCGCCGCCGCCGTAGAGCCACAGCTGGGTGAGGGCGCCGTCGGCGGTGGACACGTCGGTCTCGTCCCAGACCTGGTCGGGGGCGGAGCCGGCGCCGATCCGGTAGTAGCCGCTGTCGGTGGGGGTGAACTGCCAGGTCTGGGCGGCGGTGCCGTTGCAGGTGTACTGCTGCACGGCGGTGCCGTTCGCGGTGGCGGCGGACCTCGCGTCCACGCACTTGCCGCTGCCGGCGTTGACGACGGTGGTGGGGGCGGTGGGGAGGGTGGGGACGGTGTCCGCCACGGCGGTGCCGGGGCCGGCGAGGGCGATGCCGGCGCCGGCCGGGATCAGCAGGAGCGCGGCCAGGACGGCGGTGCGCCCGCGGCGGCGGGTGGGGGTGGGGGTGGCGCGGGAGGACGGTGCGGGAGCTCTGGTCACACGGGTCTCCTCGGTCGCGTTGTGGGGATCGCGATGCGCTCTGGACCGTAGGTCCGGACCAACCGGGGAGTCAATGCGGAACCGGGAACGAGCCGCGAACTGTCCTCCGCGCGCCGGGCGCGGAGGACGGTTCGCGGCTCGCCGGCTCAGGGCTGGACGGTGTCGGTGACCAGCAGGCCGATGAGCAGGAAGCCGATGATGATCCGGTAGACCACGAAGATGTTGAAGTTGTGGCGGGCGACGTAGCGCAGCAGCCAGGCGATGGAGGCGTAGGCGACGACGAACGAGACGAGGGTGCCGACCGCCAGCGCCGAGGTGCTGACGCCGCCGCTGGTCGCGTCCTTGAGCTCGTACAGGCCGGCGCCGGTCAGCGCGGGCAGGCCGAGGAAGAACGACAGGCGGGTCGCGGCCATGCGGTCCAGGTCGCGGATGAGCGCGGTGGAGATGGTGGCGCCGGAGCGGGAGAAGCCGGGGAAGAGCAGCGCGAGGATCTGCGAGCAGCCGACGATCATCGCGTCGGCGAAGGTCACCTGCTCCTCGGTGCGCTTGTAGCGGGCCATCTGCTCGGCGGCCCACATCACACCGCTGCCGACGATCAGCGAGATCGCCACCACCCACAGGGAGCCCAGCGCCCCGTCGATGAGGGGCTTGGCGGCGAGGCCGACGATGACGATGGGGATGGTGGCGTAGATCACCCACCAGGTGAACTTGTAGTCGTGGTTGGTGCGCTCGCTCTTGTGCGTGAGACCGCGCAGCCAGGCGCTGACGAAGCGGGCGATGTCCTTGAAGAAGTAGACGAACACCGCGGCGATCGCGCCGACCTGGATCACCGCGGTGAAGCCCACCACGGAGTCGTCGTCGACGGGGATGTTCATCAGACCCTCGACCAGTTTGAGATGGCCCGTGGAGGAGACCGGCAGGAACTCGGTCAGTCCTTCCACGATGCCGAGAATGACGGCCTGGCCGACGCCGATGGCGCTCATGGGTGGTTCCCGTCCCCTGGGTGTCGCGGTGCTCTCTTCCGTGGTCCGTCCGACGCGGTGCCACCCGTGCGGACGGGATCGGGCACGCCCAGGGGCGTGCCCGATCCCGTCCTGCTACAGCCGGTGACTACACAAGCGTAGACGTGTGGACAGACTCTATTGGATGAGCCGGGTCCGTTCGACCTCGGGGCACTGCGGTCAGCAAGCGCCCTCGTCCTGCCAGACGCCCCACTGGCCGGTGGTCCCGGGGACCTCGTCGGTGGTCCACCACTTGGCCAGCCAGGTGTGGCCGTTGTAGGAGACCGTGTCGCCGCCGACGTAGATGGCGGACGAGCTCCACTGCTGCGCGGTGCAGGCGGAGGTGCCGCCGGTCACGGTGAGGGTGTAGGTGGCGGTGTGGCTGGTGGTGCCGGCCTTCGCGGTGACGGTCAGCGGATAGCTGCCGTTGACCACCGGGGACGACGCCTTGAGCGTCAGGGTGGCGCTGCCCCCGGCGGTGACCGAGGCGGGGCTCAGCGTGGCGGTGACACCGGAGGGCGCGCCGGCCACGCTCAGCGAGACGCTCTGGGCGCTGCCGGCGGTGACGGCGGTCTTGACCGAGGTGGTGGTCGAGCCGCCGGCGGCGACCGAGCCGGCGGCCGGGCTCAGCGACACCGAGAAGTCGTTGGTGGCCGGCGGCGTGGTGGTGCCGCTGCCCCCGCTGAACGGCTCGAAGGCGTGGCTGAACTGCCAGGTGCTCTGCGAGATGCCCGAGCAGGTGTCGGACGCGCCGCTGCCGGGGCAGTTGCCGTTGTCGCGCTGGAGCGCCCAGAAGGACAGCGTGTTGATGCCCTTGGCGACCGCCCAGTTGTAGACGGTGGTGGCGTTGGCGGTGGTGAAGGTCTCCGCCGGGCCGTAGTCGTCCACGCCGGGCATCTCGGTGACGCCGACCATGTTCCACAGCTGGGCGTCGGTCTTCGACGGGTACAGCTGGGCCAGCTCGTCGTGCAGGCCCTGGGCGGCGGTCTCGGTGTCGGTCGCCATGTTGTGGGTGGCGCCGTCGTAGTAGTCGAACGTCATGATGTTGGCGACGTCGATCTTGACGCCCTCGGCCACCGCGTCCTGGAGGACCGAGTAGCCGGAGCCGTCACCGAGGGTGCCGCTGGTCAGGCCCGAGGTGGTGGTGGGCATGGTGTACGAGAACTGGACGGTGCGGCCGTTGGCGGCGGCCCAGTCCTGCACCAGCTTGACCGCCTGGTTGCGGCGCTTGAGGCCGGCCGCGTTGCTCAGCGAGTCGGCCTCGACGTCCAGGTCGATGCGGGTGACGTTGTAGGTGGTGACGACGCTCTCGTACGCGGCGGCGATCGAGTTCACGTTGGTGCAGCTGTCGGCGATGTCGGTGCCGGTGGTGTCGGCCGCGTAGCCGCCGAAGGAGGGTATGACGTTGCCGCCGGACGCCTGGATCGAGGCGATGTCGCTGCCGAAGTTCGCCTGCGCCACCGGGGTGGAGCTGTCGCCGTTCCAGTCCGGCGTACACGAGCCCGCGCTGGCGGTCTGGAGGAAGGCCATCGTCAGGTACTTGTTGCCGGACGAGGTGGCCAGGCCGGAGAGGCTGTCACCGTTGTACGCCTCGAAGTACGGGGCGAACACGTGGCTGGGCAGCGCGGTGGCGGCCGACGCGCGGGGGTGGCGGCGGCCGGGGCGGCCGCGTGGGCGGCCGCGCCGGTCAGCACGAGGCCGGCCGAGGCGGCTGCGGTGACCGCCGCGGTGAGCAGGGCGCGGGGGCGGCGCCAGGCTCGGGCCGGGGCGGCCGGGGTGGAGACTTCGCGAACGGGTCCCGTCATGGACCGCGCTCCCTTCGGGGTGGGGTCTACCGGCACCGGGGGCAGTGCTGGTCTGGACCAATACTGTTGGTCTGGACCACCTGACTGTCAAGAGTCCTGCCAATCAAGGCGGTTGACCGACCGTAACCAGGTTGGTGATCTCCGCTGTCCCAATGGGGCGAACCTGCCCCGGCCGGGGCACGCGGGCCGTATCCTCCGCCCGCACGCCGGCGCGGCACGGCCCGCACACCCGCGCCCGGCCGGTGCGCGCACCCCCGAGCAGGCACCTTCGCGCCCCCTGCACCCCCTGCGCCTGCTCTCCCCCCGCGCCGGTCGCGGCGCCCGTCGGGCCCACGGCCGAGCCCGTTCCGACCGGCTTCCGCGTGGTGTCCTTGGCGTTCCACGCGGCTTCCACCCGGTTTCCGCGCACACCGACGGGCCCGGCGGCCACCGCCCCCGTTCGGGGCCGGCCGCCGGGCCCGGCCGGGCGCGCCCCTGGCGGGGCGCGCCCGGCGACGGTCAGCGCCGCGGGCTCAGCAGGGCGAGCGCGGGCACGAAGCGGGCCGCGTCGACGGTGCCGACGCCGGTCGCCAGGTCGTAGCCCTTCACCGCGGTGTAGCCGGTGACGCCGTCGTAGCTGTTGTTCGTCCCGTCCGCGACGTCGACCACCCCACCGAGCTTCCCGGTCTTCGCGAGCGCGTAGAGGGCGGTGTGGATGTCGCCGACACGGTGGCCGGCCGCCTGGTCGGCCAGGGCGATGATGCCGGAGAACAGCGGGCTGGCCTCGCTGGTCCCGCCGTAGACGTCCCAGCCCGTGGCGGTCGGGTCGTAGCTGCTGTACACCCAGGCGCCGCCGTTCACCGCGGCGGCCATCGACACGTCGGGCGTGCCGCGCTGCGCGCCGACCACCTGGCGCTCGCCGTTCTGGTAGGCGGGCCGGGAGAAGACGTGCGACTGGCCGCCGCCGCCGGCGCCGTAGTCGTTGTAGACGCTGTCGGGCGCGGTCCGGTCGCCCGTCGCGTCCAGGTGGAGCTGGGTGCCGCCGATCGAGGTGACCAGCGGGTCCGCGGAGGGCCAGGAGTTGACCGGGTACGGGTAGTCGTCCGAGCCGTCCTCGGTGGAGTCGGTGGCTCCGCCGTCACCGGAGGAGGCCAGCACGGTCACGCCGTGCCGCTCCGCGTCCTTGAAGGCGTACCGCAGGTTCTCGATGCTGGAGAAGTCCTTCTGGTCGAAGCCGGGGAAGGTGTCCTCGGTCGCACCGAAGCTCTGCGTGATGACGTCGCCGACACCCTTGTCGATCAGCGCCTTCTCCGCGTCCATCATCTCCGGCAGGCCGGTGACGCCCTCGGTCTCGGCCACGCCCGTCTCCACCAGCACGATGTGGGCGCCGGGGGCGACCGCGTGCGCCATCTCGACGTCCAGCGTGGTCTCGCCGGCCCAGCCGGTGTGGTCGGAGTTGGTCGGGTCGAACGGCGGCACGTCGCCCCACTTGACCACCTGCACCTGGGTGCTGGGCAGCCCGAACTGCTTGCTGTAGACGTCCAGGTCGTGCTGGATGGTCGGGGAGCCGAACGAGTCCACGATCACGATCGTCCGGCCGCGGCCCGTCACGCCGGCCCGGTAGAGCGGATTGAGGTCGTACGCCTGCCGGTACTGCAGCGGGCTGTAGCAGTTGATGCCCCACTGGGCCTGGCACTGGGCGGTGGTCAGCGGGCTGCCGGCACCCTTGACGAGTTCGTGCCCGGACACCGCGGGCACCGCCTTGACGACCGGGGCCGCGGCGTGGCCGGCAGCGGCCGCCGTACCCGAAAACGGTGCGGCGGCCAGTGTGGCGGCGGTGAGGGCGGCTGCCCCTGCCGCGGCGACCGCGGCTGTGCGCCGAGGGCGGGGTGTGTGCATGGACTCTCCTTCGTGGTGGCGGCTCTCCTGGCGTGTTCGTGCTGCTCGTACGTGGTGCGGGTTTGCTCTGCTGCTCACGTGCGGGTGCGGTGCGGACAGGGGACGCCGCGGCCGGGCGGTCCCGGCACACGGTTGCCGCGGCGGTTGGCGCCCGTCGCGGCCTCACAGATCATGCCCAGGACAAGGCCGGCAAACGATCACCGGCGGTCGTTTTACCCGAACGGAGGACTTTTTTACGTGGCCGTGACCATGACACACGTAACGGCGCCGCCCGGCAAGGGGTGTGACACCGGCTCAGCCGACGGCGTCCGGCCCGACCCGGCGCGGCCCCGGGGCCGACGGGCGCCGGTGCGCCACCGGCCTCAGGACACCACGTCCTTGGTGCGGAAGCCGCGGAAGGCCAGCGCCACCAGCACCACCGCGTAGCAGAACGACACGCTCGCGCCCTGGAGCATCCCCGACCACTCGGCGGTCGGCTGCATCAGGTCCAGCCACGCGAACTGCCAGTGCGCCGGCAGCACCCTGCGCCAGCCGTGCAGCGCCGTCACCGCGTCCAGCACGCTGCCGACGATGGTCAGCCCGACCGCGCCGCCCACCGCGCCCAGCGGCGCGTCGGTGACCGTGGACAGCCAGAAGGCCAGGGCCGCGGTGACCAGTTGTCCCACGAAGATGTACGCCACCGCGATCCCCACCCGCGCCGCCGCGGTGCCGGCCGGCAGCACTCCCCCGGCCGGCAGCTGGAGCCCGCCCCAGCCGTACGCGGCGGTCCCGGCGGCCAGGGCGACCGCCGGCAGCAGCACCGTCGCGGCCGCGCTGAAGCCCAGCGCCACGGTGAGCTTCACCGCCAGCAGCCGGGCCCGGGGCACCGGCGCGGCCAGCAGGTAGCGGAGGCTGGACCAGCCCGCCTCGGAGGCCACCGTGTCGCCGCAGAAGAGCGCGACCGGCACCACCACCACGAACCCCGCGGACACGAACAGCGTCGTGGCGGCGAAGTTGGCTCCGGAGGCCGTCGCGGTGTCGACGAGCGTCGGCCCGTTGACACCGTCGGACGGGGTGCCGCCCACCGCGAACGCCGCCATCAGGACGAACGGCAGCGCCACCAGCAGCGCGCCGACCACCATGGTGCGCCGCCGCCTCAGCTGCCGCCGCGCCTCCACCCGCAGGCGCAGCGTCCTTCCGGGCCGGTAGCCGGGGCGCCCCCGGGCCCGGCCGGGGCCGGCGGGGTCCTCGCGCCGTCCGCGGTCGTGGTCATGCCGAGCCTCCGATCAGGGTCAGGAAGGCGTCCTCCAGCCGGCGGTGCGGGCCGACCCGCGCCACCGGCACGCCCAGGCGCACCAGTTCGGCCACGAGGACGGCCGGGGTGGCGCCGTCGAGCACGACCAGGAGCCCGTCCTCCTCCCGGACGGCGGCGGCGACGCCCGGCAGCGCGGCCACCGCGTCGACCACGTCCTGGCCGACCACGTCCTGGCCGACGTCGACCGTCCCGACGGCCCCGTCCGTCCCGTCCGACGCGTCCGTCCCGACGGCCCCGCCCGCCGGGTGCGTCGCGCGCGTCGCGCGCGTGCCGCCTTCCACGCCGACGAGCACGGTGTCGGCCGAGCCGACGATGTCGGCGACCGGACCGGCCGTGACCAGCCGGCCGCGGTCCATCACCACCAGGTGGGTGCAGCTCTGCTCCACCTCGGACAGCAGGTGGCTGGAGACGATGACGGTCCGCCCGCCGGCCGCGTACCGGATCATCACCTCGCGCATCTCCCGGATCTGCGGCGGGTCCAGGCCGTTGGTGGGCTCGTCGAGGATCAGCAGGTCGGGCAGGCCGAGCATGGCCTGCGCCAGGGCGAGGCGCTGCCGCATGCCCTGCGAGTAGGTGCGCACCGCCCGGTCCAGCGCGGCGCCGAGGTCGGCGATCTCCAGCGCCTCCGCCAGGTGCGCGTCCTGGGCGGGCCGGCCGGTGGCCTGCCAGTACAGGTCGAGGTTCTGCCGGCCCGTCAGGTGCGGCAGGAAGCCGGCGCCCTCCACGAAGGAACCGATCCGCGACAGGACGGGGGCGCCGGGCCGCACCGCCTCGCCGAACACCCGGATGCCGCCCTCGTCCGGGCGGATCAGGCCCATGAGCATCCGCAGCGTGGTGGTCTTGCCCGCGCCGTTCGGGCCGAGCAGCCCGAGCACCTGGCCGCGCTCGACCCGGAACGACAGCTCGCGCACCGCCCAGCGGTCGTTGGACTTCGCGTACCGCTTGCCCAGGCCGGTGATCTCCAGCGGCACCCCGGCCAGTGCGGGGTCGGCCGGGCCGGGGCGCAGCCGGCGGCGTCCGGTG
The DNA here is from genome assembly GCF_000745345.1 of Actinacidiphila yeochonensis CN732. Taxonomy (NCBI): domain Bacteria; kingdom Bacillati; phylum Actinomycetota; class Actinomycetes; order Kitasatosporales; family Streptomycetaceae; genus Actinacidiphila; species Actinacidiphila yeochonensis. Next base: position 4,070,434 of record NZ_JQNR01000005.1, on the reverse strand, counting down.
GCCAGCAGCAGGAGGGCCAGCAGCACCGCGACGGGCGGTGCCACCCACACCCAGCGCGGTACGCCGGTGGCCTCGGCCGTCAGCGCGGGGTCGGTCGGCAGGGCCACCGCGTCCTGGCCGGCCAGGGAGACGTCGTACGTGGCGGGCGCGGTCGGGCTCGCGTAGGCCAGGTCGGTGGTGGCGAGGGCGATGCCGACCCGGTGGCCGGCGGCGAAGGCGTGGTCCACGGCGGGCAGCCGCACCCGCACGGTGGTGCCGCTCGGCGTCCCCGCCACCCGCACCGGGGCGGCGAGCCCGGCGGCCAGCGTGCGCTTGCCGTCGGGGGCGATGTCGTAGAGCTTGCCGAAGAGCACCGCCTCGGGTGCGCTGGTCGCCACCCGGACGGTGACCTCCGGGGCGCCGGTGACGGTGGTGCGGGCGGCCAGCGGGGCGGAGACGAAGGCGGCGGTCTGGCCGGGGAAGTCGGTGGCCAGGCCGGCGTCCGGGCTGAGCTGGGAGAGTTGGGCCAGCGCGCCGGAGCCGGGCACGCCGGAGATCGCCGGGGGCGAGCCGCCGGCCGGGTTGGTGATCCGCTGCGGCGGCCCGATCAGCGCGATCTGCCGGCTGGCGGTGCCCGAGAGCCCCGGGTAGGCGGGGGCGTCGGCGCCGCGCAGCACGGTGGTGCCGTCGGTGGAGTCCAGGCCGCCGGTGCGGGTGACACGGAAGGCGGGGCCGGTCGACGCGGACCGGTCGCCCTTGAGGTAGCGGTCGAACCACGCGGTGACCCGCGCGTCCACCCGCGGCTGCTCGACGTCGCCCCCGTCGTGGCCGCCGGCGATCCAGTCGACGTCCACCGGGGCGCCGTTGGCACGGATCGCGGCGGCCATCGCGTCGGACTGGTCGAGCGGGAAGAGCGAGTCGGTCTGCCCCTGCACGATCAGCGCGGGGACGTCGATGCGCGACGCCACGGCGGACGGGCTCAGCGCGGCGAGCTGGGCGCTGGCGGCGGCGTCGGGCCGGCCCGCCTGGGCGACCCGGTCGTACAGCGCGCACAGCGACGGCTCGAACCGGCCGCAGCCGGGGGCGGCGGACGCCGCGGACGGCGTGCTCGGACCGGCGGCCGGGGTGGCGCTGGCAGCGGCCTTGCCCGGGCCTCGGCCGCGCCGGTGGCGGTGCCGCCGGGCGGCGCGGAGGCGGAGGGTGAGGCGGAGGGGGCTGCTCCGGTGCCGGTCGCGATCTCGGGCGAGCCGTCGGAGAAGAGGATGCCGGTCCAGAGCTTCTTGTAGACGCCGTCGGGGAACAGCGCGTCGGCGAGGTTCCAGTACGTCTCGCGGGGAGCGACGGCGTCGACGCGGTGGTCGTACGCGGCGGCCAGCAGCGAGATCGCGCCGCCGTAGGAGGTGCCGCTGATGCCGACCCTCGGGTCGCCCGGAGCGTCGAGCCGCACCTCGGGACGGTTCGCCAGCCAGTCGACGAGCCGGGAGACGTCGGCGACCTCGCCGTCGGAGGCGTTCAGCCCGATCCGCCCGCCCGAGTCGCCGAACCCCCGCGCGGACCAGGTCAGGACGGCGTACCCGTGCCGGGCCAGCTGCCGCGCCTGCTGCCTGACGTCGTCCTTGCTCCCGCCGAAGCCGTGCGCGAGCAGCACGGCGGGACGGCGCCCGCCGCCGGGGGTGGTGAAGTACGACGTGTCCAGCCGCACCCCGCCGGCGCCGGTGAGCATCGCGTCGCTCTCCCGCACGGCGGGCCCGCCGCCGCCCCGTCCGGCCGCGATCCCGCCCGTGACCGCGCCCGCGACCACGATCAGGGCGCCGGCCAGCGCGACCCACCTTCCCCGCACCCGGTTCCGACCGCGCCCCCACCGAAGACCCATCCTGTGATCCTAGTTCGCCCCCCCGGCGCCGCCCGCGTACCCCCACGCCGCGCCGCCGCGGGCCGGGTTCAGCCGGCGGCCCCGGGGGCACCGGCGGCGACGCCGTGCAGGAGGTTGTCGACCAGCTGGGCCGCGAACTCCTCGGTCAGCGGCAGGTTGGGAAGCAGCAGCCGGTGGTAGCAGGCGCCCCACAGCTGGTCCACCAGCACCTGCGGGTCGACGCCGGCACGGAGCTGGCCACGGGTCTGGGCACGGCGCATGGCGTCCACCGCGAGGTCGCGGCGGGGTCCGGAGTAGCGCTCCAGGAGCGCGGCGGAGAGGTCGGGGTCCGTCTGCGCCTGCCCGACGAGTTCGGCGATGACCCGGCCCGCCTCCGTCTCCGAGAGCAGCCGGACGAACGCGCGGACCTGCGCCGTGAGATCGGCCGCGATGTCACCGGTGTCGGGGAAGGCCAGGGTGGACTCCACGCCGTGGAAGTAGCCGTCGAGGGCGAGCGTGCCGCGGGACGGCCACCACTTGTAGATCGTCGTCTTGCTGACCGCCGCCTCCTGGGCCACCCGTTCGATGGTGAACGCGGCCATGCCCTCCCGGAGGAGCAGCGCCCCGCGGCGGTGAGGACCTGGTCCCGCACCTCGCCCGCGGGCCGCCGCCCCCGGCCGCGCCGTACCGGGACGGGCGTCGGTTGCTCCGGGCCCTGGGTGTCCGGCACCTGTTCCGCCGCTCGCGCCTCCGCCGCCCGGCCTTCCGCCGTGTGGGCCCGTTCCGCCGGCTCCCGCATCAGCCATCCCCTCGCCTCGTCGATGAACACTCACTGTGACATATGGACGCCGCGTCCACCATCTGCTTATATGAACCAAGCGTTCATTACCGAACTCGTCGAGAGGCGGAATTCCGATGTCCCACGCCCCACGCGTCGCCTTGGTCACCGGAGCGTCCGGCGGCATCGGCCGCGCCGTCGCCGAACGGCTGGCGGCGGACGGCATGGCGGTCGGCGTCCACTACGCCGGCAATCCGGCCGCCGCCCGGGAGGTCGTGGACGCCGTCGGGCGCGCCGGCGGCCGGGCCGTCGCCGTCCGGGGCGACGTCGCCGACGAGGCAGCGATGGCCGAGGCGTTCGACACCGTCGAGAAGGAGTTCGGCGGCCTCGACGTCGTCGTCAACACCGCCGGGGTGATGACGCTCGGGCCGGTCGCCGAGTTCGACCTGGAGGCCCTGGACCGGATGCACCGCACCAACGTCCGCGGCACCTTCGTCGTCGCCCAGCAGGCCGCGCGCCGGCTCCGGGCGGGCGGCGCCGTCATCACCTTCTCCACCTCGATCACCCGCCTCGCCGCCCCCGGTTACGCCGCCTACGCCGCGAGCAAGGGTGCCGTCGAGGCGATGACGCTGGTCCTGGCCCGTGAGCTGCGCGGGCGCGACATCACCGTCAACGCGGTGGCCCCCGGCCCCACGGCCACACCGCTCTTCCTCGACGGCAAGGACGAGGCGACGGTCGAACGGCTGGCCGCCCAGGCCCCTTTGGAGCGCCTGGGCACGCCCGAGGACATCGCCGAGACGGTCGCCTTCCTCGCCGGCCCCGGCCGCTGGGTCAACGGCCAGGTGCTCTTCGCCAACGGCGGCATCGCCTGACGGCCTCCCCCGCCGCCTCCGCCGCGCCCGCCACCCCCGGGCGTCCGGCACCGCGCCCGCCCCGCCGCGCCGCCCCGTCCCTCACGGCGCGCCGTCAGGGCCTTCGGGGGGCGGGCCGGACCAGCGGGTGCCCGGGTGGGGGTGGGCGTCGACGTGGAGGGTGAAGACGTCGGGGCGGGAGTAGTGGCCGTGGGCGTCGAAGTCGAAGCGGGCGCGGGGGAGTTCGGCGAGGTCGAGCTCGGCGGTGAGGATGCCCTCGGCGTCCCGCAGGGGGCCGGCCAGGACCTCGCCGAGCGGGGAGACGATGACGCTGCCGCCGTTGATGAGGACGGTCCCGGGGGCCTCGCCCTGGACCGGGCTGACGTCGGGCGGCAGTTCGGCGCGGGTCAGGAACTGGTTGGCGCACAGGACGAAGCAGCGGCCTTCGAGCGCGACATGGCGCATGGTGGCCTGCCAGGCGTCGCGGTGGTCCACGGACGGAGCGCACCAGATGTCGACGCCCTTGGCGTACATGGCCGCCCGGAACAGCGGCATGTAGTTCTCCCAGCAGATGCCGGCGCCGAGGCGGGCCGCCCCGGTGTCGACGACCGGCATGGTGGACCCGTCGCCCATGCCCCAGATGAGCCGCTCCGCGGCGGTCGGCATCAGCTTGCGGTGCTTGGCCAGCAGCCCGCCGCGCGGGCCGAGGAAGAGCGCCACGCAGTAGAGCGTGCCGCCGGAGCGCTCGACCGCGCCGGTGACGATGTGGACGCCCAGGTCCTGGGCGAGCGCGGCCAGGGCGTCGGTCTCCGGACCGGGTACGTCGATCGCCGACTCGAAGTAGCGGCGGAACTCGTCCCGGCCCGGACGGCTGCGCTCGCCGACCGTCACGCCGAAGGTGAGCCCTTTCGGATAGCCGCCGAGGTACGCCTCGGGCAGCACCACGATCCGCGCGCCGCCGGCGACCGCCTCGGCTATGGCCTGTTGGGCCTTGGCGAGGGTGCGCGGGGTGTCGAAGAGGTACGAGCCGACCTGGACGACGGCAGCGGTCACGCGGGACATCCACCTGGCTCCTTCACGGCTTGTCGGCGGGGCTGTCGGCGACGCCTGGCGGCGCCATCGCCGGCGCCCCCGGCGGCGCGGCTACCCGTAAGGCTGCCCGTGCGGCCTTCCGCCCAGTCGGGCCCGTGGTCCCCCGCTCGCCCCTCCGCCCGCCCGGCCGGCGTCATCCCGTCCGGCGTCGTCCCGGCCGTCATGGCGGCGAGCGTCATCGCGGCCGTCATCGCGCGGCCGCCGCGACGAGCAGGTCGTCGGCGGGGCAGCGGGCGCGGGCCACGTAGCGGTCGGCGAACTCGGCCACGGCCGCCTGGAGGTCCGGCAGTCCCATCCGGGACAGGGCGGCGACGGCGGCGGTGAAGCAGGCCAGCGCCGCGCGCTGGAGCGGCGGGTCGGTGAGGCCGTGGCGGGCGGCGCGCAGCCACAGCGCGTTGCGCGGGGCGAGCGGGCCCTGCGGCACGGTGAGCTGCCGCACGGCGTCCTCGGCCGCGTGCGTGGCCTGGACGTCGTCGAAGAGCGCGGCGGTCAGGGCGAGCGGCACGACCCAGCCGTCCGCGCCGGGCTGGGCGTCCATCATCCGCAGTTCCAGATAGCCCTGCGGCCGCACCGGCGGGAACATCGTGCCCAGGTGGTAGGCGAAGTCGTCCAGCGTCGGCGGCCGGCCGGCGGCCGAGTCGGCGCCGCCCTCGATCCACTGGCGGAACGTCATTCCGGGCAGCAGGGACCACGGTCCGTTCCCGTCGGCGCCGCGTACGCACATCACCGCGGCGTCGAGCGCGTACCGCGCCCATCCGGTCCGCGGCTCGGTCCCCGGGGCGGCGGCCGCCGCGAGCGTGCGCGAGGGGTCCAACCGCGCCCAGACGGCCTGCCGGGTGGACCGCCAGCCCGTCGGACGGCCCGCCGCCATGGGCGAGTTGGCGAACGAAGCCACCAGCACCGGTCCCAGCAGGTGCGCCAGCAGCCAGCGCCGCCGGTGGCCGAGCGGTCCCGGCTCGGCGGTGCCCGCGTCCACGGACACCTGGACCGAGGCCGAGGCCCCCATCATGAAGCGGCCGGCCGGGGAGAAGGAGTCGAAGAGGCGCTCCATCGCCTGGTAGCGGGGCAGGTGCAGCATGGCGCGCTGGGGCTGCCGCCACGGGTCGATGCCGAGTCCGGCGAGCGTGTAGCCGTACGCCGACAGGCCGTCCCGCAGCACCCGCAGATCCTCGCGGACGTCCGCGACGCACCGGGCCAGCGAGGGGGCCGGAAGGGAGCTCAGCTCCACCTGGCCGCCGGGTTCGCGGCTCAGCGCGGACCCCAGCGGCAGCCGCGAGGAGGTGGAGACGGACTGGAGCGCGGCGCTCAGGCGCGACTCGTCCACGGGGAACGCTCGGTCGCGGACGTCCTGGACGAGCCATTCCAACTCGACGCCGACGAGTCGCGGCGGCCCGGTCCGCAGGCACGTCTCACTCGCGTACCGGGCGCATTCCTCGGCGTCGGCCGGTGACAGCGTGGTTGGTGTCGTGGTGCGCTGAGGCATGGTGCGGACCTCCGGGGGTTCCGGGGCGGGGGCGTCGGGGCGGGGGTGTCCGATACGGGCGGCGCCGACCGCCGGTGCCGGTGGTGGCACCGGCGGCACAGGGGCATGCGGCGGGGCCGGCGGCCCGGTCACAACTGGCCGTACGCGGAGCCCTCGATGCGGATGGACTCCTTCTCCCACGCCTCCCGGTCCCGCAGATAGGCCGGGCGGTCGGCGTGGATGGCCCTGGTCTCCGCCGCGCCCACCCGCAGCGACCAGCGGACCGAACCGTCCACGCGCATGGCGCAGGTGTCCATGAACGACTGCACGGCGTGGCGCAGTTCACCGAACCAGCGGCCCTCCAGGGCCTCGCGCACCCACAGTTGCTCCAGGTGCATCTTCTCCCGCATGGTCTCGGCGCCGAGCGTCGCCGACTCCACCTGGCGGTAGGAGCGCAGCAGCAGGGTGGCGGCCGGCATCTCGCGGATCTCCAGCACCTTCTCGCCGTTGTCCAGGTGCTCAAGGCCGGTGTAGCGGCCGATCCCGTAGCGGCCCGCCCGGACGTTGAGCGCCGCGATCAGCTCCTGGAGCGGCATGTCGGCGCCGTCGAGCGAGGTCGGGGTCCCCCCGGTGAGGCCGATCTCCACGACGTCCTGGGGGCTGTCGTTGCGTACGGCGCTCCACCGGTACATGTCCTCGGGGATCTCGTGGTTCTCCGGGTCGTCGAGGACGCCGGACTCGAACTCGCGGCACCACAGGTTGGAGTCGCCGCTCACCACCCGCTCGCCGAGTTGTTCGAGGCCGACCTCCTTCAACTCCCGTATCTTCTGCTCGCGGTCGACGGGGTCGAGGTCGTACGGGCTGCCGTACCAGCCCTTGAACCCGAGCAGCGAGAGGCCGCCGTTGAGCCGTCGCAGCGTGTTCTGCGACCGGTTCGCGGTGTGCAGCACCGCGCAGGCGTCCAGCTCGCGGGCGAGGCCGAGGGCGAGCCTGGCGATCAGCGGGCGGCTGAGGCTGGAGCTGACCGGATGGGTGTCCAGGTAGACGGCCTGCGCCGCGATGGCCGGGCGGAGGAACTCCTCGGCGAACGCCTGCCGGCCGTCCAGGATGTGCAGCCGCGCACCGAGCCGCTCCGCGATCAGGCGCTTCTCCTCGCTGGTCTCGTCCTCTCCCAGGTCGATGCTGACCGCGTGGACCTCGCGGAACCCCGCCTCCGCGAGCCGGTACAGCAGATAGCTGCTGTCGAGGCCCCCGCTGAAGAGCGTGACGACCGGGCGGGCGGGGTCGAGATTGTCTGCGGTGATCTGCTGGAACGAGCGGATGAGCTGGGCGTGCCTCATATACGTCCCTCCGAACCCACTGCTGCTGCATCGGACTCGACCGAGAGAAAATGAAGAAGGGGGAATCGCCGGAAATCGGCCACGTGCATCACCCTAGCCGGGTCGCGGCGGCACGGCCATTCGGCGTACGGGCAACCCCCGCGGAGAATTGCACGGGCTCATTTCCCGGCCCGCCCCGGCCTATCCCGGCACTCACCTGGGAAGCACCTACGCCCATATGTGCACGCGAAAATCCGGCAGGCCGCGTACGGTTCCACTCCCCGCACAAACGGGAGCATGGTTGCCAACCCACTCCCTCGACGCCGGGCCGGAAAAGCGTGAATGCGCAACTTCGCGAGGACGGCACATCCCATAGAGAGCCGAACTAAAAAACCAGGGGATTTACCCGGAGCCCCGACGGGTGCGCTCACCCTGCGGGGAAAGGGCGCGCCCCCGGGGAAAGGCCCGTCGGGCGGCCCGGGGTGTCCGAGGGGCGGGGTAGCGTCGGGGTGTGGCGAGAGGGTTGACGGGCGCGCAGCAGCGGGCCGTGGCGGAGTCGGAGGCGGCGACCGGGCGGGTGTCGGCTCGGGAGCAGGTGTGTGCGGCGCTGGTGAGGGCGGGGTTCGCGGTGCGGCACGGGCGGGCCGGGCACCAGGCGGTCTACCTGACGCAGGACGGGCTGCGGCTGCGCGGCGAGTTGCTGAGGGCTGCCGTCGCGGCGGAGCCGGGCCCGGCGGCAGGGGAGGGCGGCGCGGCAAAGCCGCCGCGGGACGGGGAGGCCGGAGGCGGCGGGTTCACCGCCGACGACGGGTCCGGGGCCGTCGTGCCCGGGGCCGGGCGGCAGCGGGAGGTGGCCGCCGCGTGGGCGGGGCTGGTGGAGATCCGCCGGGTGCTGGGCGACGGCCGGACGGAGCTGCCCGCCGGGTGGGAGGCGGAGCGGCCCGTGCACGCGGTCGCGCTCGCCCTGGAGGCGCACGGGGTGCCGCCCGCCCGCGCGGGCTCGCCCGGGTACCTGGTGGCGGAGTCGGCCCATCCCGGACTGACCGGGCTGACGGAGGTCGCGTGGTCCGAGGCCGGTTCGGCCGCCGCCTCCCTCGCGCGGATCGCCGAACTCCTCCCCCGGCTCGGCTGGCAGGCCACCGCGCACCGCACCCGGGCGGGAGTCTCCTTCCTCCTGGCCTCGCCCCGCCAGCGGTGATCCGGCGCCCTCGGCGGGCTCACCTCGTGCCCGGCACCGGGGCGGCCGCACCGCCGGGCTTGCGGAAGAGCGCGGTCCGCAGGAACGGCTCACCGAAGTACGGGGAGTCGGCCGTCTCGTCCCGCATGACGCGCTGCTCGACCTCGTCCAGGTCGGCGAAGACGTACCGCAGGTCCGCCTGGCTGTAGGCGAGGCCGCCCTCCAGCCCGGCGCGCTCGTAGAAGGCGCGGTCGGGCAGCTCCGAGCCGGTCTGCCCGTCGGTGAAGCAGGTGAGGGCGAAGTGGCCGCCGGGCGCCAGGACGCGGTCGAGCAGCGCCAGGTAGCTGATCCGGCGGTGCGGCGGCAGGTGGTGGAAGCAGCCGGAGTCGTGCACCAGGTCGTAGGGGCCGTCCAGTTCGGAGGGCGGCAGCGCGAACGCGTCCCCGCACAGCAGCCGCAGCCCGGCAGCGGACGGCCCGAGAGCACTCGGTGTGTCGCGCGCGCCGGGCAGCCGGGGCACGCCGGCCGCCGCCGCCCGCTCCTCGGCCCAGGCGACGGCGACCGGCGAGAGGTCGACCGCGTCGACGCGGAAGCCGCGCGCCACCAGGTAGAGGGCGTTGCGGCCGGGGCCGCAACCGAGGTCGAGGGCCCGGCCGCCCGCCGGGACCAGGCCCCGGTCGAGGTAGGAGGCGAGGTTCTCGTCCGGCTTCCGCACGAAGAACGGGATGCCGCGGGACCGGTCCGCGTAGAAGGCGTCCCACCAGGGCCCGGCAGCGGCCGTCCAGCGGTCCGCCGCGGGCGCGAACAGGCCGTCCAGCAGCCCCAGTACGTCGTCCACGGTGCGGATGCGGTGGTCCATGGGTACGGCTCCTCATCTCCTCGGCGTCCCCTCGGTGCGGGGATCGTAGGGCGGCTGCCGCGCACCCCGCACCCGGCCGCCGCGAGGGCGCAGCGCCCGGACGGCTCGCGGCGGGCCTGCCGTGCCCGGCCGGACCGGGCCCGTCCGGGTGCGGGGCGCGAGGGCCTCCGCAACGGGACGCCGGACCGTCACGGGCCCTTTCCGCCGGCCCGCCGGCGCACTTTCTCCGGCCCGTCCACGAGCCCGGTGAGGAACGGTGCGGCCCGCGGCCTTTGCCCGTCGGCCCGCCCCCCGTCCGCCGGCACCGGAACGTCCCCCCGCTCCCGTCCGCCGGCACCGGAACGTCCGCCCGCCCGGCCCGGTACCGCCCGTATCACCGCACACCCCCGCCGAACCGCACCGAACCGCACCGACCCGTGCCGACCCGCACCAACGGGCCCCGACCCTCCCAACCCGCCCCGACGTGCTGCGACGCGTCGTACCGCCGCGCGCACCTGCCGCCGCCGCCGGCACCGCGACGAATTAGAGTCCTCCGCATGGAATACCGTCACCTCGGCCGCAGCGGCCTTTTCATCAGCGAGATCGCCTACGGCAACTGGCTCACCCACGGCTCCCAGGTGGAGGAGGACGCCGCCACCTCGTGCGTGCGTGCCGCCCTCGACGCGGGTATCACCACCTTCGACACCGCCGACGTCTACGCGCAGACCCGGGCGGAGTCCGTCCTGGGCCGCGCGCTGAAGGGCGAGCGCCGGGAGGGCCTGGAGATCCTGACCAAGGTCTTCTGGCCGACCGGCCCCGGGCAGAACGACCGCGGCCTGTCGCGCAAGCACATCATGGAGTCGATCGAGAACTCCCTGCGCCGCCTCCAGACCGACCACGTCGACGTCTACCAGGCGCACCGCTTCGACGTCTCGACGCCGCTGGAGGAGACGATGGAGGCGTTCGCCGACGTCGTCCACTCCGGCAAGGCGCACTACATCGGCGTGTCCGAGTGGACCTCGGACCAGATCCGCCGCGCGCACGCGCTCGCCCGCGAGCTGCGCGTCCAGCTGGTCTCCAACCAGCCGCAGTACAGCGCGCTGTGGCGGATCATCGAGGGCGAGGTCGTCCCCACCTGTGAGGAGCTGGGCCTCGGCCAGGTCGTGTGGTCGCCGATCGCCCAGGGCGTGCTCACCGGCAAGTACCTGCCGGGCCAGCAGCCGCCGGCGGGCTCCCGTGCCACCGACGCCAAGGGCGGCTCGGACATGATCAGCCGCTGGATGCAGGACGAGGTGCTGGAGCGGGTGCAGCAGCTCCAGCCGCTGGCGGCCGAGGCCGGGCTGAGCCTGGCGCAGCTCGCCGTGGCGTGGGTGCTCCAGAACCCGAACGTCTCCGCCGCGATCGTCGGCGCCTCCCGTCCCGAGCAGGTGACGGAGAACGCCAAGGCGGCGGGCGTGAAGCTGGACGCCGACCTGAAGGCGCGGATCGACGAGATCCTCGCGCCGGTCGCGGTCACCGACCCGCTCAAGGTGCACGAGAACGTGCCCGCCAAGCGCTGAGAACCGGTACCCCACCGCCGTCTCCGGGCCAGCCCCGGGGGCGGCGGTCCGCTTTCCGCCCCGCACGCCCGCACGCCCCCACTCCCGGAGCCGCGCCCCGTGCCGCGTGCGGCGCGCCGCCGCCGGCCGCCCGGGCCGGGTTCCGACGGCCCGGGGCGGGAAGGGCGTAGGGTGTGACGACAACCATGTAGACGGTCAGAACCCGCGCAGGCGCACCGGTCCCGCCGGGGTCCCGTGGGCGGTCGCGCGGCCGCGTCCGGGAGGACCGCGGGACCGTGTCCGCCGGGAGAGGAGCGGCCCGCACACCATGTCCCGTCCCGACCCGGCGCCCCGCGGGCTCCGCACCGCACCCGCCCGCGTGCGCCCCGCCCCTCCCGCGCCCTGCTCGCGGCGGCGGTGCTCGCCGCCGCCTTCGCCCTGGTGGCCTGGCTGGTGCTGGCCCGGCACGGCACGCCGTACGGCTTCGACACCGGCCCGCACCGCTGGTCGGTGGCGCACCGTCCGCACGGGTGGGTGACGGCCGCCCGGATCGTCACGCACGCCGGAACCGGGCCCTACCCCTACCTCGCGGCGGCGGCCGGCGGGCTGTTGGCGGGCGGGGGCGGACCGCCGGCCCGACGGCTGCTCGCCGGGCTGCCGGCCGCGCTGCTCGCGATGTGCGCGCTGCTGGCCGAACAGCTGGTACGCGGCGCCCTGATGACGGCCTTCCACCGGCCCGGCCCCCGGCGGCTGACTGGGCCGCGCACGCCGCCGGGTACGCGTTCCCGTCCGGGCACACCTCGTCCAGCGCGGTGGCGGCGGGCCTGCTCGCCTGGGGACTGCTGCGGGCCCTGCCGCCGGCAGCGGGCCGGGCGGGTGCCGCACTGTGCGTGCTCGCGGCCGTCGCGGTCGGCTGCACCCGCGTCTACCTGGGCGTGCACTGGCCGAGCGATGTCATCGGCGGGTGGCTGTTCGCCGGCTGCTGGCTGGCGCTGGTGCTGCCGCCGCTGACGGCGTTCGTCCGCCGGACCGGGCCGGCGGCTCCCTCGACGGTCCGAGCGGCCCGAGGGACGCGAACGGCACGAACGGCATGACCGGCCGGGACGGCTGAGCTCCCAGAGCCCCGGTTCGGACGCGGGCGCGCGGCCCCGCCGGACGGCCGTCCGGCGGGGCCGCGCGCCCGTCAGACGCTGACGCCGTGCGCGCGCAGGAACTTCAGCGGGTCGACGTCGTCGCCGTAGACCGGTCCGGTGCGGACCTCGAAGTGCAGGTGCGGCCCCGTCGCGTTGCCGGTCGCTCCGGAACGGGCTATCCGCTGGCCCTCGTTGACGTGCTGGCCGACCTTCACCGAGATCTGCGACAGGTGGCCGTACTGGGTGTAGTAGCCGTCGGCGTGCCGGATGACGATCTGGTAGCCGTAGGAGCCGCCCCACCCCGCGGTGACCACGGTGCCGGAGGCCGCCGCGTGGACGGCGGTACCGGTGCCGACGAGGAAGTCGACGCCGGTGTGGTAGCCGCTGGCCCAGCTGCTGCCGCTGGTGTGGTACCCCGTGCCGATCGCCGCGTGCACCGGCACCGTCCATCTGGAGGAGGCGGGCGCGGCGGTGTGATGGGTGGCCTTGGCGGCGGGCTTGGCGGCGGGCTTGGCCGCCGGTTTCGCGGCGGGCTTCGCCGCGGGCTTGACGGTCCTCGCGACGGTCTCGGTGCCCGCCTTCCGGGGCGCGGGCCTGGCGGCCGGCGCGGCGCCGTCGAGGGTGAGCCGCTGGCCGGGGAGGATCAGGTCGGGGTCGGCGCCGACGACGGTGCGGTTGTCGTCGTACAGCTGCGGCCAGCCGCCCTTGACCTCGTGGTCGGCGGCGATCTGCGAGAGGCTGTCGCCGGGGGCGACGGTGTAGCGCCCGCTGTCGGCGGCCTTCGCCGGTGCCGCGGCCTTCTTCGGCGCCGAGGCCGTCTTCGCGTCGCTCTTCGCGTCCGCCTTCGGCTCGGCCTTGGGCTGGGCCGTGGCCTTGGCCTTCGGCTCCGTCGTGGACTCGGACGCGGGCTTGGGCTTGGGCTTCGCCTTCGCGGCGGCGAGGTCCACGGTGTGCGAGGCGGTCGCGGCCTCCCGGGTCAGCCCGGCGCGCAGCGAGCACACCGGCCAGGCCCGCGGCCCCTGCGCGGCCAGCACCTTCTCGGCGACGGATATCTGCTCGGCCCTGGTGGCGAGGTCGGCCCGCGAGGCGAACGCGCCGCCGCCGTACGCCTTCCACGTGCTGGTCGTGAACTGGAGGCCGCCGTAGTAGCCGTTTCCGGTGTTGGTCTGCCAGTTGCCGGAGGACTCGCACTTGGCGACCTTGTCCCAGACCCCTTCGGACGCCGCGTGCGCGCTCGTGACGGCGACGAGCGGCAGGGCGAGGCCGGCCCCGCCGGCGGTGACGGTCAGCGACGCCTGGGAGACCCGGCTCGGACGGTAGCGGCGGTGGCGTCCGCGTAAGGCCATGACACGTGTCCTCTCCGGGACGGCCCCCTGGCGGGGGCCTGCGCGGCCGTGCACCCGGGCGGTCCCGGGCGGGCAAAGAGTAGGCCCGCCGCCCACCCCGCCACAAGGCCCCCCGCAACGCCACAGGTGGGATGAGGAGGAGCATCCCGGGCGTTGTCACCTGAGTGAGTTCCGTACTGCGTGACACCCCTTTCTCCGTCCTCGACCGGTCCCGCGTCCGGGAGGGCGCGGACGGGCCGGCGGCGCTGCGCGAGACCGTGGCGCTCGCCCGGGAGGCCGAGACGCTCGGCTACCACCGGTTCTGGGTCAGCGAGCACCACGGCGTCCCCGGGGTGGCCGGCTCGGCGCCCACGGTGCTGGCGGCGGCCGTGGCCGCGGCGACCTCCCGCATCCGGGTGGGCACCGGCGGGGTGATGCTGCCCAACCACCGGCCGATGGTGGTCGCCGAGCAGTTCGGGGTGCTGGAGGCGCTGTACCCGGGGCGGATCGACATGGGGCTGGGCCGCTCGGTGGGCTTCACCGGCGCCGTGCGCGAGGCTCTGGGCCAGGGCAGGGAGGCGGCGGAGGGGTTCGAGGAGCAGGTCGGCGAGCTGCTGGACTGGTTCGAGGGCGGCCCGGCCGCGTACCCGGGGGTGCACGCGTGGCCGGCGGAGGGGCTGCGCCCGGCGCCGTTCGTGCTGGCCACCGGGAGCGGCGCGGACCTGGCGGCGCGGCTGGGGCTGCCGCTGGTGGTGGGTGGCCCGCGCGGCGAGGACGCGCTGCTGCGGGCGGTGGAGCGCTACCGGTCGGCGTTCCGGCCCTCGGTGTGGGCGGCACGGCCGTACGTGGTGCTCTCCGGCACGGTCGCGGTGGCCGCCACCCCCGAGCGGGCCCGCCGGCTGCTGGTGTCCGAGGCGTGGTCGGCGGCCTGGTCGCGTACGCACGGGGAGTTCCCGCCGCTGGCCCCGTACGCGGCGGTGGCCGGGCGGGAGATGACGGCGCAGGAGCGGGAGCGGTTCGAGCAGGCGATGGGCGGGCACATCCACGGCACGCCGGAGCAGGTCGAGGCCGAGCTGGCGGGCCTGCTCTCCCGGTCGGGCGCCGACGAGTTCCTGGTCACCACCAGCGCCTACGACCGGGCGGAGCTGCTGGAGTCCTACCGCCTGCTGGCGGCGCTGCTGCGGTGAGCCGCGACGGGCAGAGGGGCTGACGCGGCGTCGGACGGCGAGGCGTCCGGGTGCGCCACCGTCTCCAGATCCCGCTCCCGGGAGCGCCGCTGACGGTCCGTCGGAGGTGTCCGACACTCTCGGAGCCCTGCCGTACCTGGCGGGGCGTCACCGTCCGCCCCCGGGGCGGCGACCGCGGCGAAGGCACCCGGCCGGCTCCCATGTGACGGCTCGTCCGATTGGCGGGAGCGGTGTCACCCGCACGCGCGGGGGACTCACCAGGATGGGCCACTTTGTCGCGCCTATGTGTCGATGCGTTCTTACGGTGACCACATGAACGCCTTCCGCGGGTCCCGCCGCCCTCTGCCGCGCCCCCTCGCCGCCGCCGCGGCCGGAGTGGCCGCTGCCTGCTGCCTGGCCGCGCTCGCCGCTCCGCCCGCGGCGGCCGCCGACGGCGGCGACGGCTCCGCGGCCGACGCGTCGTCCTCCCGGGCCGTCGGCGGCGCGCTGCTGGCGGAGCCGGGCGTGCAGGTGCGGCCCGAGGCGGACACGCCGTCCCTCCCCTCGGACCTGTCCGCGCTGTCGTGGACGGTCAGCGACGCCCGCAGCGGCGAGGTGCTGGCGGCCAAGGACGCGCACCGCGAACTGCCGCCGGCCTCCACCCTGAAGACGCTCTTCGCCGACACGGTGCTGCCGCGCTTCCCGGCGACGCTGCGGCACAAGGTCACCGACAACGACCTCGCGGGCCTGGGCGAGGGCAGCAGCCTGGTCGGGGTGCAGCCGGGGCAGACGTACACCGTCGCCGACCTGTGGCGCGGGGTCTTCCTCGCCTCCGGCAACGACGCGGTGCACGTGCTGGCGAACATGAACGGCTCGGTCGCGCACACCGTCGCCGACATGCAGGCCAAGGCGCGGATGCTCGGCGCGGACGACACCCACGTGGTCACCCCGGACGGCTACGACGAGCCGGGCCAGGTCTCCTCGGCCTACGACCTGGCGGTTTTCGCCCGCACCGGCCTGGCCGACCGGGACTTCGCCTCCTACGCGTCCACCAAGGACGCCCAGTTCCCGGGCGGATACGACGACGCCGGCAGCTACGTGCCGTCCTTCGGTATCGAGAACACCAACCGGCTGCTGACCGGCGCGAAGGGCGTCACGCCCTACCCCGGGCTGATCGGCGTGAAGAACGGCTACACGACCAACGCGGGCAACACGCTGGTGGCGGCGGCCCGGCGCGGCGGCCGCACCATCATCGTGTCGCTGATGAACCCGCAGTCCGGGGTCTACAACGCCGTCTACTCGGAGGCGTCCGAGCTGCTCGACTGGGGCTTCGCGGCGGCCGGCCGCACCACCTCGGTCGGCACCCTCAACGCCGCGCCCCCCGCCCACCCGGCGGACACCGCGACCGCACCGGCCGCCGGCGGGGCGGACGCGCGGGGGCAGTCGGGCCGGGACCGCCAGGACGAGACGTCGACGCCGACCGACCGCCCCCGCGAGGCGGCGGCCGGCAAGGCGGCCGCGCACGCCTCCACCGTTTCGACGGCCGCCTGGTCGGTGGGCGGCGGGCTCGTCCTGGTGGCCGCGGCCTGCGCGATCCTGCTGCGCCGGCGCTCGGCGGGGAAGGGCCACTGACCCACGGGGAGAGGAGGTACTCTCGGTGATCGGCGACCGGGCCGGGCGGCGGCGGATACCGGCGGTCGCCAGGTTCCGAGGGTGCCGCCGGGGGGAGCAGAGCCGCATGAGCCGTCATCAGAGCGGGCTGGTGTCCACGTGGGCGGAGATCCAGCGGCAGCAGCAGCGGCAGGCTGAGGCCCAGCGCCGCGCCCGGCTCCAGCAGCAGCGCACCGCCGAACGGCAGCAGCTGGCCGCCGAACGGGCCCTGGCCCGCTCCCGGCGCGAGCAGCAGGCCGCCTACCGGGAACGGCGTGAGCAGGAGGCCCGGCGCCGCACCGAGGCGCTGGCGCGCCACTCGGCCGAGCTGGCCGGGCTGCTGCGGGCCGGCTGCGCCGCACCGGCCTTCTCCCCCGCCTCGCTCGAACTGCCCGAACGGGTGGAGCCGTTCGCCCCCGGCCCGCTGGCGGTGCCGGTCCCGATGCCGCGCGAGGAGGCGTACCCGGCGCGGCGGGCCGGATGGGGGCTGGGCGGCGGCCGCGAGCAGCGGGCGGCCCGCGAGGCGTACGACCGCGACCTGGGCACCGCGCGGGCCGCCGAGGCGGAGCGGCAGGCCAGGCTGGCCGACTACCGCGGCCGGTACGAGCGCTGGGCCGAGCAGCGGCTGGCCGAGATACGCCGGCACAACGCGGGGGTGCGCGAGTCGCTGGCCCGGGTGCGGCGCGGCGAGCCCGAGGCCGTCGAGGAGTACCTGACCGCGGCACTGTACGCGTCGCCGGCCTTCCCGGAGGTCCTGCCGCGCCAGTTGGCGGCCACCTACGAGGGGCCGGAGCGGCGGCTGGTGCTCAACTGGGAGCTGCCGGCCTTCTCGGTGGTGCCGCAGACGGCGCTGGTGCGCTACCTGCCGGGTGCCGACCGGGACAAGGAGACGGCCCGTCCGGTCACCGAGCGGCGGGCGGCCTACCGGGACCTGCTGGCGCAGGTGATGCTGCTGGTGCTGCACCAGGTCTTCGCCGCCGATCCGTTCGGGCTGCTGGAGTCGGTGGCGCTCAACGGCTTCGTGGACGACACCGATCCGGCCACCGGGCACCGCGTCCCGGAGTTCCTGGCCACGGTGGCGGCCTCCCGGACGGCCTTCGAGGCCGTCAACCTGGCGCAGGTCAACGCGGTGGACTGCCTGGTGGACGGGCTCGGCGGGCAGCTGTCCGCGCGGCCGGACCGGCGGGCGGCGGTGGAGCCGCTGCGGGTGCCGGGCGGCGCGGGCCGGACGGTCGCGGCCCACGGCGGCGGCGAGGAGCCGGACCTGCTGGCCATGGACCCGCTGGAGTTCGAGGAGCTGGTCGCCGAGCTGTTCCGGGCGATGGGCATGCACGCGGTCACCACCGTGCGCTCGGGCGACGGCGGGGTGGACGTCGACGCGCTGGACTCGGACCCGATCCGCGGCGGGCGGATCGTGGTGCAGGTCAAGCGGTACCGCAACACGGTCTCGCCGAGCGCGGTGCGGGACCTCTACGGCACCGTGCAGGACCAGGGCGCGATCAAGGGCGTGCTGATCACCACGTCGGGCTTCGGGCCGACCTCCCACGCCTTCGCGGGCGGCAAGCCGCTGACCCTGGTGTCCGGCACCGACCTCGTGAAGATGCTCCACGAGCACGGCCTGGCCGGGCGGTTGGGCCCGGCGCCGGGCGCGGCCGCAGCGTCGTCGCCGTCCGGCGCCGAGCCGGACGGCGGCCCGGACTCCGGGCCCGGGGTGGACGACGAGCCGGACGCCAGCGTGCTGGGCCTGCGCTGGGAGGGGGCGGTGGCGCTGGACGTGTGCGCGCTGGTGTGCGCCGGCACCCGGGCGCTCGGCGACGACTGGTTCGTCTTCTACAACAACCCGCGCACCCCGGACGGCACCGTGCGGATGATGCCCGGCACGGGCGGCGACCGGGCCGCGGTGTGGGTGGACTTCGACCGGCTGCCCGCCGCGGCGGACCGGGTGGTGCTGGTCGCGGCGATCGACCCGGAGGTCGACCCGGCCGCCGACCTGACGGGCTTCACCGGCGCGGCCGTCCGGCTGACCGACCCCAGTGGCGCGGAGGCCGGCCGGCTGGCGGTCTCCGACGGTCGCCCGGGCGAGACCGCGCTGGTACTGGGCTCCTTCCGGCGACGCGCCGGCGGCGACTGGGACTTCGTGCCCGGCGGCAAGGGCTACGAGGGCGAGGGCGGCCTCGTCGAGCTGGTGCAGGAGCACGGCATCGAGGTCGACTGACCGCGCGCCGGGCTGAACGGCCCCGCCCCCCGGGCCGGGATCGGCTGGTACGTCGGGTACGGCGGTACGCGGCGGGTACGGCGGGGCTGAGAGGGGTCCCGGGACGGGGTGGGGCGCGGGGCCCGGCGCGGGGCCCGGCACCGGCGCCGGCCCGGAGGGGCTTGAGGCGCGCACACATGGCGTGCTATGCTCCTCTCGGAGACGTAGGGTTTCCCTTTCTTCAGGGCCCGAACATCGCCGCCATCCCACCGCTTTCTGCGCGTCGTCCCGGATGGCCTCGCCTCTGTGTTTCTCCGAGGAAGCCCGTTCCCGCACCGGTGTGCCGCGCTTCGCGTACGCCCGGGTCCGGTCCGCCACGGCGGCTCGGCTCCGGCCGTGAGTCCGCGCCGCGGCAACCCTCCGGGGCCGCCGCCCGGCCCGCGGCCCGCGTGATCCCTCCGCACCCGCCGCGCCCTGCCGCTTCCCCCCTCCCGCGCTTCTCCTCCCTCCGCGGGCCGCCGGCCGCACCCGGCCGCCCCGCACACTCTTCCCGTCCGGAAAGGACGAACCCCATGACCGAAACCCTCGAACGCCCGGTGGCCGCACCGGCCGTCCCGCAGCGGACGGCCGGCGTGCTCGACCTCGGGCGCGACGGCCCCGGCCGGCTGCGCCGCCCGGACCTGCGCCCCGCGCCGGACGACCCGGCCGTCCCCGGGCCCTGATCGACCGGCACGGCCTGCGCGCCGGCGACCTCGTCGACGGCACCCTGTCTCGACCCGGCGCCCTCGCCGAGGTCCGCACCGTCAACGGGCTGCCACCCGACCGTTCCCGCCCGCGCTTCGCCGACCTGACGCCGGTTCACCCCGGCGAACGGCTGCGCCTGGAGAGTCCGCTGCTGCGCGGCCCGGCTGCCGTGACCGGTCGGCTGGTGGACCTGATGGCGCCGATCGGCAAGGGGCAGCGCGGCCTGATCGCCGCCCCGCCCAAGGCCGGCAAGACCGTGCTGCTCCAGACCCTCGCGGCGGCCGTCGCCGCCAACCACCCCGAGAGCCACCTGATGGTGCTGCTGGTGGACGAACGGCCCGAAGAGGTCACCGACATGCGCGCCCGGGTCGGGGCGCACGGCGGCGAGGTCCTGGCCTCCACCTTCGACGAGCCCGCCCGCCGCCACATCGCGCTCGCCGAACTCGCCGTCGAACGCGCCAAGCGGATGGTCGAGCAGGGCCGCGACGTGGTGGTGCTGCTCGACTCGCTGACCCGGCTGTGCCGGGCCCACAACACCGGCGCCCCGAGTTCCGGGCGCACCCTGTCCGGCGGGGTGGACGCGGCGGCGCTGCTCGGCCCCAAGCGGCTCTTCGGGGCCGCCCGCCGGGCCGAGGAGGGCGGCTCGCTGACCATCCTGGCCACCGCGCTGGTCGAGACCGGATCGCGCGCCGACGACTTCTACTTCGAGGAGCTGAAGAGCACCGGCAACATGGAGCTGCGGCTCGACCGCACCCTCGCACAGCGCCACGTGCACCCCGCCCTCGACCTGGCCTCCTCCGGCACCCGCCGCGACGAGCTGCTGCTCTCCCCCGCGGAGTCGGCCGTCCAGTACGGCCTGCGCCGCGCGCTGGCCGGACGGGACCCGCACACCGGCCTCGAAACCCTCCTGGAGCGGCTGCGGCAGACCCCGGACAACGCGGCGTTCGTCCGCCACGCCCTCGCGACCGTCCCGGGCGCCGCGTCAGCGGCCGCCTGAGCCGCCTCCCGAGCCGCCTCCCGGGGCCGGACGCGCCGGTGCCCGCCCGGTCGCGGGGACCGGGCGGGCACGTTCCGGCGTCAGGTGGCGCCGGGCGGGGTCAGACTCCTTCAGCCGGCCTCAGATGGTGACGCCGTGGCCGGCCATGTAGGCGACCGGGTCGATGTCGGAGCCGTAGTACGGCGTGGTGCGCACCTCGAAGTGCAGGTGCGGGCCGGTGACGTTGCCGGTGGCGCCGGAGATGCCGATCTCCTGGCCCTCGGTGACGGTCTGGCCGGCGGACACCAGCGGCGTGGTCAGGTGGCCGTACAGGGTGTACCTGCCGTCGGCGTGCTTGAGGATCACGTCGTTGCCGTAGGCGCCGTCGGCGCCGGCCGAGACCACGGTGCCGGCGGCGACCGCGTGGACCGGGGTGCCGCTGTTTACCAGGAAGTCGACGCCGGTGTGGGAGCCGCTGGACCACAGCGAGCCGGACGCCTTGTAGCCGGTGCCGATGGCGGCGTCGCCGACCGGCTTCATCCAGCCGGTGTTGACCGGGGTGGTGGCGGCGGTCTTGGCGGCGTGGATGGCGGTGGTCCTGGCGGCCGGCTTGGCGGCCTTCTGAGCCGGGGCCTTCGCGGCGTGCGCCGGGGCGCGCAGCGTCAGGATCTCGCCCGGGGTGATGACGGACGGGTTGGCGCCGATGACGGCCTTGTTCTCGGCGTAGAGCTTCTTCCAGCCGCCCTTGATGTGGTGCGCCCGGGCGATGCTCGCCAGGGTGTCGCCCTTGACGACCCGGTAGGTGGCGGGCTTGGAGTGCGCCGGGGCGGCCGTGTGGGCCGGGGTCGCCGCGTGGGCGGCGGTGCCGACCAGCAGCGGCAGGACGACGGCGGCGGTGCCGACGCCGGCGGTGGCGTAGAGGCGGGTGAGGCGGCGGGGCTTGCGGTTGCGGCCGTTTGCGGGCATGGGGAAACGTCCTCTCCTACGCCTGCGAGGTGAGCTGTCGGGTTCGGGCAGGAGATGCCCGGCCGGGCCCGTGGGCACGGCTTCACCCCGAGCCGTCCGGTGCGGACGGCGGCTTGCCTGTGGGTCCCCCGCTCCTGCCGTCGGTGGGTTGGATGCTCCCGCTGACCGGGCGGTGGCAGGATTCGGCGATCCGCCCGGCGGGTGCGGGCGCTTCCTCGGCCCGCTTGCTGATCGGAACCTAGGCGCAGCCGCCCGCCTCGGGCAAACCCCTCCCTTTCGGGCATCCACCCCCGCTGTCACCTGAAGCGACCGGTCGCGCACACCAGGTCGCCGCGGTGGCCACCCTCCGCGACCGCCCCCTCCGGATCGAGCGACGGATCGACGGTTCCGCCGCCCGCTCCGCCACCGTACGTACCTGCCTGGCGGCGTATCGCACCCTCTAGGTGATACCCCTCACAACGTGCCGCTTTGTCCCGTTTTGACGAGTGTTCGGATGGCCCGGGAGCCGCGATCGGCGGCGGTGCAACGACGCGGCGGGGCCTCGACAAACCACCACAAAAGGGTCAGAAGGTGCCGGCCTGGCCGGTGAGTCGGGAGTCGAGGACCCGGCTGAGCCGGTAGGCGACCGGACGGAAGCCGATCGCGGGGAAGTGCCCGGCCGCCAGCGGCGAGGCGGACGGCCAGCGCGCCGACATGTACCGGTGCCCGTTGTCGTAGGCCCAGGCGACGGCGGTGGCCAGCAGGACCCGGCTGATGCCCTCGCCGCGGGAGGCCGGCTCGACGTAGGTCTCCAGGAGTTCGACACAGGAGGCGGGCACCACCGGGTCGGGTTCGGCCGGCGCCAGCAGCACCATGCCGATCTCCTCGCCGCGCCGGGAGGCGATCCAGGCGGCGCAGCGCGGGTCGCCGAGCGCGCCGGCGTACCGCACCCGCAGTGCGGCCAGCGCTGCCTCGGGCTGCGGCTGGAAGGTCGCGGTGCCGCGCTGCCGGCGTGCCGACTCGGCGGCCATCCGGCCCACCTGCGGCAGGTCGCCGGGGCCGGCCCGGCGGATCACCATCCCGTCCACCCCGCGCGGCTGCCGGCCGCGGGCCTTGACGGCCATCAGCCCCTGCACGAGCTCCCGCCCGAAACCCAGGTCGGACCACGGGGTGGTGGCGGCGTCCCCGGCCGGGACGTCGACGTAGTGCACCAGCCGCCGGTCGGCGACCAGGCGCTGGGCCACCCGCGCGTAGAGGGCGCGCAGCACCTCGCTCTCCCGGCCCGAGGGCAGCGCGTGGCCGCCGTGCGGGATGTGCGCGGAACGGGGGTGGCTGCGCAGCGCGGCGGGATCGTCGGGGCCAGGTCGAGCGGGACCGCCGCGAGGTGGCCGACGAGGTTGCCGTCGCCGTCCAGCGCCCGGCACGCCTCCAGGCCGGGGGCGCCGGCCAGCCGCTCCAGCAGGGTGTCGCCGCGCACCGGGCCGTCGGCGAGCCAGGACCGCTGCGAGGGAGGACGCCGTGCGCGGGCGAACCAGCGGTCGTAGCGCTGCGCGGCCAGGGGTATGTGCTCGGGTGTCAGCGGCGCTATGGCGACAGTCATGGTGGTCGCGGACGCTATCGGGGGCCGCGCCCCCAGGGCAAGGCGGGGTCGCCCGAACCGTACCGGCGGCACCGGACAGCCCGGGACGGGCGCCCGCGAAGCACCGCAAACCCCGGATCACCGCGGCTCCCGGGGCACCGCGGACCCCGGTCGGCGCGGGTCCGGCACCGGGAGCGCCGCCGCGGCCGCCGCGGACCGCGCGGGGTGTCCCCGGCGGTCAGCCGGCCCAGGCGGGGTGGCGCGGGTCGTCGGCGCGGACGAGTACGTCCGCGGCCTCCTCGGGCAGCGCCTCGCGCGCGTACCGGTCGTAGGCCGGGAGGGTCCACAGCTCTCCTGGCGGGGTGCGGCGGCGCAGCGCGCCAGGGGACAGGTGCAGGTGGACGGCCAAGTCCAGCGGCAGGCCCTGGCCGAGCAGCAGCGGGCCGTCCAGCAGGAGGACGCCGCCCGGCGGCAGGGTGGTGTACTCCGCGCGGGTGGAGCGGTCGGTGGCCGGGTCGCGCAGCGAGGGCAGCGCCCGACCGGTGCCGCCGGGGCCGAGCGGGTCGAGCACCTCGCGGCGCAGCGCCCCGGTGTCGAGCCACAGGTTGTAGTAGGCCTCGACGTCCTCGTGGCCGTACTCCAGCCGCAGCGAGGCCGGGCGCCAGAAGGCCGCCGCGCTGACCCGCAGGACGGGGTGGCCGAGCGCGGGCAGCTGCTCGGCCAGGGCGTCGGCGAGGTCCTGCGGGCGGGCGGCTGGGGCGCCGTCGACGGCCACCCGCCACCAGGGGCCGGGCGGGGTGCCGTCGGCGATCCGCTCGGCCAGGGCGCCGGCGAGCTTCGGCCAGGAGATGGGGGTCACGCGCACGTCCGCCATCCTGCCCGACCACCCGTCACGCCGGTACGGCACGCCCCCGGCGAACGGGGCGGGACGGTTGCGGGCCCCGGGAGCTCCCCGTCCGCCGGCCGCCCGCGCGTCACCTGGACGGCCCAGGCCGCGCCGGTTCCCGGACCGCTCCGGCCGTTCCGGCGGCCGTATGGCGGGCTCCCGCCGGGCGGGGCGCCGTACGGGTCCGCCCCGCCGCACGGCCCGTCCGCACCCGACCGGACCGACGGGTTCGCCCGCGCGCGGCCAGGAATCACCCGTTCGCCGCCGCGCGTGATCGAGGACTTTTTGTGAGCCTGGAACCACTCATGGTGACCGTCCCCATCACCTACAGGAGAAGAGCCCCATGATCCTGTCCATCTCCGGCGTCGTACTGCTCGGCGTCATCTGCTTCCTGTTCTTCCGCAAGGACGGCCTGAAGGTGTCCCATGGCGTGGTCTGCGCCCTCTTCGGGTTCTACCTCGCGGGTTCGGCCATCGCCCCGAGCATCACCGCGGGTGGGGCGAGTCTCGCCAGCCTCATCGGCGGGCTCAAAATCTAGGCCGTCCCGCGACGGCCACTCCTGCCCCACCCCGGTCACGGGCCCGGCAGCGGTCGCACACCGCCGCCGGGTCCGTGCCCGTTTCCGTTCCGCCGCTCCGGGTCCGCCGCGCCCGGCAGGCGGCGGGGGCCGGAAGACGGCCGGCGCGACCGCGCTCCCCCGTACCGCGCGCCGGCTGCCGCGCCGGAACCGATCCCCACACCCCCGAAACACCCATGGAGCATCCGTGGCCAGGCGTCCCCTCCCCAGCATCCTCAAGCCCCGGCCGTCGCTCGTGCGCGGCCGCGACCTCGCGCGCACCGCGGCCGACGGCGCCGGCGACGTCCTCCACCCCGTGATCACCATCGCCCGCGGCGTGCGCCGCCAGGCCGGGTGGGCGGGGACCTGGTGGGCCCGCACCCCGAAGGACCGGCGCGGGCCGGCGCTGGTGCTGGCCGCCGCGGCGGTGGTGATCGTGGCGATGATGCCGTACGGGCCGATCGCCGGGATCGCCGCGCTGCTGGTCTCCGCCGGGTGGATGGGGCGCGACCGCGCCGACTCCGCGGCGGACAAGGGCCCCACCGAGGCCGAGGTCGTACGGCTCCAGGCGCTGTACGAGGCGCTGGTCCCCTACCTCTCGGACGCCGCCGACCCGGCCCCGCTCTACGCCCACGACGGCGCCTGGGACCAGGCGTTCACCTCCTACGCCTTCCAGGACGGGCGGCTGGCGCGGCTGCACCTGCGCTACCCGGCGTACTTCACCGACGGCGAGGCCGAGTCGCGCGCCCGGGTGGAGCAGTTGCTCCACGCCAAGGCCGGGCGGGGGCGGGAGTACCGCTTCGACTGGAACGAGGAGGAGAACCACCTCACCCTCACCACCCTGCCGCCGCTGCCGACCGACGTGGCCGCGCAGCGGTTCGTCACCGCCCCCGGCGAGATGGTGCTGGGCTTCACCGACGACGCCGCCGTGCAGCGCACCCTGCCGGTGGCGGTGCCGGCCGGCGGCCGGGAGAGCGCCGCGGGCGCGGCAGGCGGGGCCGCGGGCGCCCTGCGGGACGCTCCGCCGGTGGTCTGGCGCACCGGCCCTCGCTCCACCGAGCCGCACCTGCTGGCGCTGGGCCAGCCCGGCACCGGCACCACCACCCTGCTGCGGTCCATCGCGCTCCAGGCGCTGGCCCACGGCGACGTGGTGGTGGTCGACGGCAGCGGGACGGGCGAGTACGCGTGCCTGGCCGGGCGGCCGGGCGTGCTCGCCGTCGAGGACGGGCTGATGGGCGCGGCGGCGACGCTGGAGTGGGTGGCCCACGAGACCGAGCGGCGGCTGATCGCGGTCAGCCGGGCCCGGCAGTCCGGCACCCCGGCCCCCGACGACGCCCGCCGCCCGCTGTGGGTGCTGGTGGACCGGCCGACCGCGCTGACCCAGCTCGCGCACGCCGAGGGCAGCCCGGACCCGCAGGCGCTGCTGGACGTGCCGCTGCGGCACGGGCGGGCGGCGAACGTGGCGGTGGCGGTCGCCGACCAGCTGGACGCCACCGAGGCGCTGGCCGCGGTGGTCATCGCGCAGACCCGGGCCCGGGTGGTGCTCGGGGCGCTGGCCCCCGAGCACGTGCAGGCGGTGCTGGGGGCGCCGCAGCGCACCACGCCGGCGGCGGACGTGCCGCCCGGTCGCGGCTACGCCCGGCTGGGCGGCGGTCCGGTGCTGCGCCTCCAGGTGCCGGCCACGCCCGACCCGTACGACGAGGAGGCGCCGGAGCCCGAGCGGGCGGCCGTCATGGCGCTGCTGCCGCCGGACGAGGGCGCTTCGGGCACCCCGGAGCAGGAACCCGGGCAGGTGCTGCCGAAGACCCTGGAGCCCGCCGTGGAGGCGGCGCCGCAGGAGCCGCGGCCGGAGCCGGAACGGGTCGCCGAGCCGCTTCCGGAGGCGGTGGTGCTGCGCAAGGAGGCGGTGGTGCGGACCGTCGCCGACCTCGAACTGGGCTGACCGCCCGGCCCGGCCCCCGCCGGGCGGCCGAACCCCGGCGGGTGCGACCGGCGGGCGCGGCAGGACCCCGGCGGGCGGGTGCGGCTACGCGACGAAGAGGCCGGTCGGCTCGCCGTCCGCACCGCCCCCGGAGCGGACCAGGTCGGCGGCCTGGGCCAGCCGCGCGGCGGCCTCCTCCGCGACGGGGCCGCTGACCGTGAAGGGGACGCGCACGTAGGACTCGAAGGCGCCGTCGACCCCGAACCGCGGGCCCGACGGCACCCGCACGCCCAGCCGCTCCCCCGCCACGGCCACCCGGGAGCCGGAGACGTCGCCGGTGCGCACCCACATCGTCATCCCGCCGCGCGGGAGGGTGAAGCTCCACTCCGGCACCTGGGCGCGCAGCGCGGCGGCCAGGTCGTCGCGGCACTCGCGGGCGCGGGCCCGCCGTTCGGCGAGGGCCTGGTCCCAGTGGCCGCCGCGCAGCAGCCAGGCGACCGCGAGCTGGTCCACGACCGGGGAGGCCAGGTCGAGGTACGCGCGGGCGGAGACGAGCCGGCGCACCACGTCGGGGGTGCTGCGCACCCAGCCGATCCGCAGGCCGGCCCAGATCGCCTTGCTGGCCGAGCCGACGGTGATCACCGTGCCGCCCCGGTCGAAGGCGGCCATCGGCCGCACCTGCGACTCCTCGCCGTCGAGGGTGAGCTCGGCCATGGTCTCGTCCGCGACGATGACGGTGCCCGCGGCGCGGGCGGCCTCCACCAGGTCGCGGCGCTGCTCGTCCGAGACGAGGGTGCCGGTGGGGTTGTGGTAGTCCGGCTGGACGTAGACCATCCGGGGGGCGGCCTCGCGCAGCACCCGGCGCCAGGCGGGCAGGTCCCAGCCGGCCAGGCCGTCCCGCAGCGCCACCGGCACCGGACGGGCGCCGGTCTCGCGGAACAGCTCCAGGACGTTGGCGTAGCTGGGCGACTCCACCGCGACCCGCTCACCGAACCCGACCAGCCGCCGGGTGGCCGCCGCGATGGCGCCCATGGCGCCGGTGGTCACCATGATCTGTTCCGGCATGGTGGGCACGCCCCGGGCGGTGTAGCGGTCGGCGATGGCCTCGCGCAGCACCGGCAGCCCGGCGGGGAAGTCCCCGTGGGTGGCCGCGTAGGCCGGCAGGTCGGCGAGTGCGCCCCGCATGGCCTCGCTCAGCCACGGCTCGGGGGCGGGCAGCGAGGCGCACCCCAGGTCGATCACCGAGCCGGCGCTGTCCGGCGGCAGCGGCTCCAGGCTGCGCGAGGGCAGGACGTGGCCCTCGGGGATCGCCGTCCAGCTGCCGGCGCCGCGCCGGGAGCGGGCGAAGCCCTCCGCGCGCAGCGCCTCGTACGCGGCGGCGACGGTGGTGCGGCTGACGCCCAGGGCCATGGCCAGCTCGCGTTCGGCCGGCAGCCGCGCGGCGACCTGTACCCGGCCCTCAAGCACCAGCAGGCGCACCCCGTCGGCCAGCTCACGGTAGGCGGGGCCCGGCGGGCGCCTGGCCGGCCGCCGCCGCGGGCGTCCGCCACGGCTCTCGGGCGCAGCAGCCGGGCGAGATGGGCGGCACTCACCGAAGCGGTCCACTGGGGCATCAGTTCCAGTCCACCTTCCGTTGATTGGCCATGGTGCGAGGCCTACCACAGGCCACATAGTGACACGCACGATCATCCGGCCGCCAGGGGGGTCCTTCCGTGCTGCGTCGCCTCTTCCGCCTGTACACCGGCCTCGTCCTCTACGGCGTGAGCGACGCGCTGCTGGTCCGCGCCGCACTCGGCCTGGACCCCTGGGACGTCCTCCACCAGGGCCTGGCCATGAGGGTGGGGCTGGGCATCGGCACCGTCTCCATCATCGTCGGTGCCGTGGTGCTGCTGCTGTGGTGGCCGCTGCGGCAGCGCCCCCAGCTCGGCACGCTCTCCAACGTGGTGCTGGTCGGTTCGGCCGTCGACGCCACCATGGCGCTGCTCCCCTACCGCCCGGAGCTCGCGGTGCGGGTGCCGCTGCTGCTCGCGGGGGTGGTGCTCAACGGCGCGGCGACCGGCCTGTACATCTCCGCCCGGTTCGGGCCGGGCCCGCGCGACGGGCTGATGACCGGGCTGCACCGCAGGACGGGCCGGTCGCTGCGGCTGCTCCGCACGGGTATCGAGCTGGGGGTGCTGGCCGCCGGTTACCTGCTGGGCGGCGGGGTAGGGGTGGGGACAGTGCTCTACGCGGTGGCGATCGGGCCGCTCGCCCAGTTCTTCCTGCACCGGTTCGACGGACGGGCACGGGAGGAGGCGGCGCGGGCGGCGCACGGCGGGCGGTCCGGCGGCAGCCGGCCCCCGCCTCCGTTCCGGCGGTGGGAGCCGGTTCCGCGGCATGTGCGGAGGTTGTCCGGGAACCGCCGGAAGCCTCGGCAGTGGACCCGGTTTAGCCCTTGGCGGTGCGGACGGGTAGTGTACGCGGTTGGCCCAGCCAGCTGACCGTCACTGCACGCAAAAACTGCCCCGACCCCGGGTGACAAATCCGGACAGGTGTGACAAATCGGATGTTGCTGGGTACAAACAGGGGCGACACGACGGGCGACGCAATCCCTTAACGGGAATCTTCACCGCCGACCGGACGTTGACCGGATGACGACGACAGCGACACCTGTCCTGTGGGCGACCATATGCCCGGGAGGCACGATTCATGAGTGAGCGAGCTCTCCGCGGCACGCGACTCGGGGCCACCAGCTACGAGACGGACCGCGGCATCGATCTGGCACCGCGCCAGACCGTTGAGTACGCATGTAGGAACGGCCATCGATTCGAGATGCCGTTCTCGGTGGAGGCCGAGATTCCGCCGGAGTGGGAGTGCCGCGCATGCGGCCAGACCGCCCTCCTGGTGGACGGAGAGGGCCCTGAGGAGAAGACGACGAAGCCGGCGCGCACGCACTGGGACATGCTGATGGAGCGGCGCACGCTGGAGGAGCTGGAGGAGGTGCTGGCCGAGCGGCTGGCCGTCCTGCGCTCCGGTGCCATGAACATCGCGGTGCACCCGCGCGACAACCGCAAGACCGCCTGATCCGTCTGATCGGCCGAAGCCGAGGCTGAGGCTGTTCAGGCGCCGGGCCCGCTCCGTCGCGGGCCCGGCGGCCCGGACCCCGCACCCGCCGCGGTGCGCACTGGGCCCGCACACCCTTTCCGCCCGGCCGGAGCCCCGCTCCGGACCGGGCGCCCGAGTTTACGGACCCGGTCGGCCCTGCCTTCACGGCGGGCCGGCCGGGCCGTCGCGCTGCCCGGATCCGCGGTCGCCGCGGCCGCCCGGTCCCGGATGCGCGAGGTCCCGGCTCAGGCTCGCGGCGGACGGCCCCGCGCGCTCCGGACGCCGGTTCCCCGGGCAGGTCGTGTACGGCTCGCGGTGGTCCCGGTCCCGGCCTCGGCCTCGGTCACGCGAAGCCGCCGTACCGAGGCGGGCCGGATCGGGCTCCCCTCTCGACGAGCCGTTGGCGGGCGGCTCAGCTTCCGGACCGCGCCCGCGCCGACGGGACGGGCCCGGAGAGGGCGCGCAGGTCGTCGAACGCCTCCAGGAGGTGCTCGTCCAGGCTCCGCGAGGGGTCGTCGATCCAGTCCTGGGCCGCCTGGTGGAAGGCCGCCCACCCGGTCCGGGCGGCCAGCCCGGCCAGCCGGTCGGCGACACCGCGCTGCCGCAGCGCCTCCGCCATGGCCTCGGTGACCGAGGTGGCCTTGGCCAGGTCGCGTTCACGGAGCGCCGGAGTCGCCGCGATCAGCCGGAGCCGGGGTTCGGCGAAGGGGCGGTTGCCCTCAAGGATTCCTTCGGCCTTCCGGAAGGCGCCGAGCAGTACGTCGAGCGGCTGGAGGCCCTCGGGCGCCTCGGCCACCGCCTGCGTCAGCGCGGCGCGCAGATCCGACTCGCCGTCGAAGAGCACCTCGCGCTTGTCGGGGAAGTGCCGGAAGAACGTGCGCTCGTTGACTCCGGCCCGGGCGGCGATCTCGGCCGTGGTGGTCCGGTCGAACCCGCGCTCCTGGTACAGCTCCAGGGCCGCCTGCTGAAGGCGGCGACGCGCTTCTGCTCCGCTCCGTGGCACGGACCGAGGGTACCGCACACGCCGGTCACCGGCGCTTCTTGACGCCAGTGACTGGCGCTACCTAGAGTCGCGACCGGCGCTGCGTAGCGCCAGTCACTGACATTCAGCGGGAGATTGCCATGCGTGTCTTCGTCACCGGCGGTTCCGGTCAGACCGGCCCGGCGGTCGTCACCGAACTCATCAGGGCCGGCCACCACGTCACCGGCCTGGCCCGCTCGGACGCCGCCGCCGCCCGGCTGGAGTCGCTGGGCGCCACACCGCACCACGGATCCCTGGACGACCTCGACAGTCTGCGCAGCGGCGCCGAAGCCGCCGACGGCGTCCTCCACATGGCCTACGGCGGCGACTTCTCCGACCTCGACGACATGATGCGGCGCGACCGGACCGCCATCGAGGCCCTCGGCCGGCCGCTGGAAGGCTCGGGCAGGCCGCTCGTCGTCACCTCGGGCACCCTGGTCATGCCCGCCGGCCGGGAGAGCACCGAGCGCGACGAGCCCGACCAGGCCGGGATCGCCGCCTTCCGCATCGCCGGCGAGCGGGCCTGCCTGGGCTTCGCCGCCCGGGGGGTGCGCGCGAGCGTGCTCCGCCTCGCCCCCACCGTCCACGGCCCCGAGGACCACGGCTTCATCCCCATGCTCGTCGCCACGGCGCGGAAGACCGGCGTCTCGGCCTACGTCGGCGACGGCGCCAACCGGTGGCCCGCGGTGCACCGGTCCGACGCCGCGGTCCTGTTCCGCCTGGCGGTGGAGAAGGCGCCCGCGGGCAGCGTGCTGCACGGAGTGGCCGAAAGCGGCGTCACCTTGAAGAGCGTCGCGGAGACGATCGCCCGCGGCCTGGACCTGCCCACGGCGTCACTGACCCCCGAGGAGGCCGCCACACACTTCGCGAGCCCGTTCATGGCCGTCGCCTACGGCTTCGACGGGCCCGTCTCCAGCTCCGGCACCCAGGAACTGCTCGGCTGGTCGCCCACCCACCCGACCCTGCTCGACGACCTGGAACACGGCGACTACCTGGCCGCGCCGGCCGCCTGACCCGCTCACTCCCCCACCGCGCGCCCGGACGCCCGGCAGCAGCACGCGGCGGCGCCGAACCGGGCTCGGGGCGGTCAGGGGCGGTCGCGGTCGACGACCTCGCCCTGGATGACCTTGCCGCCGCCCGAGGAGGGGCCGCCCGGGTTGCCGCCGGGGAACGGGCCACCGGGGAACGGGCCGCCCTGCCGCGGGTCGCCCGGGCCACGGGGCGGGAAGGCGTCGACGGGGACGCCCCGGCGGCGCATGGCGCGGTCCACCAGCCGGCCGGCGAGTCGGCGGGTGGGCGGCGCGAGCAGCAGCAGCGCGGCCGCGTCCGAGAGGAGGCCGGGCACCATCAGCAGCAGCCCGCCGAGCATGGCCAGCCCGTTGCGCCCGTCCTTGTCCGGCGCGACCGGCGGCGTGCCCTGCTGCTGCGCCGCCACCGACGCCGTCAGGTTCCGCCAGGCGCTGCGGCCCGCCCGCTTGACGGCCGCGGCCCCCAGCACGAACCCGGCCACCAGGATGAGCAGCACCACGAGGCCGCTGGTGGCCTGGGCCACCAGCACCAGCAGCCAGATCTCCACCACGGCCCAGGCCGCGATGGACAGCGGGACCACGGTGCCGAGGCGCGGGCGGCGAGAGCGTCGTGGCGGGCGCTGCTCCTGACGCTCCCCCGGGCGCAACGGGGGCGGTGTCGTCGTCATACCCCCAAGTGTGCCAAAGAGCGGGTAAAGGCCGGACGGCGGTTCCCCGCCGGCGGTGGACCCGGCCGGGTTCGGCGGCAACGATGTCACGCGTGACGCACGAGGAGCCCGCACAGGGCATGGACCTGCCCGGTACGGCGGCGAACGCCCCGGACCGCCCGCTCGCCGCCGTACCGGCTGCCGCCCCACCGCCGACCGCCGCGCCGGCAGCCGTACCCGCCCCCGCACCCGCCGCACCGCCGCCGTCCGGCGGGGCGGGCGGGCACCCCGCCGGAGGCGGCGGGCCGGGCACGGCGCCGGGCCGGTGGCGAACGGCCACGGGCACGCGGACGTCCTCGACAGCCGGCTGGCCCGGATCGAGTCCCTGCTGATGGCCGCGCCGCGCGCCGGCTCCGAGTGGGCGGGCCGGGAGGCGCTGCCGGCCTGGCGCCGGGTCACCCAGGGCGAGACACGGTGGGCCGTCACGGCCTCGGTGGCCCTCGTACTGGTCGTGCAGTCCACGCTGCCCGCCCGCTTGGTGGTGCACCCGCGGCCGCTCCTGCCCGCGGTGGAGTTCGCGCTGCTGGCCTGCCTGGTCGCCCTCAACCCGCACCGGATCGAACGCCGCTCGGCCGCCTACCGGGCCCTCAGCCTGGTCTTCACCGCGGCGACGGCCGGCGCCAACCTCTACGCGGCCGTACGGCTGGCCGTCGACCTGGTGCACGGCCGCAGCCACCTGGCGGCGGGGGCGCTCCTGCTCACCGGCGGGGGGATCTGGCTGGTGAACGTGGTGGTCTTCGCGCTCATCTACTGGGAACTGGACCGCGGCGGGCCGGTCGCGCGCGCCGGGGGCGTCAGGCAGGTACCGGACTTCCTCTTCCCGCAGATGCAGGCCCCGGAGCTGGCCCAGCCGGACTGGGAGCCGGCCTACTTCGACTACGTCTACCTGTCCTTCACCAACTCCACCGCGTTCAGCCCGACCGACGTGATGCCGATGACCCGCAAGGCCAAGGGCTACATGCTCACGCAGTCGGCGGTGTCCCTGGTCACGGTGGTGCTGGTGGTGGCGCGGGCCGTCAACATCCTCGGCTAGGACGGCGGCTGATCCCCCGGACACCCCCGGACCTCCCCGACCCCCTGCCGGTCCCCTGCTCCCCCGACCGGGGGGCGGCCGGCCGGGGGCCGCCCGCCCGGCTCCGGCTGCCCGGCTCCGGCTGCCCGGCCCCGCTACGGCAGCGGGCGCCGCCCGGTGATCTTCTCGGCCCGGGAGGAGACGCCCCACGTGGTGACCCGCCACAGCGCCTCGGCGACGATGTTGCGGCTCATCTTGCTGTCGCCGCGCTCGCGCTCGACGAAGGTGATCGGCACCTCCACCACGTGGAAGCCCGCCTTGACGGCGCGCCAGGCCAGGTCGACCTGGAAGCAGTAGCCCGCGGAGGCCACGTCGCCCATCCCCAGGCCCTCCAGGGTGCCGCGGCGGAAGGCCCGGTAGCCGCCGGTGACGTCGCGGATGGGCACGTCCAGCATCAGCCGGGAGTAGGTGCTGCCGCCGCGCGAGAGGATCTCGCGGGACTTGGGCCAGTTGACCACGCGCCCGCCGGGAATCCAGCGCGAGCCGAGCACCAGGTCGGCGCTCTTCAGCGCGGTGAGCAGCCGCGGCAGCTCCTCCGGCTGGTGGGAGCCGTCGGCGTCCATCTCGACCAGCACGTCGTAATCGCGGTCGATGCCCCACTGGAAGCCGGCCAGGTAGGCGGCCCCCAGCCCCTCCTTGCCCCGCCGGTGCAGGACGTGGACGTGGTCGTCGGCGGCGGCCAGTTCGTCGGCGAGCTTGCCGGTGCCGTCCGGGCTGTTGTCGTCGGCGATCAGGATGTCCGCCTCGGGCACGGAGGCGCGGACCCGCGTGACGATCGGCTTGACGTTCTCAGCCTCGTTGTAGGTCGGGATGATGACCAGGACCCGGCCGAGCGGCTCGAAGCTTCGCTGCTCGTCGTCGTTCACTGCTGGGATCGCCCTTTCGCCGTGCGGGTGCGCTCGATCCTGCCGATCGCGACCGCGGCCGCACAGGACAGGAGCCCCACCATAGCGAGCGTCCACTCCGGTGCCGCACCGACGCGGTCCGCAAGGGTCTTCCCGTCCCGCAGCGGGATGTCGGCGCTGAGCACCGCCTGCGTGAACTCCTTGGTGCGCTGCTCGACCTTCCCGTCGGGGGCGACGACCGCGCTGATGCCGCTGGTGGCCGCGATCACCACCGCGCGGCCGTGCTCGACGGCCCGCAGCCGGGACATCGCGAGCTGCTGCTCGGGCTCGCCGGTGCGGCCGTAGGTGGCGTTGTTGGTCTGCACGACGATGGCGCGGGCACCGGCGTTCACGGTGTCCCGGACGATGCCGTCGTAGGCGACCTCGAAGCAGATCACGTCGCCGAGCCGGGCCGGGCCGATCTGGAGGACGCCGGTGTGGTCGCCCGGGTAGAAGTCGCGCGGGATCTCGTCGAGCATCGGGACGACCTTGGTCAGCTCCTCGCGGAAGGGCACGTACTCGCCGAACGGCACCGGGTGCTGCTTGGTGTACTGGGCGCCGGGGCCGGAGAGCGGGTCCCAGACGATGCCCTCGTTCATCACGTGGTCCTGGTCCGGGCCGTCGACGAGGGTGCCGACCAGCACCGGCACCCCGACCGCCTGCACCGCCTCGGTGATCTTGGCGTACGCCTGCGGGTACGTGAACGGGTCCAGGTCGGAGGAGTTCTCCGGCCACAGCACGAGGTCCGGCTTGGCCACCTTGCCGGCCTTGATGTCCGCGGCCAGCTTGAGGGTGGCCTGCACGTGGTTGTCGAGGATCTTCATCGGGCGGCCGAGGAAGTGCATGCCCGGCTGCTGCACGTTGCCCTGGACGACGGCGATGCGGACGTGCCCGGCCGCGTCGGTGCGCACCGGTACGAACAGGCCCGCGCACAGGACCGCGGCGGACAGCACCAGGCCGGCCGCCCCGACCAGCACGGCCCGGGCCGACCGCCCGCCGGGCCGCCACGCGAGACGGGCGGCGGCGAGGACGGCGGCGGCCAGCAGGGTGCCGCTGAGAGCCACCGCGAACGACACCAGGGGCGCGCCGCCGAGCGCGGCGAGCGGGGTGAAGGGCGAGGACGTGTTGGCGAAGGCCAGCCGGCCCCAGGAGAAGCCGCCGAACGGCAGCCGGTCGCGGACCAGTTCCTGCGTCACCCACAGGCAGGCGCACCACAGCGGCCAGGCGCGGCGCCGCAGCACCGGCACGGTCATCGCGGCCATCAGCACGAAGTAGACCGCCTCGACGGCGGCCAGCACGACGACGGCCAGCCACGTCACCGAGCGCAGCCACACGATGAGCCAGAGGAAGAAGGGAAAGGCGAACGCGAAGCCCAGCCAGGCGCCCTGACGAACCGTCCGGCCCCGCAGCAGCAGCGTCAGAGCGGCGACGGAGGCGACGGACAGCGGCCACACCCCGTAGGGCGGGAACGCCGCGGCCATCGCCAGCCCGGCGCCCGCCGCGACGGCGCTGCTGGGCGCGGCCCGCCGGGCGGTGGCCGCGAAGCGCCGCCGCCGGCTCGGGCGCGCGGCCGCGGGGTCCTCCCGCGCGGCCCCGGGGTCCGGCACTTCGGGCGCCGCCTCCCCTGGCGCCGCCTCCGCGGGCTCCTCACCCGCGGCCGTCCGTCCGCGTTCCTCGTCCGCGACCCGCTGAGCGGACTCGGCCGGCTCCTGCGGCTCGACGGCGCTGCCGGGCGCGGAGGGCGCCGCGGGGGCGTTCGGGGGGCGCAGGCGCACAGTGCTTCCTGGGGTTCCTCGGGGACTTGTGAAGGTGACCGTACCTCCTGTTCCCCGAGGATTCCCCCCGGGGGCGGCAAAGCCCGGCCCCTTTTCCCCACCCGCCCCACGGCTCCCCGCGCCCCCGCGATCCGATCCTCGCGGGCGCGCCGCGGCCCGGGCGCCCCGGACCCCGGACGGAGCCCGGGAGGAGCAGGCGGGCGGGCGTGCCGGCCGGCCGGTCGGCCGCGCGCCTCAGACGCCCGCAGGCGAGGGGGCGGCGGACACGGAGGCCGGCGAGTCACGGAGCCGGGCGGACGCGGAGAGCGGCGGGCCCGGAGAACGCCCGGTCCCAGAGGCAGGCGGGCCCGGAGAACGCCCGGTCCCAGAGGCAGGCGGGCCCGGAGCAAGGCGGACGCAACGGAATGGGCCCGGACGCCCTTCGGGCCGACCTGGGAACCGCTGGCTGCGATCCGCGCCGAGGCCGTTGTCTACTGGGCGTCCGGGCCCTTTCCGGGTCACACCTGCGGATCGGGCTGCAGTCGCCCCGCGTTCCCGCGTCGCGGCGCTGGACCTGGCTGCCAGTGGCGGCGCGCGGTGGCGCGGCGCCCCATGGCCCAGCGGTGGCCGACGCGAACGCGGGGCAGCCCCCGGTCCGACGTCCTGTGGTGGACGTCGCCGAAACTACTCGCCTCCGACCAGCGGCTGTCAACACCGGTGTGACCTGCGGATATCCGACAAAGCGGCAGGTCAGTGACGAGGTGGACGCAAGCGGGCGACACGCCGCCGCCCGCCGACGGCACACCGTTCGGGCGCATCCGCAAAAGCCCAGCTCACCCGTTCGGCGGCGGGAACAGCGGGCGGCCCGCGACCACCGTGCGGAGCAGCTCGGGCAGCTCCGCGCCGGGGCTCAGGTCGGGCAGTCCGGGGGTGCCGGAGCGGGGGTCGGTGGACCAGTTGGCGACGCGCTCGTCGGGGGCCTGGACGACGAGGTCGCCCACCCGCCACACCGCGTAGTCCGCGGGCGCCCCGGGCACCAGCACGCCCGCGTCGTCGCGGCCCACCGCGCGCCAGCCGCCCCGGGTGTGGGCGTGGAAGGCGCCGCGGGCCGAGATCCGGTGCTCGGGGGTGCGGTGGAAGGCCGCGGCGCGGACCGCGCCCCAGGGGTCGAGCGGGGTGACCGGGCTGTCGGAGCCGAGCACGAGGGGCACGCCGGCCCGGGCCATGGCGGCGTAGGGGTTGAGGGCGCGGGCCCGTTCGCCGCCGAGCCGGGCCGCGTACATGCCGTCCTCGCCGCCCCAGGTGGCGTCGAAGGCCGGCTGCACCGACGCGATCAGGCCGAACTCGGCGAAGGCGGCGATCGTCTCCGGCGAGAGGAGTTCGGCGTGCTCCACCCGGTGGCGGAGGGCCCGTACGCGGCCGGTACCGGCCTCCTCGGCCGCCGCGCGGGCTCCGGCGGCCACGGCCGCGGTGGCGGCGTCCCCGATGGCGTGGAAGCCCGCCTGGACCCCGGCACGGGTGCACACGGCAAGGTGGCGGGCGACGGTGTCGGCGTCGAGGTAGGTGGTGCCGGTGTGGGGGGCGTCGGCGTAGGGGGCGCACAGGGCGGCGGTGTGCGAGCCGAAGGAGCCGTCGATGAAGAGGTCGCCGCCCGCGCCGACCGCGCCGAGGTCGCGCAGCCGTTCCAGGTCGGCCTCCTCCAGCATGGGCTCGGCCCAGTAGCCGTGGACCCGGGGGCCGGGCTCCTGTCCGGCCAGGGCGAGCAGGGCGGTGAGGTCGTCCTCGGAGGAGATGTCCGGGCCGGCGCACTCGTGGACGCTGCCGATGCCGCGGGCGGCGGCGTGCCGCAGGGCGGCGCGCTGGGCGGCGGCGCGCTGGGCGGGGGTCACGGCCGCGTGGGCGGCGGCCCGCACCGCGTGGTGGGCGTCGCGGGTCAGCGGGCCGTCGGGGCGGAAGCCGGGCAGGTCGCGGATGCCGGGTACGAGGTCGAGCAGGGCGGTGGTGGCGACGGCGGAGTGCACGTCGGCACGGGCGAGGTACAGGGGGCGTCCGCCGGTCGCCGCGTCGAGTTCGGCGCGGGTGGGCGGGCGGCCCTCGGGCCAGGCGGTCTCGTCCCAGCCCTGGCCGAGGAGGACCCGCTCGCCGGGGTGGGCGGCGGCGTGCGCGGTGGTGCGGGCCAGGGCGTCGGCGAGGGAGCCGGACGGGGAGAGGTCGAGCCCGGTCAGCGCCAGGCCGGTGCTGGTGGTGTGCACGTGGGCGTCGGTGAAGGCCGGCGTGACCAGGGCGCCCTCCAGGTGGACGACCTCGTCGACGCCGTCGGCGAAGGAGTCCGCCGCGCCCTCGGAGCCGACCCAGGCGACGGTGCCGCCCTCGACGACCATGGCGGTGGCGAACGGGTCGGCGGGGCTGTAGACGAAGCCGCCGCGCAGCAGCAGGGTGCCGGGCGGCGGGCCGCCGGGTGGCCGTCGGGGTTCCGGGGTGTCGGTGGCCGCTGCCGCGGAGGTGGTGCGCATACCGCCCAGTCTCCCCCGGCCCCGCCGCCGTCCGCGCGCAGGGGTGGCGGGCGGGCCGCGCGGGCCGCCGGGGCCGCGGCGGCCGCGCCCGAGGGGCCGGCTCAGATCCGCGGCGGGCGGGCCTCGTACGCGGTGGAGAGCACCACGGTGGTGCGGGTGGAGACGCCGGCGAGGGTGCGGATGCGGCTGAGCAGGTGCTCCAGCTCCATGGGCGCGGAGACGCGGACCTTGAGGATGTAGTTCTCGTCGCCGGCCACGCTGTGGCACGCCTCGATCTCGGGGACCTCGGTCAGCCGCTCCGCGATGTCGTCGGGGGCGCTCGGATCGAACGGCTTCACCGAGATGAAGGCGGTCAGCGACAGCCCCACCGCGTCGGGGTCGATGACCGCCGCGTAGCCGCGGATCACGCCGCGCTGCTCCAGCCGGCGCACCCGCTGGTGCACGGCGGACGTGGACAGGCCGGTGGCCTTGCCCAGGTCGGTGTAGCTCATCCGCCCGTCGGCGACGAGCAGTTCAACGATGCGACGGTCCAGCTCCTCCACGGATCGACCTTACCGGTCCGGCGCGCGGAGCGGTACGCCCGCGCAGTTCACGGCCGTTCGCGGCCGTTCGCGGGCTCCGGCGGGCGGTCCGCCGCCGCCCGGCGGAGGGGCCGGTCCGGGGCCGGTCCGAGGAGGGCCGTGGGGGGGTCAGCCCTCCAGGAGGCGGTCCAGGTAGGCGTTGCGGAAGGTGCCCCGGGGGTCCATCCGCGCGGCCAGCGCGCGGAAGGAGTCCATCCGCGGGTACAGGGCGCGCACGGTGGCCGGGGCGGTGGTGAAGAGCTTGCCCCAGTGCGGCCGGGCTCCGAAGGGGGCGAGCGCGGCCTCGACGCGGCCCAGCACCGGGGCGACGGCGGCCTCGTCCTTGACCAGCGTGAAGTGCAGGGCGACGCTGTCGCGGCCGTAGGCCGGGCTGAGCCAGAGCCGGTCGGCGGCGACCGTGCGGACCTCGCAGATCTGGAGCACCGGCGCGATGGCCTCGCGCAGCCCTGCCAGCGCCCGCAGCGCGTCGGGGGCGTGCTCGCGCGGCACCAGGTACTCGGCCTGGAGCTCCTCGCCGTTGCTGGGGGTGAAGTCGGGGCGGAAGTGCGGCAGCCGCTCGTGCCAGGGGCCCGGGGTGCCGTCCTGCGGGGTGCAGTGGACGGGGTCGACGCCGGGCACGGGGTGCAACGGGCCGGGCGCGGGGGCGGTCCACGGCAGGTCGGGGTCGGGGCGCCGTCGAGCTGCTTGAGCCAGACCTGGCCGAACCGCTCGGCCCGCCAGTCGGTGAAGAGGCTGACGCTGTAGGCGGCGCCGGTGATCCGGTCGAAGTGGTCGAGGGCGTCGGCGAGCGCGAGCCCGGTGCGCACCCGCTGGCGGACCTGGAAGGAGGGCACGACGTCGAGGGTGAGGTGGGTGGCGACGCCGAGGGCGCCGAGGGCGACCACCGCGCCCTCGAAGGTGTCGCCGTCGGCCTCGCGGGTGAGGGCGGTGGTGGTGCCGTCGGCGGTGACCAGTTCGACGCCGCGTACGGCGGTGGCGAGCGACCCGTTGGCGTCGCCCGAGCCGTGGGTGCCGGTCGCGACGGAGCCGGCCACGGAGATGTGCGGCAGGGAGGCGAGGTTGGCCAGCGCGAAGCCGCGCGCGTCGAGCGCGGCGGCGAGTTCGGCGTACCGCACGCCGGCCGCGACCCGGACGGTGCCGGCGGCGGAGTCGACGTCGATCTCGGGCGGCAGCCCGGACAGCTCCACGAGGTCGCCGTCGGTGTCGGCGGCGGCGTTGAAGGAGTGGCCGCTGCCGAGGGCCTTGACCCGGGTGCTTCCGGCCACGAG
The DNA here is from genome assembly GCF_000745345.1 of Actinacidiphila yeochonensis CN732. Lineage (NCBI taxonomy): Bacteria > Bacillati > Actinomycetota > Actinomycetes > Kitasatosporales > Streptomycetaceae > Actinacidiphila > Actinacidiphila yeochonensis. The sequence continues at coordinate 4,030,561 of NZ_JQNR01000005.1, read as the reverse complement.
GGCGCGCAGTTCGTCGACCGATGCGGGGCGGTGCGCGCGCGCCGCTCCGAAGGTGAGGTTGCCCGCCCAGTTGCTCCGCATGGTCCGCCCCATTCCCGCCGGGTTCCCGGCTGGCGCGCCAACCTTCCTGGTCGCGCGCGTCCCAGAACCCTAGTACGGGGTGCGGGCCGGAGCGGATCGGGGGCGCCCGGGCGCACGCTGGGGGCGCGCCCCCAGCGCTTCCCTATCATGTGACGAAGGCCACACCAGGGCCGCCCCCTGGGTGCGGTGTGGCGTGATTACCCGCGGAGCGCGACGGGAAATCCTCGCTAAGGCCGAGCAGGCCAGGCAGCCGGGCCGGGCCGGCCCAACGCCAGGGCATAACCCAAGGGGGAGCGCAGTATGCGTAACCATGTGCGTCACAGCCGCGGTGAGCGGACCCAGCCGGCGTTCGAGGAGGGGCACGAACGCGGGACACCCGCCGCCTCCGCCTCCCGTGACCGCCGGGTGTCCGGCCTGCGCCCCGCCCGCGAGGGCGCCGCGCTGTCGCAGGTCACCGGCCCGGCGGACGGGTCCTGGGCGTTCGGCGGGCGCGGCGCGTTCGGCGCGTTCGGCACCGGGGTGCCGGAGGGCTTCGACGACGACGGCGAGGCGGAGCTCGACCACTCCGCCGGATTCCCCGGTTTCGACGGTGCCGACGGTTTCGACGGCGACGACATCGAGGACGCGGAGGACGCCGGCACCGCCGAGGGCTTCGACGACGACGCGGACCTGCTGCGGGTGACCTGCCCGGACTGCGGCCGCCCGATCACCGTACTGGGCGACGGGGATCTCCTCCCCCAGCACGCCCTGTGCCCCACGCCCTGGGACCCGTTCGGCCTGACGGTCTGCGCCGGTTCGGGCCGCGCGGTCGCCGAGGCCCTGCCGCAGGTCGCCGACGTGACCGCGACCGCGCGGCGCGAGGGGGCCGACTTCGGCACCCTGCTCACCCTGCCGGCCGGGCTGGACTGGCGTACCCAGCCGTTCTCGCACGTCGGCGGCCCCGGCTCGCGCCCGATGCGGCTGCCGGCGCAGCCCGTGCGGACCCCCCACCTGGCGGCCTGACCCGCTCTCCCCCGGCTGCCTCCGGCCGGACCGGACCAGGACGGCCCAGGACGGCCCGCTCCTCCAACGACGCGCGCACCCGCCCCGCCGGCGCCCGTGCGGCCCGTCCGCACCGCACGGGCCGCGCGGGCGGGCCCGCGCGCTCGGGGGGTTCGGCGCCCGGGCGTCAGGCGCTCGCGACGAGTTCGTCGGCGAAGGCGTGGGCCGGTTCGCGGGAGTGGGCGAGCGATTCGAGGAACATCGCGCGGGCCGCGCCGCCGTGCCAGTCGGCGGGCAGCAGCTCGGGCGGCAGGTCGGGGTCGGTGAAGACGATCGGGCGGAAGTCGTGGATCAGGGTGACGCGCTCCGTCAGAGCCGTCCGGCCCGCCGTGCCGCCGCCGCGGAGCGCCGCCAGCGCCGGGGTGTGCGCCGCGAGCAGTGACGCGTAGGCGCGGTCCAGGGCCGCCAGGTCCCAGGCCCGGGCGGCGATGCTCCGATCGGCCTCCGGCCCGGCGGCGTCGGAGCGGAAGACGTCCAGCCTGACGGCGGGCTGATCGGCGAAGGCGGCCAGGACGGGCTCCGTGCGGTCGTGCGGGTTGACCCACAGCGCCGGGGAGAGCGCACCGAACCCGTGGCGGGCCAGCTTCCGGCGCAGATGCTCCCGGAGGAGCCGTTCTGTCTCGGGCACCGAGTAGGTGACGAGGTGCCAGCGGCCGTCCCAGGGTGCGGGCGCCCGGCCGAAGATCCGCTCGCCGCGCTCCTCCAGCAGTTCCCGGCCCGCGTCGGTGAGCGAGTAGACGGTCTCCCTGCCCTCCCGCCGCGCCGCGAGCAGTCCCTCCTTCCGCATCCGCGCCACGACCACGCGGACGGTCGTGTCCGGGATGCCGAAGCAGGCCATGACGGCGACCAGTCCCCGCAGCCGCACCTCACCGGTGCGGTGCCGCAGGTAGTCGCCGAACAGCTCGAAGACCAGCTGCCGTGGCTTCACTTCCGCGTCTCCCAGGTTCGCGTCGGACCGAGGCCGCCGGTGGACGGGCCCTCCGGCATTCTCCCGCAGACCCGCGCAGCGTGTGTGTCACCCTGACTACGGCCGTCGTACTATTGACACACATGACGCCCGGCCCGCCGCGCCGACCGTCCCGACGGCACGTCCCGACGGTCGGCGGCGCACACCGGGCCACCCGCCGCGGCCGGCGAACCGGCTGCCCGAGAGCACGGACACGCATGCACAAGGAACACGTCCGCCCGGCCCCGCAGGCCCCGCCGACCGCCGGCCCCGGGTACGCGCTCGCGGGGGCCGTACGCGCCCCGCGGCCCACGGCCCCGGCGGCGTACGCGGCCGCGTCCACCCCCGCGCCGCGGGTGGGGCGATGACCGAGCCGTCGCACGCCGCCCCCCGGATACGTCCGGGCCGGACCCTCGCGGAGACCCTCTGGTTCCCGGCGGCTCTCTTCCTCGGCTTCCTCTTCTGCTTCGCCCCGGCGCTGCACTCGCCGGCACCCCACCACGCCCGGGTCGCCGTCGCCGGCTCCGCGTCGCAGGTCGCCTCGGACCTGCGGCGGCAGTACCCCGGCGGGTTCGAGGTCTCCTCGGTGTCCGACGCGGCGGCGGCCCGGCAGGCGGTGCTCGACCGTGACGCGGCGGCGGGCCTGGTGACCGGCGACTCCCCCGTGCTGTACGTGGCCACGGCGGACGGGGCGTCGCTCTCCCAGAAGATGGGCGCGATCATGACCGCGGTCGCCGCCGGGCACGGGCAGAAGCTCACCGTGCGGGACGTCGTCCCCACGACCGCCGGAGACCCGCTGGGCACGTCCGCGGTCTACCTCGCCATCGCCTGGAGCGTCCCCGGCTACCTCCTGGCGACGGCGCTGCTGCGGGCCGTCGCCTTCGACCGGCGGCGCAGGTTCCTCGTCGTCCTCGGCGTCGCCGCCCTGTTCAGCGCCGCCGGCTCGGCCGTCAGCGCGGGGCTGGGCTACCTGCCCGTGACGCCGTCGACGATGGGCATCGCCTTCCTGCTCACCACCGCCGTCGCCACCGCGGCCTCGGGACTGGCGCCCTTCACCCGGCAGTTCTTCCCGGCGGTCGGCATGGGGATGTTCATCGTGCTGAGCATCCCCACCAGCGGCGGGCCCGCCCCGGCGCCGCTGCTGCCGCCCGTCTTCCGGTTCCTGCACTCCGTCATGCCGCTCGGCAACGCCGTCGACGCGCTGCGGGGGACGGTCTACTTCGACGGGGCGGGGACGCTCAAACCCGTCCTCGTCCTGCTCGGGTGGATCGCGGCCGGCGCCGGCCTGATGGCCCTGGACGCGCTGCTGCACCACCGCCGCGACGCCCGGGACGCCGCGCGGCGGGACCTCGCGGCGCGGGAGGGGGTCCCGGACGTCCCGGACGTCGCGGAGATCGCACAGAGCGCGGGCTTCGCACAGAGCGCGGAGAGCGCGGGCTTCGCGGAGCCCGCGGAGCCGCCGGCGGACGATCCGGCCCTGGACTATCCCGCCCCCACAGCCCTGCCGGCACACCGCCACCACTTCGGGGAACGCGAACCGGACCTGGTGGGCACCGTGCACGGCGCCGGTCTCGGTCCCGTCCGCCACGCCGCGGTCACCGTCGTGGACGGCCACGGGCGCCGGCTGGTCCGGACCACCACCGACGAGGACGGCGGGTATGCGCTGGCCGGGCTGCCCGAGGGCCACCTGATCATCATCGCGTCCGCGGCGGGGCGGACACCCGCGGTCCAGCGCAGGCACCTGCGACCGGGAGCGGTGGTCCAGGCCGACTTCGCGCTGGACGGAGCGACCGGAGTTGCCGGAGCGACCGGAGCGACCGGAGCGACCGTGTCCTGAGCCGTACGCCCCCGGCCCGACGGGGCCCGAGGCGGCCGGGTGGTACTCCGGCCGCCGCGGCGGCGTCAGGCCGCGGACTCGGGGCCGAGCAGTGAGCGGGCGACCACCACCCGCTGGATCTGGTTGGTGCCCTCGACGATCTGGAGCACCTTCGCCTCGCGGAGGTAGCGCTCCACCGGGAAGTCGGCGGTGTAGCCGTACCCGCCGAGGACCTGGACGGCGTCGGTGGTGACCTGCATCGCCGCGTCGGTGCAGAAGAGCTTGGCCATGGCCGCCTGCCGGCTGAACGGCTGCCCGGTGTCGCGCAGCCGGGCCGCCGCGAGGTAGAGGGCGCGGCCGGCCTCGATCCGGGTGGCCATGTCGGCGAGCAGGAACCTCAGCCCCTGGAAGTCCCCGACGGGACGGCCGAACTGGCGCCGCTCCCCGGCGTACGCGACGGCCGCGTCGAGGGCGGCCTGGGCGACGCCGACCGCGCAGGCGGCGATGCCGAGCCGGCCCGCGTCCAGGGCGGCCAGAGCCAGGGCGAAGCCCTGGCCCTCCTCGCCGATCCGCCGCTCGTCGCCGACCACGACGCCGTCGAAGTGGACCTGCGCGGTGGGCGACCCCTTCAGGCCCATCTTGCGCTCGGGCGCGGCCGCGCTCAGACCGGGGGCGTCGCCGGGCACGAGGAAGGCGGACACGCCGTGGGCGCCGGGGCCGCCGGTACGGGCCAGCACGGTGTAGAAGTCGGCGACCCCGCCGTGGGTGATCCACGCCTTGGTGCCGTCGATCGTCCACCGGTCGCCGGAGCGTACGGCCCTGGTGGTCAGACTGGCGGCGTCGGAGCCCGCACCGGGTTCGGACAGGCAGTAGGCGCCGAGGAGTTCGCCGCCGAGCATGGCGGGGAGGTGGTCGGCCCGCTGCTGCTTGCTCCCGGAGCCGGCGAGCGCGTGGCAGGCCAGGGTGTGCACGCTGACGCCCAGGCCGACCGTCAGCCGGGCCGCCGCCAGCTCCTCCAGCACCTGGAGGTAGACCTCGTAGGGCTGGCCCCCGCCGCCGTGCTCCTCCCCGTAGGGCAGGCCGAGCAGGCCGGAGCGGCCGATCAGGCGGAAGGTCTCGCGCGGGAAGCGCCCTTCCTCCTCCTCCGCGGCGGCCGCGGGCGCGATCTCGCGCTGGGCGAGGTCCCGGGTGAGCGCCAGCAGCGCGCGGGACTCTTCGGTGGGCAGCTGCCGGACGACCGGCGGGGGGCCTTGCTGCGGCATTGCGGCACATCCTCCCTGGTACGGGTGGGCGGCGGTCCGGGCGCCGGGTTCGGCGGCCGTCCGAGGTGGGTGGCCCCGGGCACGGCCGACCACCCCCGTTCCGGGTCGCGGGAAGGGTGATCGACGGGTCCGGCGAATGGAGTATGCCCAAGAGCGCGGGCGGCTACCACACGTATCCGGACGGTCTTCACCCCGATTCCGTCGGCCCGGGGAACGGCCGCGGGGAGAGAGCCCGGCAACGCCGCCCGGAAAACGGGCCACGACCTGCCCACGACCGGCCTGGAGCGGTTCCGGAGGTATTGAGAGGGATACGCGGGGCCTCCGTCACTCGATTCACCCGCGCGCCGACTCCGCGGCGACTCCGAACCAGCCTCCGACCGATCGCGATCCGCCTCCGATTCGGCCTCGAATCGAACCCGAATCGCGCCCGAATCGACCCGGCTTTCACTCGGATTTCACCCGGAAACAGCCCGGAAGCATCCTGGAACCGGCCCGGAATCGACCCGGAATCCGCCGGTCCATTCGGCGGCGACGCGAGGGGAATCGCGTCGGACCCTCTCGTCCGCGCGCGCTCCGCGCCGTCCCGACGGTCGGGAGCGCCCCGGCACGGCACAGCGCGCCCCGGCCCGGCACGGCACGGCACGGCGCGGCACGGCTCGGCCAAGGCCGGGGCCGAAGGCGGGCGGCTCCGGGGGCCGGGGCCGCCCGCCTTCCGGTGGGGCGGTGCTCAGACCGTCTGGGCGAGGGCCAGGCTGGCGAGGCGGTCCGGCGGGCCGGGGCGGCCGAAGTACCAGCCCTGGGCGGTGTCGCAGCCGAGCAGGCGGAGCTGCTCCGCCTGGGCGCCGGTCTCGACGCCCTCCACGGTGACCGACAGGCCCAGGCCGTGGGCGAGGGAGACGATGCCCTCGACGATCTTCAGGTCCAGCGGGTCGGCGGGCTTGCGCCGCATGCCGCGGCTGAAGGCGCGGTCGAGCTTGAGGACGCTGACCGGCAGCCACCGCAGCGAGGAGAGGTTGGAGTAGCCGGTGCCGAAGTCGTCCAGGGCGATCTCGACGCCGAGTTCGGCGATCTGCCGCAGTGGTTTGACGGTGTCCGGCTCGGCGCCGATCAGCGCGCTCTCGGTGACCTCCAGGCACAGCGCCTGCGGGGCGAGGCCGGTCTCGTCCAGTACCCGCGCCACCTCCCCGGCCAGGTCGCCCTGGTGGAGCTGGATGGGTGAGAGGTTGACGTTGACCCGGCGCCAGGACTCGGGCCCGTACTCGTCGTGCCAGGCGCGGGCCTGCCGGGCCGCCTCCAGGAGCACCCAGCGGCCCAGCGGCACGATCTGGCCGGTGCGTTCGGCCAGCGGTATGAACTGGTCCGGGCCGAGCACCCCGTGCGCGGGGTGGCACCAGCGCACCAGGGCCTCGGCGCCGTGCACCCGGCCGTCGCCCAGGCCGATCAGCGGCTGGTACTCGATGAAGAACTCGCCGCGTTCGAGGGCTCCGGGCAGCCGGTTGGTCAGGCCGTGCCGGGTGATGGCACGGGCGTCCGCGTCGGGGTCGGCGATCTCGTAGCGGCTGCCGCCGAGTTCCTTGGCCCGGTACATGGTGATGTCGGCGCTGCGCAGCACGTCGGCGGCGGCACGGCCGGCCACCGGCCCGTAGACGATGCCGATGCTGCCGTGCACCGGCAGTTCGCGGCCGTCCAGCAGCAGCGGGGCGGACAGCGCGTCCAGGATGCGGTCGGCGAGGGCGGTGACCGCGTCCTGGCAGGGCGGGTCGGCGTAGAGGGCGACGAACTCGTCGCCGCCGATGCGGGCGACGATCTGGTCGGTGTCGGTGAGGCAGCCGGCGAGGCGCTCGGCGACGGCGACCAGCAGCCGGTCGCCGACGGCGTGGCCGAGGCTGTCGTTGACCGCCTTGAAGCCGTCCAGGTCGAGGTAGCAGACGCCGATCCGGCGTTCGGCGCCGGTGCCTGTGTCGGTGAGGGCCTTGCCGAGGCGTTCGAAGAACAGGGCGCGGTTGGGCAGCCCCGTCAGCGCGTCGTGGGTGGCCTGGTGGCGCAGCCGGTCCAGCAGGCGGCGGCGCTCGGTGACGTCCTCCAGCAGCGCGAGCTGGTACTGGGGGCGGCCGGCCGCGTCGCGCAGCAGCGACACCCTCAGGTTGCCCCACAGCGCCGAGCCGTCGGCCCGCGGGAAGACCTTGTCCAGGTGGTAGCTGTCGCGTTCGCCCCGTACGAGCGCGCCGTTGAGGTCGGTGGCGTCGGGCGGGTTCGCGGGGTGGGCGAGGTCGGCGACGGTACGGCCGCGCAGGTGGTGCTCGCCGCCGAACATCCTGGCGAGGGCGCCGTTGACCTCCACGACCCGGCCGTCGAGTTCGGCGATGCCGATGCCGATGGCGGCCCCCTCGAAGACCGCGCGGAAGCGGGCCTCGCTGGCGGCCAGCGCGCGTTCGGCCTCGGACTGGGCGGCGAGGGCGGCGCGGGAGATCGCCTCCTGCTCGGCGAGGGTGCGTTCGCGCAGCGCCTGGGCGAAGCCGTAGGCCACGCTGTGCTGGAGGCGGGCGCAGCGGGCGCGCGCGTCCTCCGCGGTGAGCGCCGGGCCCGGCGGGCAGTACAGCACCAGGTAGGCGTCGATGACGCCGAGGATGCTGGGCAGCGCGTCGGGGTCGGTGCAGTGGGCGTCGACCAGCGCGGCGCCGACCGGGACGGCGGCCCTCGGCTCGAAGGGGGTGGCGTTCAGCGCCTCGCGCAGCAGGCCGGCGAGCGGGACGAGGTGGGCCTCGAACTCCTCGCGGTTCATGGACGTGGCGGTCGCCGGGTAGACCGCGCGGCTCCAGATGGCCGCGAACCGGCGCAGCCCGTCGAGGGGTTCGGCGACCGCTCCGGTGGGTTCCGGGCCGTCGCCCGCGGTGGAGTTCACCGCTTCAGCCCCGCGCCGGCCAGTCCGGTGAGGACGATCGGGTCGTCGTACTGCGGGTCGCCGTCGCCCTCGGGGCGCCAGTGCGGGAGCGGCACGATGCCGGGCTCCAGGATCTCGAAGCCCTCGAAGAACGGCTCCAGTTGGGCGGCGCTGCGCAGGATCAGCGGGGTCGCGGTGCGCTGGTAGACCTGCTGGACGTTGCGCTGCCCGGGGAGGATGCCGGCCTCGGACGCGGTGCCGTGGGTGATGAGCATCATGCTGCCGGGGGCCAGGGCGTCGCGCAGGGTGGCGATGATCTCGGCCGGCTTGTCGGCGTCGCTGAGGAAGTGGACGACGGCCACCAGCATCAGCGCGACCGGCCGGTCCAGGTCCAGCAGCGCGCGGGTCTCGGGGGCCTCCAGGATGGAGACGGGGTCGCGCAGGTCCGCGGCGGCGATGGTGGCGTCGTGGTTGTCGCTGAGCACGGCCCGGCTGTGCTGCACGGCGACGGGGTCGTTGTCGACGTAGACCACCCTGGCCCCGGGGCGGCGGGCCTGGGCGACCTCGTGGACGTTGCCGAAGGTGGGGATGCCGGAGCCGATGTCGAGGAACTGCGTGATGCCGCGCTCCACCGCGAGGTTCACCGCGCGGCGCATCACCGCGCGGTTGGCCTGCCCGACCTTGGGGATGCCCGGCAGCGCGGCCAGGGCGACCTTGGCGGCCTCCCGGTCGACCTCGAAGTTGTGGGAACCGCCGAGGAAGTAGTCGTAGATCCGCGAGACGCTCGGGACGCTGAGGTCGATGCCCTGCGGGGCCCAGGAGGGGCGGTCGGTCACGTGGTACTCCAGGTCGTGGGCGGATGGGGCGGTGGCACCGGTGCGCCGGCCGGGACGGCGCCGGAGGCTGAACCGGACCGAGCCTGTCGGAGCCGGACGGAGCCGGTGGGCGACGGGCCGGTACCCGGTTTCGAGGGGGTGGCGCCGGCGGGGTGGCGCGCGGTCCTCTCAGAGGCTACTGATCACGTGTTCGGAGCGGAACACAGAACTGGAGATCCACCGTCCGTTTTGGACAACAACCACCGGCATGTGCACGTGCGCGTCTGCGCAGCGGCACGAAGACGCCGGGAATACGATGGCTCGCGGCGCAATTGCGCCGCGAGCCCTTATCGCAGGCGGTCATTCCGTATCCCGCCGGGGCGTATCCCGCGTCGGCGGCCGTTACCGCGGGGAAAGCCGACCGACGGCCTCGCGGACTTCCGGAAATCCGCCGGCGTGCGGTGTACGAGCCGTCAGCAGGCGCCTTCGTCCTTCCACACGCCCCATTCGCCGGTGGTTCCGGGGACCTCGTTGGTGGTCCACCACTGGGCCAGCCACTTGTGGCCGTTGTAGGAGACCTCGTTGCCGCCGACGTAGACGGCCGAGGCGCTCCAGGCCGGCACCCCGGCGCAGCCGCCGCCGACCGGAGTGGTCGGGGCGTGGTGGTCGGGGGCGCCGTGGGCGGGGTGGCGCCGGCGAACCTCACCGAGTACTTGGCGAAGTCCCAGTCGGCCTGCGGCACCGAGCTGCACGTGCCGGAGGTGGTGCCGTTGTTGTCGGCCGGGGTGCACTGCCGGTCCCGGTTGAGCGACCAGAAGGTGAAGCGGCCCATCCCGTGGCTGGTGGCGTAGTCCAGCACGGTCTGGAAGTCGGACTGGTAGAAGTACTCGCCCGAGTCGCTGCGGCCGTTCATGCCGGAGAAGCCCTCGTGCGCGTAGGCGGTCGCTGCGTCCCACCCGAAGGTGGACTGGAGCAGGCCGTTGAAGGCGGTCAGCGCGGCGGTCTGGGAGGCGGCGCCGCTGAAGCCGCCGTCGAAGGGCATGATGGAGAAGTTGTTCGGGGTGAAGCCGATCGACTTGGCCTCGTTCAGCATCTGGGTGCCGAACCAGCCGGTGCCGGCCGCGGTGCCCGCCGTGGTGACGGAGATGAAGATGCCCGGGTTGTTCTGCTGGAGGATCTTGGCCGCGCCCAGTTCGTTGGCGACGGCGGCGGTGTTCTCGTACTCCGGCTCCTCCAGGTCGAAGTCCATCGCCTTGAGCTGGTACTTGTCGACGACCTGCTGGTAGGCCGCGGCGGTGGCGGCTGCGGTGGAGCACGCCTGTCCGAGCTTGGTGCCGCCGTAGCCGCCGATGGAGACCGACACGTCGCCGCCCTTGGCCCGGATGGCGGAGATGGTCGAGGCCACCGCGGTGTCGGAGGACACGGCACTGGTGCCGCCCCATGTGGGGCTGCACCCGCCGCCGTTGGGCGCCAGGACGAAGGCGAGCTGGAACGCCTTGAGCCCGGTGGCGTCCATGATGGCGGTGGCGCTGGGCGGGTTGTTGTCCAGCGGCATCAGGTAGGGGGCGGCTGCGTACCAGTTGCTGCTGAGGGCCGCGCCGGCGGCGGGCGCGGCGCCGCCGCCCGAGCCGGCCGCCGCCGCGGTGCCGAGCCCGGCCACCGCGAGCGCCGCGGCGGCCAGCCCGGTACCCAGGGCCTTGAGACGGTTCACGTCAACCTCCTGTGGGGGAACGTGGCAGCAGCGTGGACCGTCTGGCGGGAACACGTCAATATGTTGGTCCAGACCTTTGGACCAACCCACAAGATCGGTCCCGTGTCGCGACCGGCAGGGCCTGCCCGGTAGCGGCACTGGTCCCCGGGCACGGCGAAGGCCCCGCCGCCGCGCGGGAAGCGCGGCGGCGGGGCCCTGAGGAAGCGTCAGGCCCGCACGCCCACCGCGGCGAGCGCCCGGCGCTGGCCGGGGCTCGGCGCGACCGGGAAGTACAGGTAGGCCACGCCGCCGGAACCGGAACCGGTCCCGCCGCTGGCGGTGATCCGCTTCGTACGCAGCCACACGGTCTCGAACTGCGCCCGCTTGTAGACGTGGCGCACCGCGTCGTCGTCCGGGCTGGCCGGGTCGTTGGCGATGACGTCGCCCTCGGCGGTGAAGCCGACAATGCACATCAGGTGGCCGGAGGTGTTGTACCCGGCGCCGTCCAGCTCGGTGGACAGGAACGACTGCGACGTTATGACCGGGATACCGGCCCTGACCAGCACCTCGATGTCGTTGAGCGAGCGCAGCTGGGTGATGACGCCCTGGAGGTCCTGGTACGTGGCCGCGTAGGCCGCGTTGAACGGCCAGTTGCCGCAGCCCTCGTACTGGTAGTCGTAGGTGTAGCGGGCGCCCTGGTCGACCTGCGGGTCGACGTACGCGGGGTCGACCCAGGCCAGGTCGGCCTTGCTCGGGCCGCGCCCCCAGTACTCGATCACCATCGTCGACGAGGTCGGGCTGCACCACGCCTCGCCGCCGTTGTCGTACTGCGGGTACTGGCCCGAGTGGACGTCCTGCGAGTAGCGCGGCACGGGCAGCTCGACCGCGCCCTTCAGCCCCGGGGTGGAGGCGGGCACCGTGAAGCGGTCGGGGACGTTCGACGCGAACGCGCCCAGCCGCCACACGGTCGGCGTCTCGCGGCTGCCCGGCTTGCGGAACAGCGTCAGCCGCAGCTGGTAGGAGGCCAGCAGCCGGCCCGCGCTCGGGTCGTCGACCGAGAAGGTGTCGGTGTAGATGCTGCTGGTGTCGTCGCCCTGGTCGTCCACCGAGGTGCGGCGGATGTCCTCGTCGGTGTCGCCTGCGGTCCAACGGCCCATCACGTACGCGGGCGTGGCGGTGCCGTCGGTGTAGGTGCCCAGCAGCTCCACCTGGATCCAGGTGCCCGTGGGGGTGTGCGCGTTCCAGGACGAGACCAGCTCGGTGGCCGGGAACGGCAGCCGGTGCGCCGGCGAGGTCCACGAGGCGTACTCGTACGCCGTGGTCGTGCCGGTGTGCGGGTCGGCGTAGTCCAGCGTGCCGGCGGCGCGGGCGATCGCCACTCCGGGACGCGCCCCGGGCACCGGCAGCGTGCCCCGGTGCGAGCCGAACAGCCAGTCCGGGTACGACGACCAGGCGTGGTACTCCACCGGCGCGTCGTCGGCGGCCGGGGCGGCGGCCTTGCCGGCGGCCGGCGCGGAGCCCGCCTCGGCCCCTTGTCGGTGGCCGCCGCGGCCGGAGCCGCCGCGGCGCTCTGCGCGGCGGCGCCGGCCGCGACGGCGGCGGCAGCGGCGACGGCGGCGGTCAGCACGGCACGCCGGGGCGCGTTTCTGCTCATGTGCGGGTACCTCGGTTCCCCTTGACGTGAACGGGAAAAGGCCCGGCGGGTCCGTTCCGGACAACGGCGGGTCGCCCAACTATTGCTGCTGGATGCCTTTTCCACCAGGGCTGTTGTGTTCCGACCCGTAGCGACTTTGGTCCAGACCACTGGCGGTCACGCGGGCAGGACGACCAGGTCGCGGCCGGTGAGGTTGAGCCGTTCACCGCCCGCTTCGGTGCACACCGCGATGTCCTCGATGCGGGCGCCGAACCGGCCCGGCAGGTAGATGCCCGGCTCGACGGAGAACGCCATGCCGGGCTCCAGCGGCCGGGCGCTGCCGGCCACGATGTACGGCTCCTCGTGCGTCTCCAGGCCGATCCCGTGGCCGGTGCGGTGGATGAAGTGCTCGCCGTAGCCGGCCGCGGCGATCCGGTCCCGGCCGACGGCGTCCAGCTCCTGCGCGGTGATCCCCGGGCGCACCGCGCCCGTCTGCGCGGCCTGGGCCCCCTGGAGCACCTCGTACAGCTCCCGGAACTCGGCCGGCGGCTCGCCGACGGCGTAGGTACGGGTGGAGTCGGAGCAGTAGCCGTCCGGGGTGGTGCCGCCGATGTCGACGACCACCGGGTCGCCGGCCCGCACCACCCGGTCGGAGACCTCGTGGTGCGGGCTGGCCCCGTTGGGCCCCGAGCCGACGATCACGAAGTCCACCGTGGCGTGCCCGGCCGCCAGGATCGCGTCGGCGACGTCCCTGGCGATCTCGCGCTCGGTCCGTCCGGGCCGCAGCCACTCCCCCATCCGGCGGTGCACCCGGTCGATGGCGGCGCCGGCCCGGCGCAGCGCCTCCACCTCGGCGGCGCTCTTGCGCATCCGCAGGCCCGCCAGCACGTCCCCGGCCAGGCCGGCCCGCGCCCGCGGCAGCGCGTCCTGGAAGGCGAGCAGCTTCTCGGCCCACATGTGGTTGTCCACCGCGAACCGGGTGGTCCCCGGCGGCAGCCGGCGGGCCACCAGCTCGTAGGCGTCGTCGGTCTCGGCGAACCCGGTGATCTCGATGCCGAGCCGCCCGGCCGGGGACGCCTCGGCCGCGGCCTTCTCCAGCGCGGGCACCACCAGGAAGGGGTCCGCCTCGGCCGGCACCACCAGGCAGGTCAGCCGTTCCAGCGGCAGCGCCTGGTAGCCCGTCAGGTAGCGCAGGTCCGCGCCCGGCGTCACCAGCAGGGCGTCCAGCCCGGCGTCCCGCGCCGCCTCCTGGGCCCGCGCCACCCGCTCGGGCGGGTAGAGGCCGCCCTCCTCCGTCGCATCGCTCATCCGCTCACGGTAGACGGGCCCGTCCGGCGCGGCCAGCGAGCCCCGCCGGACGGGCGGGCCCGCTTCGACGCGGCGTCAGGAGGACCCGCGGCGGCGTCCGGGAGGGGTCTCGGCGGCGCCGGCGGGGTCCTCACGGTGCCCCGGGGGACCGGCTCGCCGGAGCGGGCGGAAGCGCCGCCCGGCGGACGCGTCGTGCGGTGGGCGGGGGCGCCGGGGCGCATAGGGTCGGTCCGTGACGGACGCGGAGGAGTTGACGTTGGGCGGCATGGCGACGGCCGTGCTGCGGGCCCGCCCGCGCTGCGGGGCGGCCCGGGTGGTGGCGGTGGACGGCCACGCGGGGGCGGGCAAGAGCACGCTCGCCGAGCGGCTGGCCGAGGAGTTGGGCGGGGCACCCGTGGTGCACACCGACGACCTGGCCACCCACGAGGAGCCGTTCGGCTGGGCCGGGCGGCTGGCCGGGCAGGTGCTGGCCCCGCTGTCCGAGGGGCGCCCCGTGCGGCACGACGTCTACGACTGGCACGCGCGTACCTTCGCGACCGTCCGCGAGGTGCCGCCGGCTCCGGTGGTGCTGGTGGAGGGGGTGGGGTCGGGGCAGGCGGCGGTGCGGCCGTACCTCGCGCTGACGCTGTGGCTGGAGGTGCCCCCGCACGAGGCGCGGGTGCGCGGCCGGCGGCGGGACGGTCCGGAGCTGGAGCACTTCTGGAACGGCTGGACGCGCGCGGAGGACGAGCACTTCGCCGCCGACCCGACGCGGCCCTTCGCCGACCTGCTGGTCCGTCAGGACCGGCCCGCGCCGGGCGGTTACACGGCACTGCCCGGTCCGGCGGCCCGCACCCGAGGTGACCGTAGGTAACCGGAGGTGGTGGCCGGGAGCTCCGCCCGGGAGGGCGCCACGGGGGCGCGAACACCCCCCGGCCGGGCGGCAGTCGGGACGGCCGACCGCACCACGCAACAGGTACGATCGTCGGCTTGTCTGCTTGACCACGGGGGTATTGAGCAATTACGTTTTCAACTAGCGGTGAGAGTGACCGCTCCTCGAACACGAAGCCCTCGGTTGTTCCCCCGTGACCGGGGGCTTCGTCCTGTCCGGAGCAGGCCGGCGCCGCGCCGTCCACCACCCCCGTGATCTCACCCGCTGTGATCATCCGACATCCTCCGCCGGTCCTGCGGAGCAGCGCTCGAACCCCGTACGGACGGCCGGCCGCCTCCTCGAACGGGCGGGCGGCCCCGCCGCGATGCCCCCGCTTCCGGAGCAACCGCCGGATTCCCGCGCCCCGGTCCGCGACCCCGCGCCGTCCCGCTCGCGGGTCCCGCGCGCCCGTGAAAGGCGGCTCCGGCGGTCGACCCCGCTCGCGGGCAGCCTCGGCGCGCCCTTCGGTGTTCCAGGTATCGCGGGTACGATGCGGCGAAGGGGCGGGACGCGGTGCCTGGGGAGGCGTCCGCCACCGCCTCAACTCCTCCCCGTCGGCCACGGGTTGGAGGGCGAGTCGGCGAGGGCAGGGGGGAAGGACAGGGTGGGGCTGGTGGGGACTTGATGGACTACGGTACGGACCGCCCGGGCTCACCAGCCGATCTGGCCTGGCTGCGCGGGGTGGACGCCTACACCGTGGGCGCTTACGTGCAGGCCGAGGAGGAGTTCAGGACAGCGGTCCGGTTGGACCCCGGTATGGCCGACGCCTGGCTGGGCCTGCACGCGCTGCGGGCCGACACCGCCACGGCGCTGCTCCAGATGTACCGCCACCGCGACCGGTTCGGCGACCAGCGCGCCGCCCACCGCCGCACCCTCAACTCCTGGTACTGGCTCGGCTGGTGGGTGCAGCCGGTGCTGGAGACCAGCCGGGACCTGCTGCTCGCGCACGCCTCGCACTGGCTGGACGGGAGGCACGTCGCCGAGCTGGACCAGGCGCTGGCCGGCTGCCCGCCCGTGGACACCGACCCGCAGGTGCGGTTCCTGCACGCCTGCCGGGCGTACCTGGTCAAGGACTGGGAGCACCTGGTGCGGCACACCGAGCCGCTGCTGGGCGATCCCGTACTCGGCATCGAGGCGGGGCTGTTCGGCGGGATGGCCCGGGTGCGGCTGGAGATGTGCGGGCAGGCCGAGCCGCTGCTGGCCGCCGCCCTGATGCGCTGCCGCAGCGAGCAGCCGCAGCGCAAGGAGCTGCGTTACTGGCTGGCGCGCGCCTACGAGGGCACCGGCCGCACCGCGGCGGCGCTGCCGCTGTACCGGGCGGTGCACCGGGTGGACCCGGCGTTCATGGACACCGCCGCCAGGCTGGCCGCGATCCACGAGGCCGACGACGGGCTGGACGAGGGCGCCGGGCTGGCCGCGGTGTCGCTGGCCGGCGGCGGTCAGGCGGTCCCGGAGGCGGCCGACGGGGTGGAGCCGGTGCCGGGTGAGGCCGCCCCGGAGTTCGCCGGCGAGTTCCCGGCTGACTACGGTGCCGGCCTCTCCGCCGAGTTCGGCGCCGGCTTCCCCGCGGAGTTCGGCGCCGGTCCGCCGCCGGGCGGCTCGGCGCCGGACCTGGACGAGTCGCTGCTGCTGGCCGGCGCCCTGGAGGACATGGGCCGGGGCCGGGCCGGGGCGCCGCCCGGCGGGTCGCAGGTGCGGCTCGGCGGCTCCGATCCGGTGCTGCTGGCGCAGGCACTGGCCGAACTCGACCGGATGGTGGGCCTGGAGCCGGTGAAGCGGCAGGTACGGGCGCTGTCCGCGCAGCTGCGGATGGCCCGGCTGCGGGCCGGGCAGGGCCTTCCGGTGCAGCCGCCGAAACGGCACTTCGTCTTCTCCGGCCCCTCCGGTACGGGCAAGACCACGGTGGCCCGCATCCTGGGCCGGGTCTTCTACGCGCTGGGGCTGCTCGGCGGGGACCACCTGGTGGAGGCGCAGCGCTCCGACCTCGTCGGGGAGTACCTGGGGCAGACCGCGGTCAAGGCCAACGAGCTGATCGACTCGGCGCTGGGCGGGGTGCTCTTCGTCGACGAGGCGTACGCCCTGTCCAACTCCGGCTACAGCAAGGGCGACGCGTACGGGGACGAGGCGCTCCAGGTGCTGCTGAAGCGGGCCGAGGACAACCGGGACCGGCTGGTGGTGATCCTCGCCGGGTACCCGGAGGGGATGGACCGGCTCCTGGCGGCCAACCCGGGGCTCGGTTCGCGCTTCACCACCCGGGTGGACTTCCCCAGCTACCGCCCGGCCGAGCTGACCCGGATCGGCGAGGTGCTGGCCGCGGAGAACGGCGACCGGTGGGACGAGGAGGCGCTGGAGGAGCTGGGCGCGATCAGCGGCCACGTGGTCGAGGAGGGGTGGATCGACGAGCTGGGCAACGGCCGCCTGCTGCGCACCCTGTACGAGAAAAGCTGCGCCTACCGGGACCTGCGGCTGTCGGAGTACCCGGAGCTGCCCGGCCGCGAGGAGCTGTCCACGCTGCGGCTGCCGGACCTGATGCAGGCGTACGGCGAGGTGCTGTCCGGGCGCGGCCCCGGCATCCCGCAGCCGCCCGAGTCCGACTGACCGTTCCCGGCCCCCCCGCGCACGAGGGCGCGCGGGGGCCGGGAACGGGTCAGCGCACCAGCTCCCCGGCGGACGGCCCGGACACCTCGCCCCGCTGCGGCCCGGCGCCGCCTCGGGTACCGGGGCCGGACGCGGCCCGGAGCCGGCCCGCGCCGACGCGGCGGGGTCGGGTCCGGCGGCGGGCTGCGGCACGGCGGAGGCCGGGGCCGTCGCGGCGGGCTCGGGTTCGGGCCCGTCGTCCCGGTGCGCGGGGTCGCGGACCTCGCCCACCAGCATCTCCAGCACGTCCTCCATGGTGACCAGGCCCAGGACGCGCCCGGCCTGGTCGGTGACGGACGCCAGGTGGCTGGCGGCCCGGCGCATCGCGGTGAGCGCGTCGTCCAGCGGCAGGTCGGCCCGGAGCGTGGTCATCGGCCGCCACAGCCGCGGCGGCACCGGCCGGTCGCGGTCCTCCACGTCCAGCACGTCCTTGACGTGGAGGTAGCCGACGTAGCCGGCCCCGCCGCCGGGCGCGGTCACGGGGAAGCGGGAGTACCCGGTGCGCACGGTCAGCTCCTCGACCTGGCGCGCGGTGGCCGACGCGGCGAGGGTGACGAGCTGGTCCGGCCGCAGCAGCACCTCGGTGACCGGGCGCGAGCCCAGCTCCAGGGCGTCCTCCAGCCGTTCCTGCTCGTCGGAGTCGAGCAGTCCGGCGGCGCGGGCGTCGTCCACCAGGACGGTCAGCTCGGAGCTGGTGAAGACCGCCTCGATCTCGTCCTTGGGCTCGACCCGGAAGGCCCGCAGGACGAGCCGGGCGCAGGCGCCGAGCACCGCGATGACCGGCCGGAACACCCGGGCGAAGCCCACCAGGCCGGGGGCCAGCTTCAGCGCCGCCTTCTCCGGGTCGGCCATCGCCAGGTTCTTCGGCACCATCTCGCCGATCACCAGGTGCAGCGACACCACCAGGGCGAGCGCCAGCACGTACCCGACCGGGTGGACCAGGTCGTCGGGCACCCGGGCCGCCGAGAACAGCGGCTCCACCAGGTGCGCGACGGTCGGCTCGGCGACCGCGCCGAGGGTCAGCGAGCAGACGGTGACGCCGAACTGGGCCGCCGCCATCATCTGCGGCAGGTGCTCCAGCCCGTACAGCACGGTGCGGGCGGCCCGCTGCCCGGCGGCGAGCGGTTCGATCTGGCTGCGCCGGACCGACACCAGGGCGAACTCGGCGCCGACGAAGAAGCCGTTGCCGAGGATCAGCAGGGCGGTGAAGAGGAGTTGGAGGAAGCTCATCGCTCCTTCACCTCCCCCGCCGGGTCCTGGGTACGCACGATCCGCACCCGGGCCGCACGGTGGTGGTCGACCTCCTCGACCCGCAGCCGCCAGCCGGGCAGCGCGGCGGTGTCGCCGGGCGCGGGGATGCGCCCGAGCAGGTCGGCGACGAGCCCGGCCACCGTCTCGTACGGGCCCTCGGGCGCGGCCAGGCCGATCCGCTCCAGGGTGTCGACACGGGTGCCGCCGTCGGCGGTCCACGCGGGGCGCCGCCCTCGGCGGGGCCGGGCCAGCTCGGGCCGGTCGGCGGCGTCGTGCTCGTCGCGCACCTCGCCGACCAGTTCCTCGACGATGTCCTCCAGGGTGACCAGGCCGGCGGTGCCGCCGTACTCGTCGACGACGACGGCTATCGGCTGCTGGCTGCGCAGCAGGCCGAGCAGCTGCCGCACCGGCAGGCTCTCGGGCACCAGCAGCGGGGCCTTCGCGAGGGCGCCGACGCGGGTACGGGAGCGCTCCTCGGCGGGCACCGCCAGCGCGTCCTTGAGGTGGACCATGCCGGTGATGTCGTCGACCCGCTCGTCGTAGACGGGGAAGCGGGACAGGCCGGTGGCACGGGTGAGGTTGAGCACGTCCGCGGCGGTGGCGGTGTCCTCCAGGGCGCTGACCCGCACCCGGGGGGTCATCACGTTCTCGGCGGTGAGCTCGCCCAGCGCCATGGTCCGTACGAACAGGTCGGCGGTGTCCGGCTCCAGGGCGCCGGCCAGCGCGGAGTGCCGGGCCAGCGAGACCAGCTCGGTGGGGGTGCGGGCGGAGGCCAGCTCGTCGGCCGGCTCGACGCCCAGGGCCCGCACCAGCCGGTTGGAGACCCGGTTGAGCAGGTCGATGACCGGCCGGAAGGCGCGGGAGAACGCGCCCTGCGGGCCGGCGACCACCCGGGCCACGGCCAGCGGGCGGGAGACCGCCCAGTTCTTGGGAACGAGCTCGCCGATGACCATCTGGACGCCGGAGGCGGCCATCATGCCGACCACCACGGCCACGCCGGGGGCGGCGCCGGCGGGCAGCCCGGCGGCCCGCAGCGGGCCGGCGAGCAGGTCGCCGAGGGCGGGCTCGGCGAGCATGCCGACCACCAGGGAGGTGATGGTGATGCCGAGCTGGGTGCCGGACAGCTGGAAGGAGAGTCCGCGCAGCGCGGCGACCACGGTGCGGGCCCGCCGGTCGCCGGCTTCGGCGGCCCGCTCGGCGGCCGACCGTTCCACGGTGACCAGGCCGAACTCGGCGGCGACGAAGAATCCGTTGGCGAGGATCAGGAGGAAGGCTGCCGCGAGCAGCAGCAGGGACGTGCTCATCGGGCCGCCACTCCCCGGTGTGGT
The DNA here is from genome assembly GCF_000745345.1 of Actinacidiphila yeochonensis CN732. Lineage (NCBI taxonomy): Bacteria > Bacillati > Actinomycetota > Actinomycetes > Kitasatosporales > Streptomycetaceae > Actinacidiphila > Actinacidiphila yeochonensis. The sequence goes on along the minus strand of NZ_JQNR01000005.1, from coordinate 4,010,962 downwards.
GCGGGAGGGGCGGCGCAGGTACTACCGGACGGTTCGTCCATCGGGGTGTGGGTGTCACTCCTCGGGTGGTTCGGGTTCCCGCGGCGACCGCGGGCCGCCCGCGCTCGGCGGGCGGTCGGGCGGCGCGCGGGGCGCCGCTCGCTCCAGGGTAGTCATTCCGGCCGCGGTGGCGAAGAGACAGCGGCCGTGCGGGCTCCGCGTCGGCGCCCGTACGGCGCCGCGCCCCGCTTCGCCCGGCGCGGGCCGGGCCGGGCCGGGCGCGGGTCAGCGGCCGGGGCGCTCCGGAACGTGGGCGGTGCCGAGGACGTCGACGAGGTCCCGCAACCGCCGGGCGTCGCGCAGCGCCTGGCGGCGGGCGATGCCGGGCTGGATGCCCATGGCCGGCAGCGTGGTGCCGTCGGCGAGGTCGAGCCGTACCCAGGCGTCGCCGTGGCCGAGGTTGACCCGCAGCACCTCGGCCCAGGCCAGCCGGCGGCGGCGCGTGAGGTTCACCACAGTCAGCCCGTCCCGGTCGGCGACCACCTTCGGGCGGCTGAGCAGGACCAGCAGGCCGGCCACCAGGACCGCCGAGACGACCACCCCGGCGCGCTGCCCGAACCCCCAGGGCTGCGCCCCGTCGTGCGGCACCAGCACCGCCAGGGAGCAGAGCGCCACCAGCACCGCGGCGGCCAGCGTCAGCAGCACCACCCGGGTCAGCACCGGCCGGAAGACGACCGGCAGCCCGGCCAGGGCGCCGGACACCGGGGTGTCCGGCCCCGGCCGGGGTCCCGGACCGGGGCGTGCGCCCTCGGGGGTCACAGCCGGGCGGCGTGGATGCCGGTGGTGAGGATGGCGCGGGCGCCGAGGTCGTAGAGCGCGTCCATGATCTGCTGGGCCTCGACGGCGGGGACCATGGCCCGCACGGCCACCCAGCCCTCGTGGTGCAGCGGGGAGACCGTCGGCGACTCCAGGCCGGGGGTGAGGGCCACGGCCTTCTCGACGTTCTCGGCGCGGATGTCGTAGTCCATCATCACGTAGCGGCGGGCGACCAGGACGCCCTGGAGGCGGCGCAGGAACTGCTGCACCTTCGGCTCCTGCGGGTCGGCCGGGTCGGCGCCGGTCCGGCGGATGACCACGGCCTCGGACTCCATGATCGGCTCGCCGAACGGCTCCAGGCCCGCGTTCCGCAGCGAGGTGCCGGTCTCCACCACGTCCGCGATGACCTGGGCCACGCCGAGCTGGATCGCGGTCTCCACGGCGCCGTCGAGGTGCACCACGGAGGCGTCCACCCCGTTGTCCGCCAGGTGCTTGGCGACCACGCCCTCGTAGGAGGTGGCCACGGTCTGCCCGGAGAGGTCGGCGATGCTCTGGGCGGTGCCGGGGCGGGCGGCGAAGCGGAAGGTGGAGCGGGCGAAGCCGAGCTGGAGGATCTCCTCGGCCTGGGCCCCGGAGTCCAGCAGCAGGTCGCGGCCGGTGATGCCGATGTCGAGGCGGCCGGAGCTGACGTAGATGGCGATGTCGCGGGGGCGCAGGTAGAAGAACTCGACGCCGTTGGCGCTGTCGACGAGGACGAGCTCCTTGGACTCCTTGCGCTGGCGGTACCCGGCCTCATGGAGCATGGCCGTCGCGGGTCCGGAGAGCGAGCCCTTGTTGGGGACGGCGATGCGCAGCATGGTGCGTGTTCCTTCTGTTCGGAGGAGCCGGTCGGGATCTTGGTGATGCGTGGGCTTCGGGGAGGCGCCCGGCGGCGGGCCCGGGCCGGGACGTCCCGGCCCGGGCCCGCCGCCGGCGGCTCGCCGTGCGGTGCGGGGTCAGTACACGTCAGTACACGTCAGTGCGGGTGGCGGGGTCGCCGCAGGTCAGAGGCCGGCCGGGGCGCGGTGGCGCCCCGGCCGGCACGGGCCCTCGGCGGTGGCGGGGCGGCCGGGTACGGCCGGCCCGCTCACAGATGGGCGTAGACGTCCTCCAGGGAGATCCCCCGGGCGACCATCATCACCTGGACGTGGTAGAGCAGCTGGGAGATCTCCTCGGCGGTGGCGTCGGCGCCTTCGTACTCGGCGGCCATCCACACCTCGGCGGCCTCCTCGACCACCTTCTTGCCGATGGCATGGACGCCCTTGCCGACCAGTTCGGCGGTGCGGGACGTGCCGGGGTCGCCGGTGGCGGCCTTCTGCCGGAGCTCCTCGAAGAGCTCTTCGAATGTCTTGTTGGCCATGGTGGTCCTAGCCTACGGTGCCGCCGCTGCCGCTCAGCGCCAGGGCTCGGCAACCGAGCGCAGCGTGGCCGCGGTGGCGACGGCCGCGGTGACGGCCTCGTGCCCCTTGTCCTCGCTGGAGCCCGGCAGTCCGGCCCGGTCCAGGGCCTGCTCCTCGGTGTCGCAGGTGAGCACGCCGAACCCGACGGGCACGCCGGTCTCCACCGCGACCTGGGTCAGGCCCAGGGTGACGCCGTGGGAGACGTACTCGAAGTGCGGGGTGCCACCGCGGATGACCACGCCCAGCGCGACGATCGCGTCGTAGCCGCGGCCGGCCAGCACCTTGGCCACGACGGGGAGTTCGAAGCTGCCGGGCACCCGCAGCAGGGTCGGCTCCTCGATGCCCAGCTCGTGCAGCGCGCGCACGGCTCCGTCGACGAGGCCGTCCATGACCTCGGTGTGCCACTGCGCCGCGATCACCGCGACACGCAGGTCGCCGCAGTTCTTCACGGTCAGCTCGGGGGCGCCCTTACCGCTCACTTTTCGGTCCTCGGTGCTTTCTCTTCAGGGGTGGTGGGACGGGTACGGCAGATCGGGGGGCGGGAGCCGGGCGGGCTCACGCTCCGGGGACGGGCGGCGGTCAGCGCGCCGCCGCGTCGAGCCAGGGCAGGTCGTGGCCCATCCGGTCCCGCTTGGTGCGCAGGTACCGGAGGTTGTGCTCGCCGGCCTGGACGGGCATCGGCTCGCGGCCGAGCACGTCGAGGCCGTGGCGGACCAGCGCGCCGGTCTTGTCCGGGTTGTTGGTCATCAGCCGCAGCGAGCGCACCCCGAGGTCGGCCAGGACGCGGGCGGCGGCGCCGTAGTCGCGGGCGTCCGCGGGCAGGCCCAGCTCCAGGTTGGCGTCCAGGGTGTCGCGGCCGCGCTCCTGGAGTTCGTAGGCGCGCAGCTTGGACATCAGGCCGATGCCGCGCCCCTCGTGGCCGCGCAGGTAGAGCACCACGCCGCGGCCCTCCTCGCCGATCCGGCGCAGCGCGGCCTGGAGCTGCGGGCCGCAGTCGCAGCGCAGCGAGCCGAACACGTCCCCGGTCAGGCACTCGGAGTGGACGCGCACCAGCACGTCCTGGCCGTCGCCGAGGTCCCCGGCGACCAGGGCGACGTGCTCCACGCCGTCCTCGGTGCCGCGGTAGCCGTAGGCGCGGAAGTCGCCGTACGCGGTGGGCAGCGTGGTGCTGGCCTCGCGGCGGACGGCCGGCGCCGCGTCGCGGCGGTAGGCGACCAGGTCGGCGATGGAGACGATGGACAGCCCGTGCCGGCGGGCGAAGGGCACCAGGTCGGGCAGCCGGGCCATGGTGCCGTCCTCACGGGCGATCTCCACGATCGCCGCGGCGGGCCGCAGCCCGGCCAGCCGGGCCAGGTCGACGCCGGCCTCGGTGTGGCCGGGGCGCACCAGCACCCCGCCCGACCGGGCGCGCAGCGGGAAGACGTGGCCGGGGCGGACGAAGTCACCCGCGGCACTGGCGGGTTCGGCCAGCAGCCGGATGGTGGCGGCCCGGTCGGCGGCGGAGATGCCGGTGGTGACGCCGTGGGCGCCCGAGGCGTCCACGGAGACGGTGAAGGCGGTCTTCATCGACTCGGTGTTGTCCGCGACCATCTGCGGCAGTTCCAGCCGGTCGAGGTCGGGTCCGGCCATCGGCACGCAGATCAGGCCGCGGCACTCGCTCATCATGAACGCGACGATCTCGGGGGTGACCTTCTCCGCGGCCACCACGAGGTCTCCCTCGTTCTCCCGGTCGGCGTCGTCGACGACCACGACCGGCCGGCCGGCGGCGATGTCGGCGACGGCCCGCTCGATCGGGTCGAGGACCAGTTCCTCGGTGAGGCCCCGCTCGGGGGACGCGGTCGTGACGGTCATGACGCCACTCCTTCCTGGGCCTGGGCCGGTGCCTGGGTTTGTACCTGGGTCTGCTCCAGAAGCTGTGCCTGTTCCCGTGCCTGCGCCGGTGCCTGCGCCTGGGGCACCGCCGCGGCCGCGCCGCCCCGGCCCTGCCGCCACCAGGCGGCCATGCCGGCGATCACCAGCGCGAAGTAGACGATGTAGACCAGGCCGGAGAAGGGCAGCCCGCTGTGGAAGTTCAGCGGCACCCCGACCACGTCGACGGCCAGCCAGGCGATCCAGAACTCCACCCAGCCGCGGGCCTGCGCGTACATCGCGGCGAGCGTGCCGACGAAGATGTACGCGTCGGGCCACGGGTTCCACGACAGGGTGGGCCAGGCCAGGAAGACCGCGGCGACGGCGGCGGTGCCCAGGCCGGTGGCGGCCACCAGCACGGCCCGTTCCCGCCAGGTGGCGAACCGGACGCCGACCCGGGCGCCTTCGGCGCTGCCGCGCCGCCACTGGTACCAGCCCCACACGGCCACGGTGATGACGACGAACTGCTTGCCGACGCCGCCGCCGAGGTGGGCGCCCCAGAAGGCGGCCACCAGGACGACCCCGGAGAGGAGTTGGACCGGCCAGGTGAGCATCGCCCGCCGCCAGCCCAGGGCGAGGGCGGCCAGGCCGAGCAGGTTGCCGATCAGGTCGGACCAGATGACGTGCTGGTCGAAGGCGGTGAACGCCTGCGAGTTGAGCCAGTGGACCACGCTCATCGAACGGCCTCCGGCCCTGCCGCGGCGCGGCCGCCGAGCATCCGCTCGACGTACTTGGCGATCACGTCGACCTCCAGGTTGACCGGCTCGCCCGGCTGCTTGACGCCCAGCGTGGTGGCCGCGAGGGTGGCCGGGATCAGGCTGACGGTGAACGAGTCCGCGCCGGCGTCGACCACGGTGAGGCTCACGCCGTCCACCGTGATGGAGCCCTTCTCCACGACGTAGCGGGCGAGTTCGGCCGGCAGCGCGATCCTGACGACCTCCCAGTGCTCGCCGGGGGTGCGCTCCAGGACCGTCCCGGTGCCGTCCACGTGGCCCTGCACCAGGTGCCCGCCGAGCCGCCCGCCGAGCGCGGTCGGGCGCTCCAGGTTGACGCGCGAGCCGGGGGCGAGGACGCCCAGGCTGGAGCGCTTGAGCGTCTCGGCCATCACGTCGGCGGTGAACGCGCCGTCCAGCAGGTCGACGACGGTCAGGCAGACGCCGTTGACGGCGATCGAGTCGCCGTGCCGGGCGTCCGCGGTCACGACGGGGCCGCGGACGGTGAAACGGGCGGCGTCGGTCAGCTTCTCGACGGCGGTGATCTCGCCCAGCTCTTCGACGATTCCGGTGAACACGTCAGCTCTCCTGGTGGGCTGTGGGGACGGCGGGAGGAACAGCGGGGAGGCACGGCGGCGTCGGCCGCCTGCGTGGCGTTCGCGGTGCTCCGGGCGGGGCCGGGCGCCGTTGTCCGGTCCCGCCGAGGCGCACCCGGCAGCGGTCGCCGGGTACGTCGGGGCGGAACGCCCGCGGGGCGCGGCTGATTCCGGACGCGGCGGTGCGGGGGGCGCCGCCGTGGCGGCGGAGGGAAGCCGGTGCCGGCGGGGCACGGAACGGGCCTGGCCGGTACGGCGGTGAGAGGGGGCGCACGGGTACCCGGCGGAGCCGGGGGTGGGCGCGGGCAGCACGACGGCGCGGCGCCGAGCGCCTGCTTCCGTGGTGGTGGCCACCGGGTCCTCCTGCCTCATAGGGCACGGACTCCGGGGCTCTTGACAGCGGTCCGTCCGCAACGCCGGGGCCTCGGCGGCACGAACCCGTGCGGTGGGCACGGGTCACGCTGGCGCGGACCTGACGAGTGAACGCCCGCCGCGCACTGCCTCCCATCCGGACTTTCACCGTCGGTCCAGGAATTTCACCTGGTCAACCGGCCGCAGGCTGCGGTCGGGTCGCGGACTGTAACCGCCGGTTCGGAATTACACCGACCCCGGAGTGCGCGAACGTCACTTCTGCCTTAAGTCTGCCACGCTCCTCGCCCGGTCATCCGCCGGCCGCCTGTGCCCTGGCTCACATCGGGCTCACGTCGGGCTCGCGTCGGGGCCCGGCCCGGGGCCCGACCCGGGGCTCGCATCGGGGCTCACGCGCCGGGCGCGGCGGCTCGGCGGGCGGGCCCGGCGCGAGCCCGCCGGCGGTCGTGGCACGAGGACGGCGGACGGGCAGGCGGCGCCCCTGACGGGCGGCGCCGCGGGTGGCCGCTCAGACCGCGGGCGCGAAGAGGTCGGACTGCGCGGCCTCCATCGCCGTGATGACCGCCCCGCGCAGGATCGCGCCGCCCCGCACCGCCGTCGTCTCGAAGGACGTCCGCAGCGGGGATATCCGGGCGAAGGCCGCCCCCGTGCGGGCCGCGAGCCGCGCGCCGCCGGCCTCGCCGACCTCGCCGGCGAGCACCACGCGGCCCGGGTCGAGCACCGCGCACACCGCCGCGGCGCCCACCGCGATCCGGCCGGCGAGCTCGTCCAGGAACGCCCCGGCGCCCGGCCGCTCCACCGCCGCCCGGACCGCGTCGGCGGCGGCGTCGGCGTCCTGCGGCCCCCCGGCGGCGGCCAGGCCGTGGGCGCGGGCGAGCGCGCACACCGCCCGGCTGCCGACCATGCCGTGGTAGCCGTGGTCGCAGTCCGCGGCGGTGGGCAGGCCGCCCTCGGCGGGGACGGGCAGGAACCCGACCTCGCCCGCGCCGCCCGACGCCCCGCGGCGCAGCCGCCCGTCGAGCACCACCGAGGCGCCGACGCCGCCGCCGATCCAGAGCAGCACGAACGTCTCGTCGCCGAAGTTCCGCACCCGCTGCTCGGCCACGGCCGCGAGGTTCACCTCGTTCTCCAGCAGCACCGGGACGCCGAGCCGGGCGCGTAGCTCGTCGACGAGGGCGCCGTGCCAGGCGGGCAGCGCCCCGAACGGGCTGAGCCGTCCGGTGCCGGGGTCGACCAGGCCGGGCGCCCCGAGGGCCGCGGTGTGCAGCCGCCCGCCCGTGCCGCTGCGTTCGACGGCGCCGAGCAGCAGTGCGACGCCGTCCTCGACGACCCGCGCCGGGTCGGCGCCCGGCGGTACGGCCCACTCGTCGCGCAGGACGGTGCGGCCCAGCAGGTCGGCGATCTCCACCCCGACGCTCTCCACGCGCACGTCGAGCCCGGCGACGTACGCGCGGTCGGCCACGATGCCGTAGATCCGGGCCCGCGGGCCGCGCCGGGTCTCGGCGGACTCGCCGACCACCTCGATCAGGCCGGATTCCCGCAGCCGCTCCACCAGGTCCGCGACGCTGGGCCGGGACATCCCGGTCAGCTCCTTCAACCGCCCCGCGGTGAGCGGCCCTTCGCGCTGGAGGAGGCTCAGCGCCAACCGGTCGTTGATGGCTCGGGCGGTGCGGGGTGAGGCGCCCCTCCCGGGGTGCTCGCGGGTGGCGGTCATGCGGTCGATCCTTCCAGAGGTCTCCGCGCCCGGCGGAGCGTGGTGGGGCGGCCCGGCGCCCGAGGCGCCCCCGCCGGGCGGGCGCGCCCTCAGGCACCGGGCCCGCGCTTCCCCACCGGATACCACCGTCCGATCATCAGCTTAATTTTCAGGCAAGCTTCCTGATAGTTTCCCGCCCATGCACAGACCCGCCGCCCCTGACCCGTGGTCTCCGGCCCGGACCCGCCGAGCCCATCTGACCCTGCGCGCGGCCTTCGCCGTGCACGGCGCCGTGCAGGGCAGCTTCGCCACCCGCATCCCCTGGATCAAGGACCACCTGGGCCTGAGCGCCGCGTCGCTGGGCCTGGCGCTGGTCTGCCCGGCGATCGGCTCCTCCGCCCTGATGCCGCTGGCCGGCCGGGTGATGCACCGGTTCGGCTCCCGTACGGCGCTGCGGCTGCTGCTGTCCCTGTGGTGCGCCTCCCTGGCGCTGCCCGCGCTGGCCCCGGGGCTGCCCTGGCTGTGCCTGTCGCTGCTGGTCTTCGGTGCCACCGCGGGCCTGGCCGACGTGGTGATGAACGCGCTCGGCCTGGCGGTGGAGGAGCACAAGGGCCGCTCGATCATGTCCGGGCTGCACGGCATGTGGAGCGGCGGCACCCTGCTCGGCGCCGCCGTGGGCGTCCCGGCCGTGCACGCCGGGCTGGACGGGCGGCTGCACCTGGCGCTGGCCGCGGCGGTGCTGCTGACCGCGGCGCTGGCGGTCACCGCGGGCACCCCGGACGTGCGCCCGGACGAGGACGAGGCGGCGCCGCCGAGGTTCGCGCTGCCGCCGAAGGCCGCGCTGGTGATCGGGGCGATCGGCTTCTGCGGGGTGTTCGCCGAGGGCGGCAGCTCCGACTGGTGCGCGGTCTACCTGCGGGACGTGGCCCACGCCTCCCCCGCCGTGGCCGCGCTCGCCTACACGGCCTTCTCCTGCACCATGACCTCCGCGCGGCTGCTGGGCGACCTGGTCGTACGGCGGGTGGGCGCGGTCCGCGCCGTGCGGGCCGGCGGGGCGCTGTCGACGGTCGGCGGGCTGCTGGTGGTCACCGCGCACACCCCGGTGCCCGCGGTGATCGGCTTCGCGCTGATCGGGGTGGGCGTGTCGGTGACGGTACCCCTGTGCTTCGCGGCGGCCGGACGGCGCGGCCCGGTGCCGAGCCAGGCCATCGCGGGTGTGGCGACCGTGACCTACACCTCGGGCCTGATCGCCCCCGCGGCCATCGGCGGCATCGCCGGCGCCACCTCCCTGACCGTGTCGTTCGCCCTGGTCACCCTCCTCACGCTGGGCCTGGTGGCCGGCGCGGGCGTCCTGCGCCCGGCCCCCGCGACGGAGACCCCGGCACCCGCCCGGCCGGGCACCCGGGCCGGCGCGGCGGCGGAGTAGCCGGGCCCCGACCCGTCCCCGCTCAGCGCCCGCCGGCGGCGGATTCGGGCGCCGCGACGAAGGCCCGTACGAGGGGGCGGTCGTCCCCCCGGCGGGTGGCCATGAAGATGCGGCTCGGGCCGGCGGAGCCGTCGAGTTCGAGCCGCCGCGCGCCCGGCGGGAGCAGGGTGGTGATGCTGTAGGGCGCGATGGTGACGCCGAGACCGGCGGCGACGAGCATGACGATGGTGTGCCAGTTCGAGCACTCCTGGGCGACCTCGACGTCGATTCCGGCGTCCCGCAGCGGCTGCGTGTTCACGTCGAAGGCGTGGGCGCCCGCCACGCGCGGGAAGAGGATCAGCGGGTCGGCGGCCAGCTCCGAGACGTCCACCCGGTCCCGCCCGGCGGCGGCGTGCTCGGCGGGGACGACGGCGACGAACCGCTCCGTGGCCAGCGGCGAGAGGTCGATCTCGTCGTGCTCCTCGGGGTCCCGCACGATCCCGACGTCCGCCGTGCCCCGCCGGAGGGCCGTCAGGACCTCGACGGTGAAGCCGTCGTGCAGCTGGACCTGGACGTCCGGGCGGCGGAGCGAGAACGCGCGGAGCCGTTGGCCGAGGATCACGGTGGCGGAGGTGATGAAGGCGATGTCCAGCCGGCCGGCCTCACCGCGGCCGACCCGGCCGGCCTCGTCGAGGTCGGCTGCCAGCCGCCCCAGGAGTTCGGCCGCCCGGGGCCGGAAGGCGGCTCCGGCGTCGGTGAGGCGGACGCTGCGGGAGGTCCGCCGCAGGAGTTCGACGCCGACGATCCTCTCCAGCTGCCTGATCTGCTGGGACAGGGCCGGCTGCGCGATGTGCAGCCGCTGTGCGGCGCGGCCGAAGTGCAGTTCCTCGGCCACGGCCAGGAAGTACCGCAGGTGGCGGAGCTCGACGCGCTGATCCATAGTTCGAGCTTATCGATGGAGGCCGCAGCGGGTATTGGACATATGGGTGTCCGGAGCCGGAGGCTGACGGCAGCCGTACGAAAGGACGCCCGTCCCATGTCGATCGCCCCCGCCCCGGCCGTGGTCTCCCCGATCGCCTCACCGAGCGACGCCGCCGCGTTCCGCGAGCTCAACGCGGAGTGGATCTCCAGGCTGTTCACCCTCCAGGACTGGGACCGGGCCGTCCTCGAAGACCCGTACGGCCGCGTCGTGGAACCCGGCGGCGACGTGCTCCTGGCCCGTGAGCCGGGCAGCGCCGAGGTCGTCGGGTGCGTCGCGCTCCTCCGCTATCCCGACGCCGTGTTCGAGCTGGCGAAGATGGCCGTGGCCCCGGCCGCGCAGGGCCGCGGCATCGGCCGCCTGCTGGTGGCCGCGGCGATCGACCGCTCCCGGGCGCTCGGCGCGGCCCGGCTGTTCCTCGGCACCAGCGGCAGGCTGGCCGCCGCCGTCCACCTGTACGAGGACGCCGGGTTCGTCAGGACCACCCGCGACCGCATCCCGGTGGAGGGCTACCCGGCCCGCGCCGACATCTTCATGGAACTGCCCTGACGTCCGGCACCGCTCGGCAGGTCCCGCCGCCTACTCCCCCGCCGGTGCGGAGGCCGAGGAGCTCCCGGAGCCCGGCGGCGGGTCCAGGGGAGGCGGGGACGCGGCGGGGAGGCGGACCAGGTGGGCCGCGTGGTAGCCGGCCAGCACCACGACGGTGCCGAGCGCGATCCCGCTGAGCGAGAAGGTGTCGGTGAACGTGAGCGTGACGTCGCCGATGCCCATGATCACGCCGGCCGCGACCGGCACCAGCGTGCGCGGGTCGCCCAGGTCGACCCGGTTGTCGACCCAGATCCGGGCGCCGAGCAGCCCGATCATGCCGTAGAGGAGGACGGTCACGCCGCCAAGCACCCCGCCGGGCACCGCGGCGACGACCGCGCCGAACTTCGGGCACAGCCCGAAGAGGATCGCGAAGAGCGCGGCGGCCCAGTAGGCGGCCGTGGAGTAGACGCGGGTGGCGGCCATGACGCCGATGTTCTCGGCGTAGGTGGTGGTCGCCGGGCCGCCGAACGCGGTGGAGACGACGGTGGCCGCGCCGTCGGCGGCCACCGCGGTGCCCAGCCGCTCGTCCAGCGGCTCGCCCGTCATCTCGCCGACGGCCTTGACGTGCCCGGCGTTCTCCGCGATGAGCGCGATCACCACCGGCAGCGCCACCAGGACGGCGGACGCCTTGAAGTCGGGCGCGTGGGTGGGCGGGAAGCCGAACCAGTCGGCCTTCCCCACCCCGCCGAGGTCCAGCCGCCACCGGGTGACGGCGTGTCCGGCGCTGTCGGGGCTGTGGATACGGCCGAAGACGCGGTCGAAGAGCCAGGAGACGGCGTAGCCGAAGACCAGGCCGAGGAAGATCGCGACGCGGCCGAGGAAGCCGCGCAGCGCCACCAGCCCGATGCCGGTGGCGGCCAGCGTCAGCAGCGCCGTCCACGGGTCCTGCGGCCAGTACGTGCCGGCCGCCACGGGCGCCAGGTTGAAGCCGATGAGCAGCACCACCGCGCCGGTGACGGCGGGCGGCAGCACGGCGTGCACGACGCGCGCGCCCAGGCCCCGGACGACCAGGCCGCACAGCAGCAGCACCGCGCCGGTGACCAGCAGCGCGCCGGTGACGGTGGCGCTGCCGCCGCCCTGGGCCCGGATGACGCCCGCCACGCCGACGAAGGACAGGCTGCTGCCCAGGTAGCTGGGGATGTGGCCGCCGGTGGTGAGCAGGAACAGCACGGTGGCGAAGCCGGACATCATCACGGCGAGGTTGGGGTCGAGCCCCATGAGGACCGGGGCCACGAACGTGGCTCCGAACATCGCCACCACGTGCTGCGCGCCCAGGCCGGCGGTACGGCCCCAGGACAGCCGCTCGTCCGGCCGGACGACGGCGCCGGGCGCCGGGCTGCGCCCGTCCCCGTGGAGCTTCCAGCCCGCGACTCGCCCCATGTCCGGCTCCTCCTCGCGCTCCGCCGCCCGCGGCCGGGCCGGCGTCCTGCGTCGCGGCTCGCGCCGCGTCGGTGGCGCCCATCGTCGCATCGCGGACGCCCACGGCACGGGAACCGCTCAGCCCGGCGGCCAGGAGTTGCCCGGGAGCCGCGGCGCGGTGGGACGGGGCCCCGGGGTCGGCCGCGGTCCTGAGCGGCGGTCGGCGGCAGCCGGTCTGGTCAACTCGGCGCCGTATCCTCCTGCCTGGTGGAACAGATGGTTCCGGGACCGGCGGGGTCGGCCTGGTGGCGAGGCGGTCTGGCAGGTGTGGACGCCAGGCGGCCGCAAGCCCCGTGGCGCGCCTGCTCGGGGGCCGGCCGACGGAGCCCGGGACACCCCCGGTCGGGGGCTGGGGCAGGGCGTGCCAGGGGGGTGAGCGGGGCACGTCTTGCCGGGAGAGGCACGAGGAACGAAGGGCCGGCATGGATGTTTCCGTACGTGGGGGAAGTGGCCGGGCGGCGGCCGTGCATGCTCCCGAGTTCGTGGGCCGCGGGCGGGAGATAGCCGAGCTCCGCCGGGCGTTCGCCGCGCCGCCGCCGGTGGTGTGGATCGACGGCGAGGCCGGGGTCGGCAAGAGCAGGCTGCTGCGGGAGTACCTGGCCACGCGGACGGCCAGGGCGGACCGGGTGCTGGTCGCGCGCTGCCCGCCGCTGCACCACCCGCAGACCCTGGCCCCGCTGGTGGACGCGGTGCGGCAGGCGGCGGACACCGTGGAGGGGTTGCCACTGAGCCCGCTGGCCGGGGCGCTGCGGCCGCTGTTCCCGGAGTGGGCCGGGGTCCTTCCGGCCGCGCCGGGACCGGCCGAGGACGCGACGGCGGTCCGGCACCGGGCCTTCCGGGCGCTGGCCGAACTGCTGGGCTGCCTGCGCGTGGCGGTGCTGGTCGTGGAGGACGTGCACTGGGCGGACGAGGCCACGCTGGAGTTCCTGCTGTTCCTGACCTCCAGGGTGCCGCAGCCCGTCGGCCTGGTGGTCACCTGCCGCCCGGAGGACGTGCCGAGCGGCTCGCTGCTGCGGCGGCTGGCCACCCGGCTCGCCGCGGACTCCGCCTCGGCGGCGGGGCGGCTGCGGCTGACCCTCGCGCCGCTCGATGTGGCCGGTACGGCGCGGCTGGTGTCGTCCATGCTGTCCGGCGTGCAGGTGTCCGAGCGGTTCGCGGGGTTCCTTCACCGGCGGACCGACGGGGTGCCGCTGGCGGTGGAGGGCGCGGTGCGGCTGCTGGCCGACCGGGCCGATCTGACCTTCCACGGCGGCGGGTGGGAGCGCCGGCACCTGGACGAGATCGGTGTTCCGGCCACGGTCCGCGACATGGTGCTGGAGCGGGTGGGGCGGCTCGGGCCCGAGGCGCAGGCGGTGCTGCGCGCCGCGGCGGTGCTCGGCCGGCCGGCCGAGGAGTCAACGGTGCAGGCGGTGGCGGGCCTTGCCGCGGGGCGGGCGCAGGCCGGCCTGTGCGAGGCCCTGGACGGCGGGCTGCTGGACGACGACGGCTGGGGGCAGGTGGCGTTCCGTCATGTGCTGGCGCGCCAGGCGGTGTACGACGCCATACCGCGGCCGAGGCGGCGGACCCTGCACCGGCGCGCCGGGCGGACGCTTGAGGGCCTGGCGCCGCAGCCGGTGGCCGAACTGGCCGGCCACTTCCGCGCGGCCGGCGAGCGAAGCGAGTGGTGCCGGTACGGCGAATGGGCCGCCGACCTGGCGCTCGCCTCGGGTGACGAGACGACCGCCGGAGCGCTGCTGCACGACCTGGTCGTCAACGCCGGCCTGCCGGCCGCGTCGGTGGTCCGGCTGATCAGGAAGTTCCCGTTCGCGTCGTTCGCGGGGCCGGCCCGGTTCCGTGAGCTGCTGCCTCCCCTGCGCGCCGCGCTGGACTCCGGGGTACGGGGGCCCGGCGAGGAGGCGGACGTCCGCGTACAGCTCGGCAACCTGCTGCTGTTCATGGGCGAGGACGACGCCGGCCGCGCCGAGTTGAAGCGGGCGCTCCCGCATCTGGCCCACGACCCGGCCGAGGCGGCCAGGGCTATGATGCGGCTGGGCTGGCCGCGCAGCAGCAGTTGGCCCGTCGCGGCCCATCTGCGCTGGCTGGAGCGCGCGGCCCAGGTGGAGGTTCCGTCGATGACGGCGGCCGACCGGCTCGGCTTCGCCGCGGACCAGGCCACGGCCCGGCTGATGCTGGGTGAGATGGACGGGTGGGCGCTCGCCGCGCGGATCCCCGACGACGCCGCCGTCCCGGCGGAGTGGCAGCAGATATCCCGGGCGAACCTGAACATCGGTGACATGGCGATGCTGTGGGGCCGGTACGCCGTCGCCGAGCGGCGGCTGGACCGGGCCCTCGCGCTGGCTGGCCGCCGCCGGTACCGGCGCTACCAGTCCGCCGCCATGGTGACCCGGGCCCATCTGGACTGGCTCACCGGCGCCTGGGACGGGCTCGCCGAGCGGGCCGCCGCGCTGGCCGAGGGCGAGGACATCCTCCCGCTCGCCCGGCTGGAGTCGCTCCTGGTCGCCGGGCTGCTGCAGGCCGCCGCGGGCGCGTACGAGCCGGCGGCCGAGCGCCTGCGGCTGGTGCTGGCCGAGGAGGTGCGGAGCGGCGCGCTGGCGGACTCCATGGAGGCCGCCGCGGCGCTGTCCCGGCTGGCGCTGATCGGCGGCCGCGCCGAGGAGGCGCTGGAGATCACCGAGGAGCCGGCGGCCGTCATCGCCCGCAAGCGCACCTGGGTCTGGGCGGCGGATCTCGGCCCGGCGCGGGTGGCCGCGCTGGCCGCCGCCGGCCGCGTCGAGGAGGCCGGACGGCTGACCGCGGCGTTCGCCCGCGGGCTGCGCGGCCGCGACGCCCCGGGGCCGCAGGCCGGACTGGCCTCCTGCCGGGCGATCCTGGCCCAGGCGCGCGGCGAGAACACCGCGGCCGCCCGGCTGTTCGCCCGGGCGGCCGCGGCCTGGCAGGACCTCCCCCGCCCTTACGAGGCGCTGCTGGCCCAGGAGCAGCAGGCCCGCTGCCAGCTCGCCGCGGGCCGGCCCGAAACCGCTCTGGCCCTCCTGGCCGGCGTGCGCGGGCAGTTGATCGCGCTGGGCGCCCTGGGCGACGCCGACCGGGTGGTGGCGACGTTGCGCGAGCACGGCGTCGCGGCGAAGCGGCCGCAGCGCGGCGGCCGCCGCGGCTACGGCAACGGCCTGTCGCCCCGGGAGTCGGAGGTCACCCGCCTGGTGGCCACCGGGCGCAGCAACCGGCAGATCGCCGAGGCGCTGTTCCTGTCCCCGAAGACGGTCGCCCAGCACCTGAGCTCCGCGATGCGCAAGCTCGGTGTCTCCTCGCGTACCGCCCTGGCGGTGCTCGCCACCGGTGCGGGCAGCACGGTCGCGGAACTCGCACAGCGGGACGTACCGGACCAGGAACCCGGCGCCGTGGCCAAAAATAGGTGATCCGTCGGATACTCGGCCGGGCTCGCCCGGGCCACAGTGGCCGGACAAGCGCGCCACAGGTCGCCGAGTCCGGCGAGGCGTCTGTCGACAACGGTGTCAGCCGCCCGTAGGGCGGAGTACGGGGGGCTCCTCCCGGACCTGCCGGGCCAGGGGGACCTCCCGGCCCGGCAGGTCCGGGAGGTGGGCGCGCAGCGGTCCGGGCCGACGGCCGGCGGCGCCCCGAGCGCACGTGCCGGACGCCCCCGGCCGGACCGGACTCCGCCAGCCCGCCTCGGCAACGCCGCCGAAACCGCGCGACCCCTCACGCGTTCCTCCGCACATCCCTCCACGCATCCCTCCACATGTTCCTCCGCACGTTCCTCCGCATATCCCTGGCACAAGGAGAAGTCGAGTGATGAGTGACCACAGAAGCCGCCCGCGGCCGCCGGCGGGGGTGAGCCGCCGGACCGTGCGGTGGCTGGCCGTCCTCGCGGCGCCGCTGCTGGCGCTGTCGCTGACCGCGACGCTGGACGCGGACCCCGCGCGGGCCGACTCGGCCGCCGCACCGGCCCCGCAGGCGACCGCCGGGCCGCAGACCCCCGGGAGCGGACAGACCGTCACCACGCTGACCGGCGGGAAGATCCTGGTGCGCCCCGACGGCACGCAGGTGGTCCAGGGCGGCGGCCCGACGCTGAACTACACCGGCCCGAACGGCGACCGCTACGTCGTGCCCGCGGAGGCCGCGCCCTACGCCGGCCGGTCGCTGGACTGGGCGCTGTTCGATGTCTCCGCGCTGGTGCGCGACCACATCACCGACGGGGCCAGGATCCCCGTGGCGCTGTCCTTCAGCACGGCCGACGCGACCCCGCCGCCCGGCATCACCCTCACCTCCTCCGGCGGCGGCATCAGCGCCGTGGGCTACATGACGCCCTCCTCGGCCGGGGAGTTCGCGGCGTACCTGCGCGAGCGGATCGCCGCCGACGTCACCGCCGGCCGGGCCGCCGGCACCACTCCCCTGCCCGGCGTGAACCGGCTGGCGCTGGCAGCGGCCGCGCCCGGCCAGGGCGCGACCCCGCAGTACGCCTACCAGATCGCGCAGCTCGACACGCCGGGTCTGACCGGCCCGGCGAACGCGATCATCAGGCTGTGGGACATGGACTCGTTCAAGACCCTGTCGACCACGTTCGCGTCCGCCGGCGGTGTCGCCCGGATCGCCGTCCCTGAGGGCCACTACTTCGCCGTCGCCCAGTTCGCCGAGTTCGACGACGAGGGCAACCCGGTCGAACTGCGGTACGTGAGCGCGAGCTTCACCGTTCCCGCCAGCAGCGGCGCCGTCACCGAGGTGTCCCTGGACGAGAAGAGCGCCACGTCGCGCTCCGCCGCCGCCACCCCGCGGCCCTCCCGGCAGATCAACGAGACCGCGGCCTGGGGGCTGCAGAGCGCGACCGGCGACTGGGACGTCATCTCGGCGACGCTCTACGGCGCGAAGGGCACCGACATCCAGGGCAGCCCCGGCGCCGACATCTACGTCGCACCGACGTCCTCGGGCCCGTCCGCCGGAAGGCTGCGCTACTTCGTGCAGTGGGACGGCATCGCGCCCGCGTCCGGCGGCAGCTTCCCGTACAAGGGGGAGAGCGCCTACCCCTACCGGTACGACCTGGCGTTCGGCTGGGACAACACGATCCCGAAGGGCCCGTACAAGGTGCGCGGCGGCGACCTGGCCACCGTCAAGGAGCACCTCTACGCCGACCCGGCGCAGACGCCCGCGAACTTCGAGTTCTCCAAGGCCTCCATCGACCCGGTCCTGCCGGCGGATATCGCCGCGGTCCAGGTCAACGACGGGCTCACCCGCGTGGCGCCCGGCGACTTCACCGACTACGTCGGCACCGCGGACGGCGGCGACTGGATCTTCAACGCTGGCATCGGCCCCGGCTACAGCCTGAACGAGATCATGGCCGATCCCCGCACCTACGCCGGCGGCCACACGTACTCGACGGACTGGGGCCGCGGACCGCTGACACCGCAGTGGGGCCAGCACCTGCCGCGGCCGGACGCCCTGTACGAGAACTGCTCGGCGTGCGTCACCGAGAACGCGGACGAGGACTACCTCACCGCGTTCTACGCCACCGACGCCCAGGACAGCCAGCAGGCCGCGACCGGTATCCGGTACCTCTACGACAGCGGGACCTGCTCCATCGACGGGCAGAAGTTCTCCGATTACCCCGCCTGCATCGAGGACCACCCGTTCTCGGCGGGCAGCACCCCGGCCGAGCCGAGGACGTACCGCCTGGTGTACGACACCGTGCTGTCGCCCCAGACGCCCCAGTACAGCCAGGCCACCTCGACCCACACGGACCTGACGTTCCGCTTCGCCTACAAGAAGCAGCCGCCCGCGGACATGGCGCTGCCGGCCGGCTACCAGTGCTCCGAGTACCCCGTCCAGGGCTCCTGCGAGATCCTGCCGGTGCTCACGTTGAACTACGAACTGGCGGCCGACGAGCTGAACACCAGCTCCGCCCCGGTGCAGCAGCTGAAGCTGAACGTCGGCCACCTGACCTACGACGGCATCGGGTCGCACGCCGCGATCACCTCCGCCTCGGTGGACGTGTCCTTCGACGGCGGCACCACCTGGCGGCACGCGGTGGTCGGCGGGCACCACGGCTCCTACACAGCGCGCTGGCCCAACCCGGCCTCCGCCCGCGGGACGAGCCCCGCGCTGCGGGTGACCGCCACCGACGCCGACGGCGGGTCGATCACCCAGGTCGTCGACAACGCCTACACCATCGCCGCGCACGCGCGCTGATCCAGCCGGAAGGAACGAGCCCTATGTTCGGACGCCTCTTCCCAGCCACGGCGATATCCGCCGCGCTGGCCGCGGTCGCCCTCTTCTGCGCGGCGCCGGGTGCGACGGCCGCCGGCCTCGCCGCGCACCCAGCACAGCACGAGCAGCACAACCAGCAGCCGGCCAACCTCCAGGACGCCTGCCCGGCGGCCTCGCCCGGCCAGGTCCGCTGCATGGCCCTGATCCGCACCGACGTGCACGGCGGCCGCGGTGCCAGGGGCCGCGCCGCACACGCGGCCGGTGCGGCGGACGCACTGCCGACCGGGTACAGCCCGGCCGACATCCGCTCCGCCTACAACCTGCCGTCCACCGGGGGCGCCGGGCAGACCGTCGCCGTCGTCGAGGCCTACGACAGCCCCACCGCCGAGGCCGACCTCGCGGTCTACCGCGCCACCTACGGGCTGCCCGCCTGCACCACCGCCAACGGCTGCTTCACCAAGGCCAACCAGGAGGGCAAGCGGTCCGGCTACCCCGCCAACGACCAGTACTCCGGCTGGAGCCTGGAGACGGCGCTCGACGTGGACGCGGTGTCGGCGGTCTGCCCGGCCTGCCACATCCTCCTGGTCGAGGCGGACAGCAACAACGACGAGGACATGGCCGCCGCGGAGAACACCGCCGCGCGTCTGGGCGCGACCGAGATCTCCAACAGCTACGGGGACGACGAGGGGTGGGGGATGTTCGCGTACGAGTCGGCCTACCGCCACCCCGGGGTGGCGATCACCGCTGCCTCAGGCGACCTCGGCTTCTCGGTGCCGAAGTTCCCCGCGGTGCTGCCCTCCGTGACGGCCGTCGGCGGCACGTCACTGGTACGGGACCCCGGCACCGCGCGGGGCTGGTCGGAGACGGCCTGGGGCCAGTCGAGCAGCGGCTGCTCGGCCTGGTACGGCAAGTCCGACTGGCAGACGGGCGTTCCCGACTGCCCCGGACGCGTCACCGCCGACGTGTCCGCGGACGCCGACCCCGACACCGGCGGACTCGCCGTCTACGACACCACCCCGGACGACTTCCCCTACCCCGGCTGGGTCGAGGCGGGCGGCACCAGCCTCTCCTCCCCGATCGTCGCCTCCGTCATCGCGCTGGCCGGAAACCCGGGTGACTTCTCCGACGCCTCCCGCCTCTACTCCCACACCGCCGACCTGTACGACGTGACCGGCGGCTCCAACGCGGCCTACGGCTTCGACTGCGGCGGCGACAACCTGTGCAACAGCGCCCGCGGTTACGACGGACCCACGGGCCTGGGCACCCCGAACGGCCTCGCCGCTTTCTAGGGCCTGGCCTGGCTCGTCCTGACCCGACCTGTCCTGGCCTGGCCCGGCCCGGGGCACTCAGCCCGGTTCGGGAGCCGCGGTCGGAGGTGAACGGCGCCCCGGGGCGGCCGTGCGGCGCACTCAGCGCCGCGCGGTCGCCCCTTCCGCGTGCCGCCCCGGCAGCCGGGGCGTGCCGCGGAACAGCTGCCGTGGAGACGGGATTGCTCCGAAGCGCCGCCGCGGGGTGCGTCACGTGGCGGCGCGCGGCGCACGGGGGCGCCGCCGATCGGGCGTGGGCGGTCCAGCGGGCGCGCACGGGGGAATCGAGCCCGCCGGACCGTGCCTCCACGTTAGCGTCGCCTCACGCACCGTCGGACCGGGAGCCGGAGAATTCCTGCCGCGCGAACACGCCATGGCACAGGATCGCGGGACCCAGGCCGCCGGGGAGAGCGTCAGCGCAGGTCAGCTGGGTGATTCCGGCCCGGCGCCCCGGCCCCGGGGCTCGGCCGCCCGGAGCAATTGCACCGCTCGTACGACCCGGCGCCTGGCCGGGCGGCGAACACCGCCAGTCGCCGCCCGCGGCCGCCGGTGGGCGACAGCTCGCCCGCCGGCTCCGGTCCACCCGGCCACAGGGGGTGGAAGTGCCTGGCGCCGGAAGGGCGCGCCGCGACCTCGCGGTCGTCCCCGAGCCGCGCGAACGGCGCGCTGGACGCTCGCGGTTCGGCGACCAGAGCGGTCGGCGGTCCTCCCAGCCGGCCCCGCACTCCTCCAGCCGGGCCCGCACTCCTCCGGCCGGGACGCCGCCACCGCCCGCGGCCGCGGCGCGTGATCGCGCGCCGAGCCCGGCTCCCGTCCGCTCTCCCCGACGGTCGGGACGGCCCGCGGCGCGGGTGCCCTCCGGTCCGGCCCCACCCTGCGGGCCGGTGCTCCGGGGCACGGCCGGTGGCCGCCGGTTCTCCAGGCCGGTGGTCCGTCCTGGGGACCGGGCGGGAGCGAGTGGGGCGCGGCGGGGCAGCGCCGATTGGCAGAAGCGACAAGCTGACCGTATGACCGCAAGCTCGCCTCCCGCCACGCTCCCCGGCCTGCTCCTCGACCCGCCCACCACCCGCTCGCCCTCGGACCGGAAGGCCGACTCGCCCTCGGTCCCGAAGGCCGCCGCGTCGACCGGCCCGTCAGCAGGTTCTCCGGCCGGGGCCGCCGTCCTGGACACCGTGGCGCCCGGCACGGACGGGCGCGGGGAGGCCCGCGGTCGGACCCTCGGCGCGGCGACGGGCACAGCCACAGGCACGGGCACGGGCACGGGCAGGCGCGCGCCCGACGCCGGTGCCGCGTTCGCCGCCCGGACGCTCTTCCCGCTGCCGGCCGGCTCCCTGGTGCCCGGGCCGGTGACTCCCCGGCGGCCCCGGACCCGGACCGCGGGGGTCGGGAGGGTGGCCGCGCGGATGCGGGCCCTGGCCGCCGACCTGCCGCCGAACGACGGGGTCGCGGTGTTCAACCGGGTCTACCTGGCGGTCACCGACGAGGTGCGGCACCGGATGGCCGCGGGTGAGTTCCCCGACGGGCCGCGGGCCGCGCGGCTCACCGTGGTCTTCGCCGAGCGGTACCTGGCGGCGGTGGAGGGCCCGCCGGCCGCGGCCCCTGCCTGCTGGCGGGCGCTGCTGCGGGCGCGGGGGCGGCGGACGGCGGCACCGCTCCAGTTCGCGCTGGCCGGGATCACCGCGCATGTCGGCCACGACCTGGCGCTGGCCGTGGTGGACGCCTGCCGCGAGGCCGGCTGCCCGCCGGCCGGGCTCGACGCGGACTTCACCGAGGTCGGCGCGGTGCTCGCCGCGGTCGAGGAGCGGGTCCGGGAGGAGCTGATGCCCGGGCCGGACCTGCTGGAACGGTTCGACGCCGTCACCCACGCGGTGGGCTGCTGGAGCCTGGCCCGGGCCCGCTCGGGCGCCTGGGGCGCGGCCCGGGTGCTGTGGGCGCTGCGGGACCACCCCCGCGGGTTCGCCCGTTGCGCGACGGGGCTGGACCGCACCACCGCACTGGCCGTCCGCGCCCTGCTCGCCCCGGCCCCCCGCCACCCGGCACCCGCCGCGTCTGCCGCGGACGCCGCAGTCGCCGGTCCGGCGGAGCCCGCGCCGGTCCCGTCCCCGGCCCGCTCCTGAGGCGGTCGGGGCCACGGCGGCCCGGCCGCAGGACGGACAGCGCCGGGCAGGTCGGCAGGCACGCGTGCGGGCGCCCCGCTCCCCGGTGGTCCGGGAGGCGGGGCGCCCTGCCCGCGGCGCCGTCAGCGGAAGCGCTTGTCGGACGACGGGTCGGTGCCGCCCTCGGACGGCCCCTTCCGCGTCGCCTCGTCAGCGCCCGTCATCTCGGTCTCGATCCGCTCCTTGCGGACCCGGCCGTGCACGGTCTTCTGCTCGACGTGCTCCTCGACGCGCATCCGGACGCGCTCCTTGGGGACGATCTCGGTGTCGACGACCGCCTGGTCCTCGTGGAGGGTCACGTACTGGTCGGCCTCGCTGATGTCACCCCCGAGGGCGGCCCGGTCGGCCTTGGTGATCGGCTCGCGCTCCAGCCGGACCTCCTCGTGCCGGATCGGCACGGTCTCCTCGACCTCCTCGACGTCGACGAACTTGCGCAGCCGGGCCCGGCCGGTGGTCTGCCGCTCGACGTGGACGTGCATCTCCTCCTCGGAGCGGGTCATGGCCTCGCCGGTCTCGACCCCGCCGAGGCGCTCCGCCGCGCCGGTGGTGCCGGCCGCGTAGGCGGCGCCGCCGGTGCCCTCCTCGCGCGTGCCCGCCGCCTTGCCGCCCGCGTCCTCCCCCACCGCGCCTCGGGAGCTCTGGCCGCCTGCGGCGGCTCCCGCCATCCCGCCCGCTGCGCCGGCCGCGGCCGCCTTGCCGCCGGCCCCATGTCCCCGGTGTCCCGGGAGCGCTCCCCGGTCTGCCCGCCGCTGCGGCTCTCCAGGCCGTAGTAGCTGTAGAGGTGCCGTTCCTCCTCGGCCGACAGGTGACCGCCGGAGTCGACGTCCACGTTGGGCGCGCCCTTGACCTGCTCCTTCTCGTAGGGCACCTCCAAGTGGTCCTGCACGATCCGGGCGGCGCGCGTCGGCACGAACGTCTCGTTGTTGCCGAAGAGGCCGGTCTTGACCGTCACCCACTCCGGGTCGCCGCTGGCGTCGTCCAGGTACATGTGCTTGGCATCGCCGATCTTCTTCCCCTGGGCGTCATGGACCGGATGGCCCACGACCTGGGGGATCTGGTCGCGCGTGATCATGTGTGGCCTCCTTGGGGGCTGCCGCGGCCGGTTTCGGCCTCACTCCAGCGCGTTACCCCATCGGGGGGAGCAAAACATCACAGGCCGGACAAATGACCACTAAACCCCGTGAAGTCAGCGTGTCGTCGCCCCCGTTCCGACCCGCCCCGCCCGGGCGCCGCAGTCCCACCCGGACAAACGTACGAGTGCGGGCCCGCCGTCCGGCGGACCCGCACCCCGTGTTCCCTGCGTCCCCGCCGGGCGGCTACTGCCAGCTGGCGTACAGCGGCTTGCCCTCGGCGTACCCGGCCGCGCTCTGCACGCCGACCACGGCCCGCTCGGCGAACTCGGCCAGCGAGGCCGCCCCGGCGTAGGTGCAGGAGCTGCGCACCCCGGCCACGATCGAGTCGATCAGGTCCTCCACGCCCGGGCGGGCCGGGTCCAGGAACATCCGCGAGGTGGAGATGCCCTCCTCGAAGAGCCCCTTGCGGGCCCGGTCGTACGCGGACTCCTCGCTGGTGCGGTTGCGCACCGCGCGGGCCGAGGCCATACCGAACGACTCCTTGTACAGCCGGCCGTCCGCCGCCTGCTGGAGGTCGCCCGGGGACTCGTGGGTACCGGCGAACCAGGAGCCGATCATCACGTTGGACGCGCCGGCCGCGAGCGCCATGGCCACGTCCCGGGGGTGCCGCACACCGCCGTCGGCCCACACGTGCTTGCCCAGCCGCCGGGCCTCGGCGGCGCACTCCAGCACCGCGGAGAACTGCGGGCGGCCCACACCGGTCATCATGCGGGTGGTGCACATGGCGCCGGGGCCGACGCCGACCTTGACGATGTCGGCACCCGCCTCGACGAGGTCGCGCACGCCCTCGGCGGCCACCACGTTGCCCGCCACCACCGGGACCTGCGGGTCCAGCGCGCGCACCGCCCGCAGCGCGTTCAGCATCGACTCCTGGTGGCCGTGCGCGGTGTCCACCACGAGGGTGTCCACACCGGCGTCAAGGAGCAGCTTGGCCCGGCCGGCGACGTCGCCGTTGATCCCGACGGCCGCGGCCACCCGCAGCCGCCCGTCGGCGTCGACCGCCGGCTGGTAGAGGGTCGCGCGCAGCGCGCCGGTGCGGGTGAGGATGCCGGCCAGCCGGCCGTCGGCACCGACCGCCGGGGCGAACTTGCGGTGGGCGTCCTCC
This sequence comes from Actinacidiphila yeochonensis CN732, assembly GCF_000745345.1. NCBI lineage: Bacteria > Bacillati > Actinomycetota > Actinomycetes > Kitasatosporales > Streptomycetaceae > Actinacidiphila > Actinacidiphila yeochonensis. The sequence goes on along the minus strand of NZ_JQNR01000005.1, from coordinate 3,987,144 downwards.
AGCTGGTTGAAGGCCTGCCGCGGGTCGGCGGCGGCGGCGATCAGGAAGAGGTCGCGGGACATCACCTCGGACAGCTGCGTGAAGCGGTCCACGCCGGTCAGGTCCGACTCGGTGACCACACCGACGGGGCGGCCGTCGGCCACCACGACGCCGGCGCCGTGCGCCCGCTTGGGGAGCAGCGCCAGCGCGTCGGCGACGGTCTGCGAGGGCGCGAGCGTGATGGGGGTGTCCAGCACCAGGTGGCGCTGCTTGACCCAGCCGATCACCTCGGTGACCACATCGATCGGGATGTCCTGCGGGATGACCACGAGGCCGCCGCGGCGGGCGACCGTCTCGGCCATCCGGCGGCCGGCGATGGCGGTCATGTTGGCCACCACCAGCGGGATCGTGGTGCCGGTGCCGTCGGGCGCCCGCAGGTCCACGTCCTGGCGGGAGCCCACCGCACTGCGGCCGGGCACCATGAACACGTCGTCGTACGTCAGGTCGTACGCGGGCTTGACATCATTGAGGAAGCGCATTCCGACTCTCTCACCTGCGGCGGTACATGGGCGGGCGGGGAGTCAGCCCGGCCCGTCGCGCGGGTTCCCGGCTGCGGCTCCTGCTCCATCATCGCCCATATCCGCTGGTCGCGGCACTCCCGGGCACGGGCTTCGTACCATCGCCCCAACCACGCGCGGCAGGTCTGTGTCTTCGCCCGAACCGGCGTGGCCGCCGCCACCGCCGTCCCATCCGTCACTGCCGGCCGTTGCGCTTGACGAGCCAGACGACCAGCACCACCGCCGCGACGACGACGATGACAGCGACGACCGCCCCGAACCCCCCGCCGCCACCGCCACCGCTGTTGCCGTAGTGGTGCGTGGTGTGGCGGGAGAGCAGGGACGAGTGGCCGCTGGAACGGCCGATCGAGTGACTGCTGGAATGACTGCCGGAATGGCTGCTCGTATGACTGCTCGTGTGCTGTGCGTAGTCCCCCATAGGCATGCGCGGCAGCCTACGGTTCCGGCGGGGCGGACCGCGCACGTCGGCGTCACAGCAGTGTCACAGACCCGCAACGGGGTCCGGGAGCGGGGATCGGGCTCCGTCAGGGGCGGTTCCTGGCCGGAATCCGGCTCCGTCAGGGACGGCCCCCGGCCGGATCAGGCTCCGTCAGGGCCGGCCCGGTCCAGGGCGGGGCGGGGGCCGGGCGGCCGGTGTCCATCAGGTAGTCGGCGGCGGCCGTGTCGGTGACCAGGCTGGTGACCAGACCGGAGCGCAGCACCGCGTCGATCGCGTCGCCCTTGCGGCGGCCGCCGGCGATGGCCAGGACCTCGGGGATGCGGCGCAGCCGCTCGGTGTCGATGGTGATGCAGCGGTCGCCGAGGTCGCGGCCGACCCGCCGGCCCCGTACGTCGAAGAGGTGCGAGGACATCTCGGCGGCCGCGCCCAGCCCGGCGTAGTGCTCGCGCTCGGCGGGGGTGAGGGCGTCGTGGAGGGTGGAGATGCCGGCCTCCCAGGAGCCGACGGAGACCACCGCGACGGTGACCTCCTCGAAGTGGCTCATGGCCGCGGCGATCTGGGGCTGGGCGCGCAGCGCCCCCGCGGTGGCGGGGTCGGCGAGCACCATCGGCGCGTACAGGGGGTGTGCCTCGCCGCCGGAGACGGCCGCCGCGGTGCGCACGGCCTCCACCGAGCCGCGTTCGGCGGTGCCCACGTCGTAGACGCCGGTGAGCTGCACGACCGTGCAGGGGGCCAGCCGCTCCAGCGCGTTGGCCATGGTGATGATGGAGCGGCCCCAGGCCAGGCCCAGGACGTCGCCGTCGCTGACCAGCTCGCCGAGGAGGTCGGCGGCGACCGCGCCCAGGTTCTCCGGGTCGGGCACGTCGGCCTGGTCGGCGGGCGTCTCCACGACGACCGCGTGGCGCAGTCCGTACCGGGCGCGCAGGGCGTCGGAGCGCTCGGCGTCGAGCTCGGCCGGCACCCGGATCTCGATCCGCACCAGATCGCGTTCGAGCGCGGTCTCCAGCACCCTGGCGACCTTGAACCGGCTGACGCCGAACTCCTCGGCGATCTGGATCTTGGACCGGCCTTCCAGGTAGAAGCGCCGTGCCATCGCCGCGGCCTGGACCATCTCACCCGGGCCCATGCGCACCTGTGCGCGGCCTGTGCTCACGTCGCCTCTCCCCGGTCACCCGTCGCGGTCCGCTGTCGGCCCGCGCGCCCATCCTCCCAGACGTGAGGGCCTACGGGCGCAAGCCCGCGGGGCCTGTCCGCCCGGCGCGGACGCCGACTCGCGCGGCCTGCACGCCGGTTCGAACCGGCCGGGCGCCCCCGGACCGCACCGGACCCCGCGCCCTCGCCCTGTACCCGGCCGGCCCCGGCTCACCCGCGTATCCCTCGTGCAGCCCCCGCCCGCCTCCGGGCGTCTCCGCCGGCCTCTGGGCGTCCGGTGTGTCCGCGCCGGCGGACGCTCAGCGGGCGCGCGCCGCCTGCGCCTGGGCCCGCAGCGCGCGGACGGCCGCGGCCGGGTCCTCGGCACCGTAGACGGCCGAGCCGGCCACGAACACGTCGGCGCCGGCCTCGGCGCAGCGCTCGATCGTCTCGCTGGACACCCCGCCGTCGATCTGGAGCCACAGGTCGAGGCCGTGCCGGTCGATGAGCGAGCGCACCCGGCGGATCTTCGGCAGCATGATGTCGAGGAACGCCTGGCCGCCGAAGCCCGGCTCGACCGTCATCACCAGCAGCATGTCCAGCTCGGGCAGCAGGTCCTCGTACGGTTCGATCGGCGTGGCGGGCTTGAGCGCCATCGAGGCGCGGGCGCCCTTGGCCCTGATCTCCCGGGCCAGCCGGACGGGCGCGGCGGCGGCCTCGACGTGGAAGGTGACCGAGCCGGCCCCGGCGTCGACGTAGGCGGGCGCCCAGCGGTCGGGCTCCTCGATCATCAGGTGGCAGTCGATCGGGGTCGACGTGGCCCTGCCGAGCGACTCCACCACCGGCACGCCCAGGGTCAGGTTGGGCACGAAGTGGTTGTCCATCACGTCGACGTGGAGCCAGTCGGCGCCCTCCACCGCCCGCGCCTCCTCGGCGAGCCGGGCGAAGTCGGCGGAAAGGATACTGGGGCTGATCTGCACACTCATGGGGTCAGCAAAGCAGAGGGCCGCGCGGGGTGCGAAGTCGGCCCCGCACCGCCCTCCAGCACCGGGCACCGGGCGCCCCCGGTCCGCGCCGGCCGCCCGCACTTCCCGGCGGTCCGCCGGGGACTCCCGGGCCCCCGGACCGGGCACCGGGAGCGGAAGCCGGAGACAGGACCGGGTGCCGGGAGCGGGGACGGAGACCGGAGACCGGAGACCGGTGGCAGGACCGGATCGGCCGTCGGATCGCCGGGCGGTCCTCCGGGTGCGCCTTCCTGCGCGCGGACCGCGCCGCCCGGTGCCAGGCTGGTGCCCGTTCAGCTCCCGGGCGCGGCAGGCGGGTCGGGGACGGCGCAACCGACCAGGGGACGCGGCGATGGCGGACGGAGCGGGACGGGTGGCGCACCTGGTGTGCGGGCGGCGGGCGAAGTGGGCGGTCCTGCTGGTGTGGATCGTGCTGCTGGTGGCGCTCGGCCCGCTGGCCCGCAAGCTGTCCGACGCGGAGAAGAACGACGCGGCCAGCTGGCTGCCGAGCTCCGCGGAGTCCACGAAGGTGCTGAACCTGCAGAAGGCGTTCGTGCCGCAGACCGCGCCCGCGGTCGTGGTGTTCACCCGGGACGGCGGCCTGACCGCGGCCGACCTCGGGCAGATCGAGCGGAACACCGCCGACGTGCGGCAGCTGACCGCGCACGGCATCTCCGGCAGCCGTACCGTCGGGCCGATCCCGGACCGGGCGCACGCGCCCCGCGCGGCCGAGCTGGTGGTGCCGATCGTCGTTGGCGAGCACGGCTGGAACAAGCTGCCGGACGCCGTCGACTCCGTCAGGTCGACCGCCGCCCGGGGGCTGACCGGGGTCCAGGTCCACGTGACCGGGCCCGGCGGCTTCGGCGCGGACCAGAGCAAGGCGTTCCAGGGGATCGACGGCACCCTGCTGTTCGCGGCGCTCGCCGTCGTCATCGTGATCCTGCTGATCACCTACCGGAGTCCGACCCTCCTGGTGCTGCCGGTGGTCTCGGTGGTGGTCGCGCTGTTCACCGCCGAGGCGGTGGTCTACCTGCTGGCGCGGCACGGCGGCCTGACGGTGAACGCGCAGAGCGCCGGCATCCTGACCGTCCTGGTCTTCGGCGCGGGCACCGACTACGGGCTGCTGCTGGTGGCCCGGTACCGGGAGGAGCTGCGGCGGCACGCCGACCGGCACGAGGCGATGGCGCTGGCCCTGCACCGGGCCGGCCCCGCGGTGATCGCCAGCGCCGCCACCGTGGCGCTGTCCATGCTGTGCCTGCTCGCGGCCGAGATGAACTCGACCTCGGGGCTGGGTCCGGTGGCCGCGGTGGGCGTGGCGGTGGCGCTGCTGGCGATGGTGACGCTCTTCCCGGCGCTGCTGGTGGTCTTCGGCCGCTGGGTGTTCTGGCCCGTGGTTCCGCACCTGGGCACGCCGGAGCCGACCGCGACCGGGGTGTGGTCGCGGATCGGGGGCCGGGTGGCGCGCCGTCCGCGTACGGTGTGGGTCGGCACCACACTGGTGCTGGCGGCGCTGTCCTTCGGCCTGGTCGCGCTGAACGCGGTCGGCCTGTCCAGCGCGCAGGGCTTCACCAACACCCCGGAGTCGGTGGTCGGGCAGCGCCTGGAGGACCGCTACTTCCCCGCCGGTACCGGGCAGCCCCTGGTCGTCATCGCGAACGCCGGTCAGGCGGCCCGGGTGCGCACCGCGCTCGCGGGCGTGGCGGGCGTGGTGCCGCGCAGCGTGGGCACCCCGCCGGGGGTGCCGGCCGTACGCGACGGGCTGGTCTACCTGGAGGCGACCACCACCGCCCGGGCGGACAGCCACGCCGCCCGGCAGACGGTGGAGCGGGCGCGCACCGCGCTGCACGCGATCCCGGGGGCGGACGCGAAGGTGGGCGGCGGGGCGGCGGTGCTCAAGGACACCGCGCACGCGGCCAACCGGGACAACAAGCTGCTGATCCCGCTGATCCTGGTGGTGGTACTGGTCATCCTCGGGCTGCTGCTGCGGGCGGTGGTGGCTCCGCTGGTGCTGATCGCCACGGTGGTGCTGTCGTTCGCCGCCGCGCTGGGGGTGAGCGCGCTGGCGTTCCGTCACGTCTTCCACTGGGCCGGTGAGGACACCGCGTTCCCGCTGTTCGTGTTCGTCTTCCTCGTCGCGCTGGGCATCGACTACAACATCTTCCTGATGACCCGTATCCGCGAGGAGAGCATGCGCCGCGGCACCCGCGAGGGCGTGCTGACCGGCCTCGCCGCCACCGGCGGCGTGATCACCTCGGCCGGCCTGGTGCTGGCGGGCACCTTCGCGGTGCTGGGCACGCTGCCGGTGGTGGCGTTCGCGGAGATCGGGTTCGCGGTCGCGTTCGGCGTGCTGCTGGACACCTTCGTGGTGCGCTCGGTGCTGGTGTCGGCGATCTCGCTGGACCTGGGCGACCGGGTGTGGCTGCCCAGCCGGGTGCCGGCGCAGTCGCGGGGCCGCGGGACGGCGGCGGAGTCGGCGCGGGGGCACGACACGGACTCCTGACGGGGCGCCAGTACGGCGGGGCCTGGTCGATGTCCGCTCCCTGACCTGGGCGCCGGGCGGCACCACGACGCGGCATCTTGACGTGACCCCATCATAAGCCGACACTGCGACCGGCCAACTTCCCACAGGTCCGCGCACGTTGGCACACGTCCGCGCGCTCCTGCCGGAGGCCGGGCCGTCGTCCACGCACTCTCTCCGCCCCCCACCCGGGAGAAGGCCCATGCGCTCCTCGCCCCACCCGCTCTCCATCCCCGCCGCCCGCCCCCTGCCGCGCGCCGCCACGGCCGTCGCGGCGGCCCTGCTGCTGCTCCTGCCGGCCCTGCTGCTGCTCGGCCCGGCGCAGAGCGCCCACGCCCTCGACAACGGGCTGGCCCGCACGCCCCCGATGGGCTTCAACGACTGGAACGCCTTCGGCTGCAACGTCAGCGAGCAGCTGATCGAGCAGACCGCCGACTACCTCGTCTCCTCCGGCCTCAAGGACGACGGCTACACGTACGTCAACATCGACGACTGCTGGCTGACCAAGTCCCGGGACGCGTCCGGCAACCTCGTACCCGACCCCGCCAAGTTCCCCGACGGCATCAAGGGCACCGCCGACTACGTCCACGCCAAGGGCCTCAAGCTCGGCATCTACGAGGACGCCGGCACCGCCACCTGCGCCGGCTACCCCGGCAGCCTCGGCCACGAGCAGCAGGACGCGGCCAGCTTCGCCGCCTGGGGCGTCGACTACCTCAAGTACGACAACTGCAACAACCAGGGCGTGGACTGGCAGCAGCGCTACGACGCGATGCGCGACGCTCTGGCCGCCACGGGACGGCCGATCGTCTTCAGCATGTGCGAGTGGGGCGAGGACTCGGTGTGGACGTGGGGCGCGCCCACCGGCAACCTGTGGCGCACCACCGGGGACATCAACGCCTCCTTCGGCTCGATGCTGTCGATCTTCCACTCCAACGTGGGGCTCGCGCGGTACGCCGGCCCCGGCGCGTGGAACGACCCGGACATGCTGGAGGTCGGCAACGGCATGTCGTTCACCGAGGACCGCAGCGAGTTCAGCCTCTGGGCGGAGATGGCCGCGCCACTGATCGCCGGCACCGACCTGCGCCAGGCGAGCGCGGCCACGCTGTCCCTGTACGGCAACCGTTCGGTGATCGCGGTGGACCAGGACTCGCTGGGCCGCCAGGGCACCGAGGTCTCCTCCTCGGGCGGGCTGGACGTGCTGGCCAAGCCGCTGAGCAACGGCGACGTGTCGGTGGTGCTCTTCAACGAGAACTCCTCGGCGGCCACGGTCTCCACCACCGCCGCCGCCGTCGGCCTGCCGTCAGCATCGTCGTACAAGCTGACCAACCTCTGGTCGAACGCCGTCAGCAGCACCTCCGGATCGATCTCCGCCACCGTCCCGGCGCACGGCACCGTGATGTACCGGGTGGCGACCGGCAGCGGCAGCAGCACCGGCACCACGCACGCGCTGCTCGGCGCGTCCTCGCACCGCTGCCTGGACGCCTACGACAACGAGACCGCCGCGGGCACCAAGATCGAGATCTGGGACTGCGGCGGCGGCGCCAACCAGACCGTGACGCCCACCGCGGCCGGCGAACTGCGCCTCTACAACGGGACGCAGTGCCTGGACGCCTACAACAACCAGACCTCGACCGGCACCAAGGTCGAGCTGTGGGGCTGCAACGGCGGCGCCAACCAGCAGTGGCGGCTCAACCCCGACGGCACCGTCACCGGCGTCCAGTCCGGGCTCTGCCTGGACGTGACCGGCGGCGACCAGGCGTCGGGCAACGTCAACGGCACCGCCCTGGAGCTGTGGACGTGCAACGGCGGCGCCAACCAGCAGTGGTCGCTGACCTGATCCCGACCCGGACCGAACCCGGCCTGAACCCCGGCCCAGCGAGCCCGTGAGCCCCGCCCCCGCCGTACGCGGCGGGGCGGCGGCCGGTTTTCAGGCCGTGCGGCGCAGCAGGGCCAGGAACATCGCGTCGGTGCCGTGCACATGCGGCCACAGCTGGACGGTCGGGCCGTCGCCGAGGTCGGGGACGCCCGGCAGCAGCGGGCGGGCGTCGATCGGCTCGGCGGCCGGGGCGTGGGCCGAGGCGAGCACGTCCTCCACCACCGCCCGGGTCTCGGCCAGGTGCGGGGAGCAGGTGGCGTAGCCGACGACCCCGCCGACCCGTACCGCCCGCAGCGCCTCGGTGAGCAGGGCCCGCTGGAGCGGCCCGAACCCGTCGACGTCCTCGGCCCGGCGCCGCCAGCGCGCCTCGGGGCGGCGGCGCAGCGCGCCCAGCCCGGTGCAGGGCACGTCGACCAGCACCCGGTCGAAGGAGCCCTCGGCCCACACCGGGCGGGTGCCGTCGGCGACCACCACCTGGTAGGGGCCGGGGTTGCCGGCCAGCGCCCGGCTGACCAGGCGGGCCCGGTGCGGCTGCTTCTCGGCCGCGGCCAGCGTCGCGCCCCGCCGCGCGGCCAGCGCCGCCAGCAGCGCGGCCTTGCCGCCGGGGCCGGCGCAGCCGTCGAGCCAGCGGGTGTCGCGGCCCTCCAGCGGCGCCGCGGCCAGCGCCGCGGCCACCAGCTGGCTGCCCTCGTCCTGGACGCCGGCCCGGCCCTCGTGCACGGCCGGCACCGCCGCCGGATCGCCGCCCTCGGCCAGCCGCACCGCGTACGGGGACCAGCGGCCGGGCACGGCCGCCTCCGGCGGCAGCGAGGCGGCGATCTCCTCGGGGGTGGCGCGGCCGGGCCGGGCCACCAGCGTCACCTCGGGCCGCTGGTTGTCGGCGGCCAGCAGCTCCTCGATCCCGGCCCGGCCGCCGCCGAGCGCGTCCCACAGCGCGGAGACGATCCACCGCGGGTGGGAGTGGACCACCGCGAGGTGCTCCTCCGGGTCCTCGTCGTACGGCGGCGCGACCTGCTCCAGCCAGTCCGGCAGGTCCCGGGCGCTGATCCGGCGCAGCACCGCGTTGACGAACCGGGCCCGCCCGTCGCCGAGCACCACCCGGGCCAGCTCGACGGTGGCGGAGACCGCCGCGTGGCTGGGGATGCGGGTGGCGAGCAGCTGGTGGGCGCCGAGCGCGAGGACGTCGAGCACCGGCGGGTCGACCTCGCGCAGCGGCCGGTCCACGCAGGCGGCGATCACCGCGTCGTAGGTGCCCTGGTTGCGCAGGGTGCCGTAGACCAGCTCGGTGGCCAGCGCGGCGTCGCGCCGGTCGAAGGTGCGGCCCTTGGCCACGGCCTCCTCGGCGGCGTCCTTCAGCAGGCTGGGCAGCACCAGGTTGGCGTAGGCGTCCCGTTCGTCGACGGCCCGCAGCGCCTCGAAGGCCAGGATGCGGACCGGGTCGCGCTTGGGACGCCGGTACGGCTTCGCCTGCGTGGTCTTCAAAGGTGCTCCGGTGTGCTGGGGTCGAGCTGGAGGGCGGGGAGGCCGTCGCTACCGCCGGACGCTGCGGGCGTCCGGCCTTCCGACCTGCGGGAAGTGGCCCGCCAGTCAAGGGTACGGGGTGGCTGGCCGGCGCGGCGCGGGGCCGCCGGTCGGCCGCCCTGCGCCACGCGGGCCACGGCCCGAACCGGGTGCCGCCGGGGGCCGAGGGGGGTCACTCCCCGAGTCGGCTCCCGGAGGCGACGCGGGTGCCGCGGGCCCAGTCCGCCGCCGCCATCCGGCGCTTGCCGACGGCCTGCACCTCGCCGAGGGCGACAGCGTGGCTGCCGGTGCCCACGTGCACGGCGTTCTTGCCGACGGCCAGTTCGCCGGGGGCCAGACCGGTCACCTCGGGCGCGGGCGAGACCGGACCGAGCTTCAGCCGCTCCCCCGCCGCGAGCGTCCAGGCGCCCGGCGCGGGGGTGCAGCCGCGCACCAGCCGGTCGACGCGCAGCGCGGGGGCGCTCCAGTCCACCCGGGCGTGCTCGACGGTGATCTTGGGGGCCAGGCTGACGCCCTCCTCGGGCTGCTGCCGGGCCGTCAGCTCGCCGGACTCGATGCCGTCCATCGTGGCGGCCAGCAGCCCCGCGCCGCTGTGCGCGAGCCGCTCCAGCAGGTCGCCGCTGGTGTCGGCGGGCTTGATCAGCTCGGTCGTCACCCCGTAGACGGGGCCGGAGTCCAGGCCCTCCTCGATGAGGAAGGTGGAGGCGCCGGTGACCTCGTCGCCGGCCATCACGGCGTGCTGCACCGGCGCGGCGCCCCGCCAGGCCGGCAGCAGCGAGAAGTGCAGGTTGACCCAGCCGAACCGGGGCACGTCCAGCGCGGTGCGCGGCAGCAGGGCGCCGTAGGCGACCACCGGGCAGCAGTCGGGGGCGATCTCCCGCAGCCGGACGAGGAAGTCCTCGTCACGCGGCCGGGCGGGCTTGAGCACCTCGATGCCGGCCTCCTCGGCCCGCTGGGCGACGGGGCTGGCCAGCAGCTTGCGCCCGCGGCCGGCGGTGGCGTCGGGCCGGGTCACGACGGCGGCCACCTCGTGCCGCCCGGAGGCGAGCAGGGCGTCCAGGGCGGGCAGGGCTACCTCGGGGGTGCCGGCGAAGACGAGCCTCATCGTGCTGGGTGTGCCTCTCGGGTGGGCGGTCGCGGAAAAGGTGGACGGTCGAGAAGAGTCGCGGAGAGTCGCGGAAGGAGAACGGGGGCGGAACGGGGGCGGCGGCGGTCAGCGCCGGCGTGTCGTACGAGCCGTGCCTGGTGCCGTACGGCTCGGCCCGGGCCGGCTCGCGGGACCTACCAGGCGCGGCCGAACGTGTCGTGGGGTGAGATCTTCACCTGCGGGGCGCCCTCGGCGCCCCAGTCGGTCTCCCGGATGGCCTTCATCGCGGCCTTGCGCCGCTCCCGGTCGAGCCGGTCGATGAAGAGCACGCCGTCGAGGTGGTCGGTCTCGTGCTGGATGCAGCGGGCGAGCCGGTCGCTGCCCTGGAGGACCACCGGTTCGCCGTGCATGTCGAACCCCTTGGCGACGACGGTGAGCGCGCGCACGCAGTCCATCGTCAGACCGGGCAGCGACAGGCAGCCCTCGGCCCCGTCCTGTTCCTCCTCGCCGAGGGTGAGCTCGGGGTTGACGAGGTGGCCGACCTCGCCCGCGACGTTGTAGGTGAACACCCGCAGGGACACGCCGATCTGGGGTGCGGCCAGGCCGGCGCCCGGAGCCTCCAGCATGGTCTCGGTGAGGTCCTTGACGAGGGTGCGCAGCTCCTTGTCGAAGGTGGTGACCGGCTGCGCCGTCATGCGCAGCACCGGATCACCGAACAGGCGGATGGGCTTGACGGGCACGGGGCCCCTCCCTTGCGGTCGGGCGGTTCGGCCGCGGGACCCGGGCGGGGGCCGCGGGTCCGGGCGGGCGTCCGATTCTAGTGCCGTGGCTGGCGAGGTTCGCCCGGTGGCGAGGTGTCCTGGCGCGGTCAGCCGCAAGGCGCCGAACCGGCCTCGTAGTGGGCCTGCTCGGCCGGTACCGCAACGCGGCGGACGGCCGTGCCAGGGCGGCGAGCGGGCAGACCGTGACGTTCCCGGACCGGACGCTGTGCGGATTCCTCCAGAACACCCGTACGGGCGGGCACTCGTGGTGGGCCGGTTCGGGTCCGCGCGCCCCGGCGCGACTGGGGCGTGGACGGCGGGCCAGGGGGTGCGCGGTGAGGGGGCGCACGCCCCCTCACCGGCGGGCCGCGCCTGCTGAGCGTGACCAGCGGGGCTGTGGCGCGTTGGGCAAGAGAGTGTGACTGAAACCGGGTCGGCGCAGGGCTCGATCGCGCCGCCCGTCCATGGAACCGCCGGTTGGAGAGGCTTGTCGATGCCCGACCACGCAACCCCCGACGCCCAGGCGCGAGCGAGCCTGCACCTGCTGGTGCGGGACATCGAGCGGGTCCGCCGCCAGGTGGACGCCCTGCGCACCCTGACCGCCCAGCTGGGCAACGTCTACCGGCCGCGGCGCGGCGGCCCCAGCGCGGGTTTCGTGGTCTACGGCCGGGCCCCGGCGCCCACCGTCCGGCTCGCGCAGGAGTTGCGCGACAGCGTCGAGACCCTCGTGACGGCGGCGGTGGAGTTCGACCGCTCGCTGGGCTTCTCATGGGACGCCGTGGGTTCGGCACTCGGTGTGACGAAGCAGGCGGTGCACCGCCGTTACGGAGGGCGCCGCCCCGCCGCCGAGGAGGCCGCCCCGACGGTCCCGGCCGCCCGCACGGTCCGCGACGACCCGGCGCCCGTCTTCCCCGGCCCCCGCAACCCGTAGGCGCCGCGGTCCCCGGCCCCGGAGACCGGCAGGCGGCAGGCGGCAGGCGGCAGGCGGCAGGGGCCCCTCCAGACAGCGGACGGGGTTCACGCCCCCCGCGCGCGGGAGGTTCGGGCGCCCAGGGCCAGGTCGCCCCGGCAGGCGCCGCCCGCCGGTCCCGCGCGAGGCGAACCCCCGCCGTCGGCACCCCTCGGCGCCGGCCGCGCCTCGGACGGGTACGGCTGGCTGGCTGCCCACGGAGCGCGCCCGCCGTACCGGTCCGGGCGGTCCGGGCGCCTCAGCCGATGTCCGGCGGGTCCATGCGGACGTACAGCGGCCCGCCGTGGCCGGGCCGGGCCGCGCGGGCGACCTGCGCGGTCTTCAGCGCCGCGGCGAGCGCGGCGCCGCCGCCCGGCGCCACCCGGTACAGCAGCCGCTCCCACGGTTCCCCGGAGGGCCGCGGATAGGCCACCGGGCCGAGGACGTCCGTGCCCGGAGGCAGCCGGACCAGCTCGGCGAACTCGGCGAGCGCCGCCGAGGGCCCGGCCGCCGCCGCCATCCGGGCGACCGGAGGGAAGCGCAGCTCGGCCCGCTCGGACAGCTCCCGCACGGCGTGGCCGGCCGGGTCCCAGCGCACCAGTGCCTGCACCGGGCGCAGCGTCGGCTCGGCGAGCACCACGACCGTGCCGCCCTCCCCCGCCGGCCGGACCAGGGTCGCCGCCAGCGCCCAGCGCCGCAGTGCCTCCTCCCCCGCCCGCAGGTCGGGGCGGTTGAGCAGGGCCCAGCCGTCGAGCAGCAGCGCGGCGGCGTACCCGCGGTCGGCCACCGGCTCGGCGCCGGGCGTGGCGACCACCAGCGCGGGCGCGTCCCCGACCGTGGCGAGCACGGCGTCCCGGCCGGAGGTGCGCACCGGCACCTGCGGGAAGGCCCGGCCCAGCTCCTCGGCGGTACGGCGGGCACCCACCACCCGGGCCCGCAGCCGGAAGCCGCCGCACTCCTGGCAGTGCCAGTCCGCCGCCGGCCGCCCGCACCAGCCGCAGGCGGGCGGGCCGCCGCCCTCGCGGATCTCCAGCGGCCCGGCGCAGGCGGCGCAGCGGGCGGGCTCGCGGCAGTTGTCGCAGGCCAGCCGCGGTACGTAGCCGCGCCGCGGCACCTGGACCAGCACCGGGCCGCGGGCCAGGGCCTCGCGGGTGACCTGCCAGGCCAGCGACGGCAGCCGGGCCGCGCGGGCCGCCTCGTCCCGGGCCTGGTCCAGGTCGCCGACGGTGCGGACCAGCGGAGCGGCGGCCCGCACCTGCTCCCGCGCGGCGGCCAGTGGCAGCGCCCAGCCGCTGTCGACGAGCTGGGCCCCCTCGGCCGTGGTGGTGACACCTCCGAGCAGCAGCGCGGCGCGCTCCTCGCGGGCCCGCAGCAGCAGCACCTCACGGGCGTGCGGCTGGGGCGCGTGCGGTTCGGCGTGGCTGCCGTCGCCGTCGTCCCACAGGGCGACCAGGCCCAGGTCGGCGACCGGGGCGAACATCGACGCCCGGGTGCCGACGACGGCGCGCACCGCTCCCCTGCTCACCGCGAGCCAGCGCCGGTAGCGCTCCTCGGGGCCGGCGTCGGCGGTGAGCAGCACGTGCCGGCCGGCGCCGACCAGCGCGGTCAGGGCGGCGTCGACGCGGGCGGCGCTGCGGCCGTCGGGCAGCACCGCCAGGGCCCCGCGGCCCGAGGCGAGGGTGGCGGCCATGGCGGCGGCCAGTTCGTGCGGCCAGTGCGGCCCGGGCAGCGCGAGCCAGACCGCACGGGGGGTGTCGCCGCGGGCCAGCGCCTGGAGGTAGGCGGGCCCGGTCGGGTAGCGCGCCCAGGAGCCGGACACGGGGGCTCCGGGGCGGGCAGCGGGGCGGGTGAGGGGTCGCGCTCGGCGCGGGCCATCCGGGGCGGGACGGCGAGCTGCACCACGTCGGCGAGGGCTCCGGCGTACCGGTCGGCGACCTGGCGGCACAGCCGCAGCAGCGGCGGGCTGAGCACCGGCTCGGGCGACAGGACCTGCGCGAGGGGGGCGAGCGGGCCGGCGTAGTCGCTGTCGGTGCGGCGCTCGACGATGAAGCCGTCGTGCAGGCTGCCGCCCTCGCGGCGGCCCTTCACCACCCGGGCGCCGAACCGGACCCGGACCCGGGCGCCGGGACGGGCCTCCTCGTCCATGGCGGCGGGCACCGCGTAGTCGAAGAACTGGTCGAGGTGGACCAAGCCCTTGTCGACCAGCACCCGCGCCACCGGCAGGCCCTCGGCGAGGGCCGCCCCACGCCAGGTGCGGGGCTTGGCCCGGGGCTCCTTGGCCTTGCGGACGGTCTCGCGGATGAGGGCGAGCTGCTCGCCGGCGCCCTCGGGGCCGCCGCTCCGCGGGCCTGGGCCGGCCGGCCGTCGCGCTCCGGGCCGCCCGGACCGGCATCGGACGCCGGGTCGCCGGGGCGCACCGCGCTGCCGCCGGGCCGCGGCGCCTGCCGCCGGTCCGGCGTCGCGCCTCCCGGTCCGCCGCCTCCGCTCACGTAGGGATGTCTACCAGACCGGTCGGACACCGCCGCACCACCACGGCCCAGGTGGGGGCGGTGCGGCGGCGTCCGGAAGTCTCTCTGCCCGGGCCAGGGGCGTGGCGTGGGACACGGCGGTGGGCAGGGCGGCGGAACGGGCACCGGACACAGCGGTGGACCGGGCGGTGGACACAGCGGTGGACCGGGCACCGGACACAGCGGTGGACCGGGCACCGGACACAGCGGTGGACCGGGCCGTGGGACGCGGGAAGGCCCGGCCCGCCGGGATGACCTCCCAGGGGCCGGGCCTTCCGGCGGCGTCGAGCGGGTTACTCCAGGCCGGCGGCGGCGCGCAGCGCGTCCACCCGGTCGGTGCGCTCCCAGGTGAAGTCCTCCAGCTCGCGGCCGAAGTGCCCGTACGCGGCGGTCTGGGCGTAGATCGGGCGCAGCAGGTCCAGGTCGCGGATGATCGCGGCCGGGCGCAGGTCGAAGACGTCCGAGATGGCCTGCTCGATCTTCTCGACCTCGACGTTGGCGGTGCCGAAGGTCTCCACGAACAGGCCGACCGGCTCGGCCTTGCCGATGGCGTACGCGACCTGCACCTCGCAGCGGGAGGCCAGACGGGCGGCGACCACGTTCTTGGCCACCCAGCGCATCGCGTAGGCCGCCGAGCGGTCCACCTTGGACGGGTCCTTGCCCGAGAAGGCGCCGCCACCGTGGCGGGCCATGCCGCCGTAGGTGTCGATGATGATCTTCCGGCCGGTCAGACCCGCGTCACCCATCGGGCCGCCGATCTCGAAGCGGCCGGTCGGGTTGACCAGCAGGCGGTAGCCCTCGGTGTCCAGCTTGATGCCCTCGTCGAGCAGCGCCTTCAGCTCCACCTCGACGACGAACTCCCGGATGTCCGGGGTCAGCAGCGACTCCAGGTCGATGTCCGAGGCGTGCTGCGAGGAGACCACGACCGTGTCCAGGCGAACCGCCTTGTCACCGTCGTACTCGATGGTGACCTGCGTCTTGCCGTCGGGGCGCAGGTAGGGGATGGTGCCGTTCTTGCGCACCTCCGACAGCCGCTTCGACAGCCGGTGCGCCAGCATGATCGGCAGCGGCATCAGCTCGGGCGTCTCGTCCGAGGCGTAGCCGAACATCAGGCCCTGGTCACCCGCGCCCTGCTTGTCCAGCGCGTCCTCGTCGCCCTCGACCCGCTGCTCGTAGGCGCTGTCCACACCCTGCGCGATGTCCGGCGACTGCGCGCCGATCGACACCGAGACGCCGCACGACGCGCCGTCGAAGCCCTTCTTCGACGAGTCGTAGCCGATCTCCAGGATCCGGGCCCGCACCAGCGAGGCGATGTCCACGTACGCGCTCGTGGTCACCTCACCCGCGATGTGCACCTGCCCGGTGGTGATCAGCGTCTCCACCGCGACGCGCGAGGCGGGGTCGGCGGTGAGCAGGGCGTCGAGAATGGTGTCGCTGATCTGGTCAGCGATCTTGTCGGGGTGACCCTCGGTCACCGACTCCGAGGTGAACAGGCGGCGGGACACATCGCTCCCTGGGGTTGCAGCGGCTGCTGGCTGAATCCGGACGGAACGCCGGGGAGTGCCCCGCGTTCCGAGGCAAGCTTATCTCCCGAGCCGTACCCGTGGACCAGGCATCTCGTGCATTGGATATGCCACAGTGCGGCCGCCGTGTCCACCACCGGCCCCCGGGCGGCGCGCCACGCCCACGGCGAAAGCCCTGGTCAGAACGGATTCTCGGGTCCGCCGCGGCCGTGCGCGAGGGCCGCGGCGGAACCCCGCGGCGGCCTCGCGCGGGATCTGGGGCGCGCTCCCCCGCCCGGGAAACCCCGCGAGCCGGGCGGCGAGCCGTTCCGTGCGGCCCGTTCCGTGCGGAAGGACTACCGGAGGAGCCCTCCGGAGCGGTGCCGGGACACCGGGGAGCGCCGTACGGACGCCTAACGGCGCGACCGCGCGGGTCGGACGTCCGACGGCACGACCGCGCGGGTCGGGCGTCCGACGGCACGACCGCGCGGCGCGTCCCGGGCGGCAGGACCAGGACGACGTGGGCCGTGCCCAGGTCGGGCGGGAAGGGACCCGGGCAGCCTGACGGCCGCCGTCAGGCCGGGGCCGGGCGGGCAGCCGGGCGGCGACGAGGTCCCACAGCAGGTCGGCCAGGTCCTCCTTGGGACCGAACGGCACCGGGGTGGCGCTGCCGTCGGCGCCGAGGACGACGGCCTCGTTGTCCTCCGTGCCGAACGCCTTGCCGCCGCCGACCTCGTTGACCACGAGGAGGTCGCAGCCCTTGCGGGCGAGCTTGGCGCGGCCGTTGGCCAGGACGTCGTCGGTCTCGGCGGCGAACCCGGCCACGACCTGGTCGGGGCGGGCGCGGTCGGCGCTCAGCTCGGCCAGGATGTCGGGGTTGCGGACGAGTTCCAGGGGGGCGGGGTCCTCGCCGTCCCGCTTCTTGATCTTGCCAGCGGCGTAGGCGGCGGGCCGGAAGTCCGCGACGGCCGCGGCCATCACCACGGCGTCGGCCTCCTCGGCGGCGGCCAGCACGGCGGTACGCAGCTCCTCGGCGCTGCCGACGCGGACCACGTCGACCCCGGCCGGGTCCGGCAGCTCGGTGTTGGCGGCCACCAGGGTGACGCGGGCGCCGCGGGCGGCGGCGGTGCGGGCCAGGGCGTGGCCCTGCTTGCCGGAGGAGTGGTTGCCCAGGTAGCGGACCGGGTCCAGGGGCTCGCGGGTGCCGCCGGCGCTGACCACCACGTGGCGGCCGGCCAGGTCGGGGCGGACCGGGCCGCGGGCGAGCACCCGGCGGCAGGTCCAGAAGATCTCCGCGGGGTCGGGCAGCCGCCCCTTGCCGGTGTCGGCTCCGGTGAGCCGGCCGGTGGCGGGCTCGATGACGACGGCGCCGCGGCGGCGCAGCGTGGCGGTGTTCTCCCGGGTGGCGGGGTGCTCCCACATCTCGGTGTGCATCGCGGGTGCGAAGACGACCGGGCAGCGGGCGGTGAGGAGGGTGTTGGTGAGCAGGTCGTCGGCGATGCCGTGGGCGGCCTTGGCAAGCATGTCGGCGGTGGCGGGGGCCACCACGACGAGGTCGGCCTGGCGGCCGATCCGGACGTGCGGCACCTGGTCGGCGCGGTCGAACACGCCGGTCTCCACCGGGTGGCCGGAGAGGGCGGCCCAGGTCGCCTCGCCGACGAAGCGCAGCGCCGACTCGGTCGGCACCACCCGCACGTCGTGTCCGGACTCGGTGAACCGGCGCAGCAGCTCGCACACCTTGTAGGCGGCGATGCCGCCGCTCACCCCCAGCACGACCCGCGGCCTGCCCGGCCCGGCCGACCCCTCTGACCTGTCCACTGCCTGTCCCACCTTTCCGACGGCGCCGGGCGGACCGGCCCTCCGGTGCCGCCCTCCCCATGACACACCACCGGCCCGGCGGTCGTCCCGCCGGGCCGGTGGTGTGGGGCGGAGCGCTGGTGCTCCGCCGGAGTGCGTTACCGGTCGGCCGGCGGCTCGACCGCTTCGGAGGTCAGCAGACCGGCGTTGATCTCCCGCAGCGCGATGGACAGCGGCTTCTCGTGGACGTGGGTGTCCACCAGCGGGCCGACGTACTCCAGCAGGCCCTCGCCGAGCTGGGAGTAGTACGCGTTGATCTGCCGGGCGCGCTTGGCGGCGTAGATCACCAGGCTGTACTTGGAGTCGGTCGCCTCAAGCAGTTCGTCGATCGGCGGGTTGATGATGCCCTCGGGCGTGGTGATGGAAGAGGACACGCTCTACCTACCCTTGTTCGTGGATGACGGTGATCGGTGCGGGCGGGGGGCCGACACAGCCGACATCACCCGATGTTCATCAAGGCTAGCAGCTCGTGCGCTACGCCCTCGACGGAGGTGTTGACAAGGGTCTGGTCGAACTCCTCCTCGGCGGCGAGTTCCACCCGGGCGGCGGCCAGCCGGCGCTCGATCACCTCGGGCGGTTCGGTGCCGCGGCCGGTGAGCCGGCGCACGAGTTCGTCCCAGCTGGGCGGGGCGAGGAAGACCAGGCGGGCGTCGGGCATGGACTCGCGGACCTGCCGGGCGCCCTGGAGGTCGATCTCCAGCAGGACGGGGTCCCCGGCCGCGAGGCGGTCGAGCACCGCGCCGCGGGGCGTGCCGTAGCGGTTGCCGGCGAACTCGGCCCACTCCAGCAGTTCGCCGTTGGCGACCAGCTTGTCGAAGGCGTCGTCGTCGACGAAGTGGTACTGGACGCCGTCCCGCTCCCCTGGGCGGGGTCTGCGCGTGGTGCAGGACACCGACAGCCATACGTCGGGGTACTGGCCGCGCAGGTGGGCGACGACCGTGCTCTTGCCGACCCCTGAGGGGCCGGAGAGCACGGTCAGCCGCGGACGTCTGTCCGGGGGGGCCGGGGAAGCCTCCTGTGCGACGAGGTGGCTGGCCTCCCCCGGGGAGACTGCAGAGCTGCTCATGGACTGATTATCCCCGGTTCCCGAGAGCGGCGGGACCCGACATCACTCGCCCAGGGAAAGCAGCGTCGAAGAACCGGCCAGTCAGGCGGCGGTGCCGCCGAACTCGCGCTCCAGGGAGGCGATCTGGTTCGAGCCCAGACCGCGGACCCGGCGGCTCTCGGAGATGCCGAGCCGCTCCATGATCTGCTTGGCACGGACCTTGCCGACACCGGGCAGGGACTCCAGCAGGGCGGAGACCTTCATCTTGCCGATGACATCGTTCTCCTGGCCCTGCTTGATGACCTCGTGCAGCGAAGCGCCGGAGTGCTTGAGCCGGTTCTTGACCTCGGCGCGCTCCCGGCGAGCCGCGGCGGCCTTTTGGAGCGCGGCAGCGCGCTGTTCAGGGGTAAGGGGCGGAAGAGCCACGCCTACGTCACCTCGGAGTAGAGCAATCGGATAGGGAGTGCAGATCACCCGGATGGCCCGGTCGACCTGCGGCGCGCCTGGTGGCGCGTTCCCTCGGGAGACTAGCGGTCCCGACGGCCCAAGTCAGCGAGAACAGAGGAAAAGTCCTGGTCAGCATCGACGCGAGGACAATCCGAGGGGATATTCAGGACATACCGGAACGGGTTTCCCTGCCGAGGCGCCAAGTTGTTGAATCCGGCCCCTTTTTTTCCGCTGCTTTCCCCGGCATTACCGGCGGTCATTGACCGCCTCGGCGACCTCTTCCGCATACCGGCGGGCCGCATTCCGCAGCCCCGCCACGTCCGGACCGTGCCGCAGCACGTCCCGGCTGACGCTCGGCAGCACGTACGGCAGCGCCGGGCCGAAGAGCGCCGGCAGGTCCGCCGGGGTGGCTCCCTGCGCGCCGATGCCCGGGGCGAGCAGCGGGCCGCCGACGGACAGCCCCGCGTCGGCCGCGGCCAGCGTCGCGCCCACCACGGCGCCCACGGAGCCCATGGACGGTCCGCCGTCCCGGGCACCGGGGCCGCGTCGGCGGCGCCCCCGGCGAGCGCGGCCGCGTCCCGGGCGTTCTCGGCGGCGATCGCGTCGAGCACCGTCTGCGCCACCGAGCGGCCGTCGGCGCCGCTGGCCCGCTGCACCTGGGCGCCCTCCGGGTTCGAGGTCAGCGCCAGTACGAAGACGCCGGCGCCGGCCGCCCGGGCCATGTCGAGCGCCGGGCGCAGCGACTCGAAGCCCAGGTAGGGGCTGACCGTCACCGCGTCGGTGAACAGCGGCGAGGCCGGGTCGAGGTAGGTGGCGGCGTAGGCGGCCATGGTGGAGCCGATGTCGCCGCGCTTGGCGTCGGTGAGCACCAGCGCGCCGGCCTCCCGGGCGCGGGCGGTGGCCCGCTCCAGCACGGCGGTGCCGCGCGAGCCGAAGCGCTCGAAGAACGCCGACTGCGGCTTGAGGACGGCGGCGTGCTCGCCCAGCGCGTCCACCACCGTCATGGCGAACCGGTCCAGGCCGGCGACGTCGTCGTCCAGCCCCCAGGCGGCGAGCAGGGAGGCGTGCGGGTCGATGCCGACGCACAGCCGGCCGCGGGCGTCCATGACGCGCTGGAGGCGGGCGCCGAAGGGCTCGGGCCGGGTCGCGGCGGAGGCGTCCTGGGGGAGCCCGCGGGGGAAGCCGGGGTGGCGGTCATGAGCTGGCCTTCCTGGTCTCGGCGCCGACGGCGTCGGCGAGGGTGGCGTAGGGGCTCGCGGCCAGCCGGGCGGCCAGGCCCTTGTGCACCTGGCGCATCCACAGCGGGCCGCGGTAGATGAAGGCGGTGTAGCCCTGGACGAGGGTCGCGCCGGCCAGGATGCGCTGCCAGGCGTCCTCGGCGTCCTCGACACCGCCCACGCCGACCAGTGTCACCTTGTCGCCCACCCGGGCGTACAGGCGGCGCAGCACCTCCAGGGAGCGCTCCTTGAGCGGCGCGCCGGACAGGCCGCCCGCCTCGGCGGCCAGCTCGGGGGCGGCGCGCAGGCCCTCGCGGGCGATGGTGGTGTTGGTGGCGATGATGCCGTCCAGGCCCAGCTCGACGGCCAGGTCGGCGACCGCGTCGACGTCCTCGTCGGCGAGGTCGGGGGCGATCTTCACCAGCAGGGGCACCCGGCGGCCGGTGACGGCGCGGTCGGCGGCCTCCCGGACGGCGGCCAGCAGCGGGCGCAGCGCCTCGGTCGCCTGGAGGTTGCGCAGGCCGGGGGTGTTGGGCGAGGAGACGTTGACGACCAGGTAGTCGGCGTACCCCGCCAGCCGCTCGGTGGAGGTGACGTAGTCGGCGGCGGCCTCGTGCTCGGGGACGACCTTGGTCTTGCCGATGTTGACGCCCACGGTGGTGCGGAACACCGGGTTGCGGCGTGCCAGGCGGGCGGCGACCGCGGCGGAGCCGTCGTTGTTGAAGCCCATCCGGTTGATCAGCGCCCGGTCGGACACCAGCCGGAACATCCGCTTGCGCGGGTTGCCGGGCTGGCCCTGCGCGGTGACCGTGCCGATCTCCACGTGGTCGAAGCCGAGCATGGCCAGGCCGTCGATGGCGGCCGCGTTCTTGTCGAACCCGGCGGCCAGGCCGACCGGGCCGTGCATCCGCAGGCCGAACGCCTCGGTGCGCAGCTCCCGGTACCGCGGTGCCAGCACGGCCGCGGCGAACGTGCGCGCCACCGGCACCCGGGCGGCCAGCCGGATCCACCGGAAGGCCAGGTGGTGGGCGCGCTCGGGGTCCATGCGGCGGAAGACGAGGCGGAAGAAGAGCGGGTACATGCGGTCGCTTTCGTGGGTGCCGCGCGGCGGGCCCGGCGCGGGGCGCGGGCCGGGCGGAGCGCGGGGGAAAGTGGCGGCGGCGGGAGCGGGCCGGGGCCCGGGCTGTCCCCGCGCCGGCCCGGGGGCGGGGCCGGCGCGGGGGACCCGATCAGCGGGAGCTGGCCAGGCGGGCGGCGTGCTCCTGGAGGGAGCGCACACCGATCTCGCCGTGGGTCAGGGCGTCGACGCCCTGCACCGCCGCGGACAGCGCCTGGACGGTGGTCAGGCAGGGCACGCCCCGGGAGACGGCCGCGGTGCGGATCTCCCAGCCGTCCAGCCGGCCGCCGGTGCCGAAGGGCGTGTTGACGATGAGGTCGATCTCACCCTCGTGGATGAGGGTGACCACGGTGGGCTCGCCGTCCGGGCCGGTGCCCTCGCTCTGCTTGCGGACCACCTGCGCCTCGATGCCGTGCCGGCGCAGCACCTCGGCGGTGCCGGAGGTGGCCAGCAGTTCGAAGCCGTGCTCGATCAGCGCCCGGGCGGGGAAGATCAGCGCCCGCTTGTCCCGGTTGGCGACCGAGACGAACGCGCGGCCCTTGGTGGGCAGCGCGCCGTAGGCGCCGGCCTGGGACTTGGCGTAGGCGGCGCCGAAGACCTCGTCGATGCCCATGACCTCGCCGGTGGAGCGCATCTCCGGGCCGAGCACGGTGTCCACGCCGCGGCCCTGGGTGTCGCGGAACCGGCTCCAGGGCAGCACGGCCTCCTTGACGGAGATCGGCGCGTCCAGCGGCAGGGTGCCGCCGTCGCCCTCGGCCGGCAGCAGGCCCTCGGCGCGCAGCTCGGCCACGGTGGCGCCGAGCGAGATGCGGGCGGCGGCCTTGGCCAGCGGGACGGCGGTCGCCTTGGAGGTGAACGGCACGGTCCGGGAGGCGCGCGGGTTGGCCTCCAGGACGTACAGGATGTCACCGGCCAGGGCGAACTGGATGTTGATCAGACCGCGCACCCCGACGCCCTTGGCGATGGCCTCGGTGGAGGCGCGCAGCCGCTTGATGTCGTGGCCGCCCAGGGTGATCGGCGGCAGCGCGCACGCGGAGTCGCCGGAGTGGATGCCGGCCTCCTCGATGTGCTCCATCACGCCGCCCAGGTACAGCTCGTGGCCGTCGTAGAGGGCGTCGACGTCGATCTCGATGGCGTCGTCGAGGAACCGGTCGACCAGCACCGGGCGGGTCGGGCTGATCTCGGTGGACTCCGCGATGTAGGTGGCCAGCCGCGCCTCGTCGTAGACGATCTCCATGCCGCGCCCGCCGAGCACGTAGGAGGGGCGCACCAGCACCGGGTAGCCGATCTCGTCGGCGATCGCCTTGGCCTCGGGGAAGGACGTGGCGGTGCCGTGCTTGGGCGCGGGCAGGCCGGCCTCGGCCAGCACCCGGCCGAAGGCGCCGCGGTCCTCGGCGAGGTGGATCGCCTCGGGCGAGGTGCCGACGACCGGCACGCCGTTGTCCTTGAGCGCCTGTGCCAGGCCGAGCGGGGTCTGCCCGCCGAGCTGGACGATGACGCCGGCGACCGGTCCGGCCTGCTCCTCGGCGTGCACGACCTCCAGGACGTCCTCCAGGGTGAGCGGCTCGAAGTAGAGCCGGTCGGAGGTGTCGTAGTCGGTGGAGACGGTCTCCGGGTTGCAGTTGACCATGACGGTCTCGTACCCGGCGGCCGACAGCGCGAAGGAGGCGTGCACGCAGGAGTAGTCGAACTCGATGCCCTGGCCGATGCGGTTGGGCCCGGAGCCCAGGATGATCACCGCGGGCCGGTCGCGCTGGGCGACCTCCGTCTCCTCGTCGTAGGACGAGTAGAAGTACGGGGTGCGGGCGGCGAACTCGGCGGCGCAGGTGTCGACGGTCTTGTACACCGGGCGGATGCCCAGGGCGTGCCGGACCTCGCGGACGACGTCCTCGCGCAGGCCGCGCAGGCCGGCGATCTGGGCGTCGGAGAAGCCGTGCCGCTTGGCCTCGGCGAGCAGTTCGGGCACCAGCAGCTCGGCCTCGGCCAGGGCGTCGGCGGTCTCCTTGATGAGGAAGAGCTGGTCGACGAACCACGGGTCGATCCGGGTGGACTCGAAGACCTCCTCGGCGGTGGCCCCGGCCCGGATGGCGGCCATGACGGTGTTGATCCGGCCGTCGGTGGGCCGGGCGGCGGTCGCCAGCAGCTCGTCCTTGGCGGCCGGGTCGACCGGGGTGGCGAAGTCGAACTGCGAGCCCTTCTTCTCCAGCGAGCGCAGCGCCTTGTTCAGCGCCTCGGTGAAGTTGCGGCCGATCGCCATGGCCTCGCCGACCGACTTCATGGTGGTGGTGAGGGTCGAGTCGGCGGCCGGGAACTTCTCGAACGCGAACCTCGGCACCTTCACGACCACGTAGTCGAGGGTGGGCTCGAAGGAGGCCGGGGTCTGCTCGGTGATGTCGTTGGGGATCTCGTCGAGGGTGTAGCCGACGGCGAGGCGGGCGGCGATCTTGGCGATGGGGAAGCCGGTCGCCTTGGAGGCCAGCGCGGAGGAGCGGGACACGCGGGGGTTCATCTCGATGACGATGACCCGGCCGTCCACGGGGTTGACCGCGAACTGGATGTTGCAGCCGCCGGTGTCGACGCCGACCTCGCGGATGATGGCGATGCCGACGTCGCGCAGCACCTGGTACTCGCGGTCGGTGAGGGTCATGGCGGGCGCGACGGTGATGGAGTCGCCGGTGTGCACGCCCATGGGGTCGAAGTTCTCGATGGAGCAGACGACCACGACGTTGTCGTGCCGGTCGCGCATCAGCTCCAGCTCGTACTCCTTCCAGCCGAGGATGGACTCCTCCAGGAGCACCTCGGTGGTCGGCGACAGGGCCAGGCCCTGCCCGGCGATGCGGCGCAGCTCCTCCTCGTCGTGGGCGAAGCCGGAGCCGGCGCCGCCCATGGTGAAGGAGGGGCGGACCACGACCGGGTAGCCGCCCAGGGTGTCGACGCCGGCCAGCACGTCGTCCATGGTGTGGCAGATCACCGAGCGGGCGGACTCGCCGTGGCCGATCTTGCGCCGGACCTCCTCCACGACCTTCTTGAACAGGTCGCGGTCCTCGCCCTTGTGGATGGCGGCGACGTTGGCGCCGATCAGCTCCACGCCGTGGCGGGCCAGGGCGCCGCTCTCGTGCAGGGCGATGGCGGTGTTGAGCGCGGTCTGGCCGCCCAGGGTGGGCAGCAGGGCGTCGGGGCGCTCCTTGGCGATGATCTTCTCGACGTACTCGGGGGTGATCGGCTCGACGTAGGTGGCGTCGGCGATCTCCGGGTCGGTCATGATCGTCGCCGGGTTGGAGTTGACCAGGATGACCCGGAGGCCCTCGGCCTTGAGGACCCGGCACGCCTGGGTGCCGGAGTAGTCGAACTCAGCGGCCTGGCCGATGACGATCGGGCCGGAGCCGATGACCAGGACGGACTGGATATCGGTGCGCTTAGGCACGCTCGCCCTCCATCAGGGAAACGAAGCGGTCGAACAGGTAGGCGGCGTCGTGCGGGCCGGCCGCTGCCTCGGGGTGGTATTGGACGCTGAACGCGGGGCGGTCCAACAGGCGCAGGCCCTCCACCACGTTGTCGTTGAGACAGACGTGGCTGACCTCGGCGCGCCCGTACGGGGTGTCGCTGACCTGGTCGATCGGCGCGTCGACGGCGAAGCCGTGGTTGTGGGCGGTGACCTCCACCTTGCCGGTGGAGCGGTCCTGGACCGGCTGGTTGATGCCGCGGTGGCCGTACTTCAGCTTGTAGGTGCCGAAGCCGAGGGCCCGGCCGAGCAGCTGGTTGCCGAAGCAGATGCCGAACAGCGGGGTGCCGCGCTCCAGCACCGCCTTGATGACGGTGAGGTCGGCGGTGGCGGGGTCGCCGGGGCCGTTGGACAGGAACACCCCGTCGGGCTGGACGGCGTAGACGTCCTCGGCGGTGGCGGTGGCGGGCAGCACGTGCACCTCGATGCCGCGCTCGGCCATCCGGTGCGGGGTCATGCCCTTGATGCCCAGGTCCAGGGCGGCGACGGTGAAGCGCTTGGTGCCGATCGCCGGGACGGTGTACGCCTCGGCGGTGGCGACCTCGGCGGAGAGGTCGGCGCCGGACATCTCCGGGGCCTGGCGGACCCGGTCCAGCAGCACCGCGTCCTCGGCGAGGGCGGCGCCGGAGAAGATGCCGACCCGCATGGCGCCGCGCTCGCGCAGGTGCCGGGTCAGCGCGCGGGTGTCGATGCCGCTGATGCCGACGACGCCCTGGTCGGCGAGCTCCTCGCCCAGGCCGCGGCGGGACCGCCAGTTGGAGGGGACCCGGGCGGGGTCGCGGACGACGTACCCGGCCACCCAGATGCGGCGGGACTCGGGGTCCTCGTCGTTGACGCCGGTGTTGCCGACGTGCGGGGCGGTCATCACCACCACCTGGCGGTGGTAGGACGGGTCGGTCAGGGTCTCCTGGTAGCCGGTCATGCCGGTGGAGAAGACGGCCTCGCCGAGGGTCTGCCCCACCGCCCCGTACGCACGGCCGCGGAAGGTGCGGCCGTCCTCCAGGACGAGTACGGCTGGTTCGGCCGTTCGGGCGGAGGTGGTCATCGTGCGCCTTCCTTGTCGTGGTGCTGGCCGGCCGGGGAGGCCGGTGCGGCGGCGGGGCCGCCCGCGGGGGTTCCGGCGGGTGTGCCGGAAAGGTCGGAGGGGGTACCGGGCCGGTCGGCGCGGCCGGGTGACAGCCGGTTGAGCTCGTCGGTCCAGCGGCGGTGCTCGGCGGGGTCGTCGAAGCGCAGGCCGGTGTCGAGGAGCCTGCCGCCGTGCTGCCAGGTGACCACCAGGAGGCCGCCCTCGGGCAGCACCTTCCCGGCGATGGCCTTGTCCGGGCGGGCTCCGCGCAGCGCGGCGGCGGGCACGAAGAACCCGGGTGCCGCGGTGCGCCGCAGGTCCAGGCCCTGCTCGGTGAGGACCGCGTCGACCCGGCTGCGGGTGCCCAGGCCGTGGGCGACGATCCGGTCCAGCCACTGCCCGGCGGTGGTGGTGCCGAAGTAGCGGCCCTCGGCGGCCAGCAGCTCGGGACCGGGGTCCTGGGGCGCCTGCGGAAGCGCGGGCACGTCGCTCTGGAGGGTGCGCCGCCACTGCCAGCCCTGCCGCATCAGCCAGTACACCAGGGCGACGAACAGGAGCAGGCCGATGATCCAGCCGATCCGGTCCCCCCAGTGGGTGACGTGTGCGGAGTGCTTGCCGCCCTCGGCGGCGAGGACCGCGGGGTGCGCGCTGAGCACCCCGGGGTGCCCTGCGGAGATCGTCATACGAGCTTCCCGTCCATGACCGTGGCCTTGCCCCGCAGGAACGTCGCGACGACCTTCCCGGGCAGCTCGCGCCCCTGGTAGGGGGTGTTGCGGCTGCGGGAGGCGAAGCCCGCGGGATCGACCGTCCCACGGTAGGCCGGGTCGACCAGCACCAGGTTGGCGGGCTCGCCCTCGGCGACCGGACGGCCGTGGCCGGCCAGCCGGCCGATGGCGGCGGGGCGGGCGGCCATCCGGTCGGCGACGCCGGCCCAGTCCAGCAGGCCGGTGTCGACCATGGTGTGCTGGACGACGGACAGCGCGGTCTCCAGCCCGATCATCCCCATGGCGGCCGCGGACCACTCGCAGTCCTTGTCCTCGTGGGGGTGCGGGGCGTGGTCGGTGGCCACGCAGTCGATGGTGCCGTCGGCGAGCGCGGCGCGCAGCGCGAGGACGTCCGCCTCGGTGCGCAGCGGCGGGTTGACCTTGTAGACCGGGTTGTAGGTGCGCACCAGTTCGTCGGTGAGCAGCAGGTGGTGCGGGGTGACCTCGGCGGTCACCGCCCAGCCCTTGGACTTGGCCCAGCGGACGATCTCCACCGAGCCGGCCGTGGACAGGTGGCAGATGTGCACCCGCGAGCCGACGTGCGCGGCCAGCAGCACGTCGCGGGCGATGACCGACTCCTCGGCGACGGCCGGCCAGCCGGTCAGGCCCAGCTCCCCGGAGACGGTGCCCTCGTTCATCTGGGCGCCCTCGGTGAGCCGCGGCTCCTGGGCGTGCTGGGCGACGACGCCGTCGAACGCCTTCACGTACTCCAGGGCGCGGCGCATGATCACCGCGTCGTCCACGCACTTGCCGTCGTCGGAGAAGACCCGGACCTGGGCGGCGGAGTCGGCCATGGCGCCCAGTTCGGCGAGCTTCCTGCCCTCCAGGCCGACGGTGACCGCGCCGACCGGCTGGACGTCGCAGTAGCCGGACTCGCGGCCCAGCCGCCACACCTGCTCCACGACGCCGGCGGTGTCGGCGACCGGGAAGGTGTTGGCCATGGCGTGCACGGCGGTGTAGCCGCCAAGGGCGGCGGCCCGGGTGCCGGTGAGGACCGTCTCGGAGTCCTCCCGGCCGGGCTCGCGCAGGTGGGTGTGGAGGTCGACCAGGCCGGGCAGCAGCACCAGCCCGTCGGCGTCGACCTCGCGGGCGCCGGCGGCGGTCAGGCCGGTGCCGACCTCGGCGATCCGCTCGCCGTCGACGAGGACGTCGCGGGGCTCGCCGCCCAGCAGCCGGGCACCGCGGATCAGGGTCTTGCTGGTGGTCACTGGTTCTCCTCGGTGCGGTTCGCGGCGCTTTCGGGCCGGGGTGTGGACAGGGCCGGCTCGGAGCCGCCGAGCAGCAGGTACAGCACGGCCATCCGGGTGCTCACGCCGTTGGCGACCTGCTCGACGGCGGTGCAGCGCGGGGAGTCGGCGACCTCGGCGGTGATCTCCATGCCGCGGTTCATCGGCCCGGGGTGCATGACGACGGCGTGCTCGGGCAGCGCCGCCATCCGCCGTCCGTCCAGGCCGTAGCGGCGGGCGTACTCCCGCTCGGTCGGGAAGAACGCGGCGTTCATCCGCTCGCGCTGGACCCGGAGCATCATCACGGCGTCGGACTTGGCGAGGACCGCGTCGAGGTCGTAGGAGACCTCGCAGGGCCACTGCTCGACGCCGATGGGCAGCAGGGTGGGCGGGGCGACCAGGGTGACCTCGGCGCCCAGGGTGGTCAGCAGCAGCACGTTGGAGCGGGCCACCCGGCTGTGCAGCACGTCGCCGACGACGGTGACCCGGCGGCCGGCCAGGTCGCGGCCCGTCCCGGACAGGTGGCGGCGCAGGGTGAAGGCGTCCAGGAGCGCCTGCGTGGGGTGCTCGTGGGTGCCGTCGCCGGCGTTGACCACGGAGGAGTTGATCCAGCCGGAGGTGGCCAGCCGGTGCGGGGCGCCGGAGGAGTGGTGCCGGACGACCACCGCGTCGGCGCCCATGGCCTCCAGGGTGAGGGCGGTGTCCTTGAGCGACTCGCCCTTGGAGACCGAGGAGCCCTTGGCGGAGAAGTTGATGACGTCCGCGGACAGCCGCTTGGCGGCGGCCTCGAACGAGATGCGGGTGCGGGTGGAGTCCTCGAAGAACAGGTTCACCACCGTGCGGCCGCGCAGGGTGGGGAGCTTCTTGATCGGCCGGTCGGCGACGCGGGCCATCTCCTCGGCGGTGTCGAGGACGAGGAGGGCGTCGTCGCGGCTGAGGTCGGCGGCCGAGATCAGGTGGCGGTTCATGGGTGGCGGCTCCGTGTGGCTGGATCGGGCCAGGTCGTACGGCATGCGGGCGGACGGCGCGCGGGTGGGCGCGCGGGCGCCCCTGGGGCGGGCGGGCGGGGACCCGCACGTCGCGCGGGCGCGCCGGGGCGCCGGGCGGGGACCCGGGCGGCGGCGTGGGGAACTAGACGCGCGGGGCGTCCTCTCGCGGGGTGGCGCCGGGGTCCTTCTGGCCGAGCAGCACGCTGTCGCGGCCGTCCTCCTCGGCGAGCAGTACCTTGACCGTCTCGCGCAGCGAGGTGGGGAGGTTCTTCCCGACGTAGTCGGCGCGGATGGGCAGCTCGCGGTGGCCGCGGTCGACCAGCACGGCCAGCTGCACCGCGCGCGGGCGGCCGATGTCCCCGAGGGCGTCGAGCGCGGCGCGGATGGTGCGGCCGGAGAAGAGCACGTCGTCGACGAGGACGACCAGCCGGCCGTCGACCCGGTCGCCCGGGATCTCGGTGCGGGCGAGCGCGCGCGGCGGACGCATCCGCAGGTCGTCGCGGTACATGGTGGTGTCCAGCGACCCGACCGGCACGGTCCGCCCGGTGATCTCGGCCAGCTTGGCGGCCAGCCGGCGGGCGATGAAGACACCGCGGGTGGGGATGCCCAGGAGCATCACGTCCTCGGCGCCCTTGGCGCGCTCCACGATCTCGTGGGCGATCCGGGTGAGCACCCGGGCGATGTCCGGCCCCTCCAGGACGGGTCGGGCGGCCGGCGGCTGGGCGCCGGCGGGTGCCTCGGCGGAGCCGGGCAGGGCTGAGCTGTGGTTCTCGACCATGGGTCGGGGACCTCCTTCCCCGCCTCACGGGACGGGCGTTAAAGGACGTCTTCGGTTCCCCGACACCGTACCAGGCGCCCCTCGGCCGAACGGGACCGGTGCAGGTCAGAGACCGGTCGGCCCCATTCGGCTTGACGAGGTCGAATTACGCTGCGTAACCTCACAGTGAGTCACCGAGTTTCTGTCCGGGGAGCCATATGTCCAGCGATTACGCCAAGCAGCTCGGAGCCAAACTCCGGGCCATCCGCACGCAACAGGGCCTTTCTCTGCACGGTGTCGAGGAGAAGTCCCAGGGCCGCTGGAAGGCAGTGGTCGTGGGCTCCTACGAGCGCGGCGACCGTGCCGTGACCGTCCAGCGCCTTGCCGAGCTCGCCGACTTCTACGGCGTGCCGGTGCAGGAGCTGCTGCCGGGCAGCACCCCCGGCGGGGCCGCCGAGCCGCCGCCGAAGCTGGTGCTGGACCTGGAGCGCCTCGCCCAGGTGCCGCCGGAGAAGGCCGGCCCGCTGCAGCGCTACGCGGCCACCATCCAGAGCCAGCGCGGCGACTACAACGGCAAGGTGCTGTCGATCCGCCAGGACGACCTGCGCACCCTCGCGGTCATCTACGACCAGTCGCCTTCGGTCCTCACCGAGCAGCTGATCTCCTGGGGTGTGCTCGACGCCGACGCGCGTCGCGCCGTCCAGCACGAGGAGGGCTGAGCCCGCCACCGTCTGCCTGAGCGGCAGAAACGTCCCGTCGCCCGGTCCGGCCCGCCTCGCGGGTCCGGCCGGGCGGCGGCGTTTTCCGGGACGTCCGGACGGCGTCCCGAGGGCGCCCCGACGTGCCGGCCGCAGTGTCCCGACGGCCGGCTCGGCGCCGGGTGCGGACGGCACCGGGCTCCCTGGCGGACGCGGCGCCGCCCCCTGCCCGCGCCACCGCGGCCCGGGACTCCGCCTGCGGCCCGAGACGTGCCCGCGACGTGCCCGGGACGTGCCTGAGGCGCGCCTGGGGCCGCCTGTGGGCCGCGCTGGAGTCACTCGCGCCCCATCAGGCCGCTCCGTCCTCCCCCGGGTCCTGAGCGGCCGTGTAGAGGCGCGAGACGACCTCGGGCAGCAGCCGCTCGGCCAGCGGCTCGGGCAGCGCCTGGAGCACCGCCAGGACGGGCGCCATCCGCTCCGGCAGCGGACCGCCCGGGGTCAGGCCCGCCGCCGCCAGGACCGCCGCCGCCTCGTCCGGAGCCGGCGCCCGCGGGTCCAGCGCGGCGGCGAGCTCCAGCAGCGCAGGATCGGGCGCCGGCGGCGGCCCCAGCTCCCGGGCCCGGGCGGTGGCGGCGGCCAGCTCGGCCAGCAGCTCGTCCGTCCGCCCGGGGGCGGCGACGGCGCCGGTGACCGTCAGGTGGACGTTGGCCGGGGAGCCGCCGAACGCGGGCTGCGGCTGGAGGTACCAGCCGCGCCGCCGCATCTCGTCGGCGACCGTGAACGGGTCGACCGCCGGATCGTCGGCGGCCAGCGCGACCAGCGAGGCGTCCGGCTCCCCCAGCACCCGCAGGCCGCCGATCCGGTCGGCGCCCGCCACGATCCGCCGGGTGGCCAGGTGCACCTGGCGGGACAGCTCGGCGTACCCGGCGGTCCCGACGTGCCGCAGCACCGCCCACGCGGCGGCCAGCGGCCCGGCCGCCTTGGTGCCCTGGAGGGTGGCGTTGACCACCGGGTAGCCCGGCCAGCCGGCGTGCGCGAACCAGCCGTGGCGGCGCAGCTCGGCGTCCCGGAAGAGCAGCACCGACGCGCCCTTGGGCGTGTACGCGTACTTGTGCAGGTCGACCGAGAGCGAGGTCACCCCGGGCACCGACAGGTCGAAGGGCGGCGGCGCGGGCAGCTCCCGGGCCATCCTCAGGTGGCCGAGGTACCAGCCGCCGACGCAGGCGTCGACATGGCACAGCACGCCGCACCCGGCGGCGTGCGCGGCCACCTCGGCCACCGGGTCCACCACGCCGTGGGCGTAGGAGGGCGCTGAGGCCACCACCAGCGCGGTGCGGTCGCCGAGCGCCGCGGCCACGTCGCGGGGGCGCACCCGGAAGGTGCGCGGGTCGACGTCCACGACGACCGGGTCGAGCCCGAAGAGGCGTGCGGCCTTGTGGAAGGCGGCGTGCGCGGTGGCGGGAAGCACGATCTCGGGCCGGGTGACGCCGCGGGTGCGCCGGGCGTGCTCGCGGGCGGTCAGGACGGCCAGCAGGCAGCTCTCGGTGCCGCCGCTGGTGAAGGTGCCTGCCGTGGCCGGGCCGCCGCCCAGCAGCGCCGCGGCGCGGCCGACCACGTCGTTCTCCAGCGCCACCACGCTGGGGAAGGCGGTCATGTCGAGGCCGTTGACGCCGGCGAAGGCGTCGTGCGCCCGGGCCGCGATCCGGTCGAGCCCCGGCAGGCCGGCGTCGTAGACGTACGCCATGGTGCGGCCGCCGCGGACGGGCAGGTCGCCGGCGCGCAGCGCGGTGAGGTGCCGGATGAGGGCGTCCTCCCCGGCCCCGTCGGGCGGGGGTGCCGGGCGGCCGCGCCCGCCGCCCGAGGGCGCCGGGGCGGTGGAGGCGTCGGGCGCGGCGGGACCGTCGGGAAGCGGTCCGGCGGCGGCACGGGCGGAGCTGTCGGAGCTGTCGGCACGGTCGGCGCGGTCCATGCGGCGGATTCTGGACCGGCCGGGCGGGCACGCGCCAGGCCCGGAGCAGAACACGACCGATGTTCTGCTCCGGGCCTGGTGGGGCGCCCGACGGGCGCCGGGGCCGGCCGGCGCCTGGCCGTCCGGCGGGTGGGTCAGGGGCCGGGTGTCAGCGGCCGAGGGTGGGCTTGAGCTCGCGCAGCCGGCCGAGCAGCCCGTTCACGAACGAGGGCGACTCGTCGGTGGAGAACTCCTTGGCGAGCTGCACCGCCTCGTCCAGGACGACGGCGTCGGGGACGTCGTCCTCCCAGATCAGCTCGTAGGCGCCCAGCCGCAGCACGTTGCGGTCCACGGCGGGCATCCGGTCGAGGGACCAGCCGACCGAGTACTCGGACAGCAGCACGTCGATCCGCTCGGCGTGCGCCGAGTAGCCCTCGATCAGCTGCATCGTGTACTCGGTGACCGGCGGCTGCCGGTCGTCGGTCCGGGCGAGCCGAATCCAGTCCGCCAGCACCGCCATCGAGGAGGTGCCTCGCTGTTCGGCCTCGAAGAGGATCTGGAAGGCGCGCTTGCGGGCCTTGTTGCGGGCGGCCACGGTTAGCTGTTCACCCGGCCGAGGTAGTCGCCGGTACGGGTGTCGACCTTCACCTTTTCGCCGGTGGTGATGAAGAGCGGCACGCCGATCTCGTGGCCGGTCTCCAGGCGGGCGGGCTTGGAGCCGCCGGTGGAGCGGTCGCCCTGGACGCCGGGCTCGGTGTACTCGATCACCAGCTCGACGGAGGCGGGCAGTTCGATGTAGAGCGGCGCGCCCTCGTACATCGCGACGACGGCCTCGTTGCCCTCCAGGAGGTAGTTGGCGGCGTCGCCGACGACCTCGGGGGTGATGTTGATCTGGTCGTACGTCTCGGTGTCCATGAAGACGAAGTCGGTGCCGTCCTTGTAGGAGAACTGCATCCCGCGCTTGTCGACGTTGGCGGTCTCCACCTTCACACCCGCGTTGAAGGTCTTGTCGACGACCTTCCCGGAGAGCACGTGCTTCAGCTTGGTGCGCACGAAGGCGGGGCCCTTGCCGGGCTTGACGTGCTGGAACTCGACCACGGTCCAGAGCTGGTCGGCGTCGAGCTTGAGCACGAGGCCGTTCTTGAGGTCGTTCGTGGTGGCCACGGTTGCGGAGTCTCCTGAAAGTGCTGCTTCGGGACCGCGGAGCCTCCGGCCTGGTCACCTGGTGATCACAGGGCGAGGAGCTCCTTGGTCGTGATGGTAAGTAGCTCGGGCCCGCCGTCCGCCGCGGGACGCACGACGAGTGTGTCGTCGATCCGGACCCCGCCTCGGCCCGGAAGGTGGACCCCCGGCTCGACGGTGACCGGCACACAAGCGTCCAGTTTACCCATGGCACCGGGTGACAACTGCGGGTCCTCGTCGATTTCCAGGCCCACGCCGTGGCCGGTCCACGGCGCGAGCGCCTCCGTGTGGCCCGCGACGGTGAGCGGCTGGCGGGTGGCCCGGTCCACGTCACGGCAGGCCACACCGGGGGCGAGGGCCTCCCGGCCGGCCCGCTGGGCGGCGAAGACCAGATCGTACAGCTCGATCTGCCAGGCCGCCGGAGCGGTGCCGATGACGAAGGTGCGGCCGACCTCGCAGCGGTAGCCGTGGTAGCAGGCACCGAGCCGCACGGTGAGGAAGTCGCCCTCCTCGACCCGCCGGTCGGTGGGTGCGTGGCGGGGGGCGCCGGAGTGCGGCCCGGTGCCCACGCAGGTGGCGAAGGCGGGGCCGTCCGCGCCGTGGTCGACGAGCCGGCGTTCCAGCTCCAGCGCCAGGTGCCGCTCGGTGCGGCCGACGAGGATCGACTCCAGGAGCTCGCCCAGGGCCTGGTCGGAGATCTCGGCGGCGATCCGCAGGCTGGCGATCTCGTGCTCGTCCTTGATCAGCCGCAGCTGCTCGACGGCGCCGCCCAGGTCGGTCAGGCGCAGGCCGTCGGCGACCGAGCGCAGCGCGCGGTGGCGGGCCACGGTGAGGTGGTTCTCCTCCACCGCCAGCCCGTCGGCCCGGAGCGTCATCGCGAGGTCGGCGGCGGCCACGGCGGCGTCACCGTCCGAGGAGGGCAGCACGACGTCGCGCAGGTCGTCCGGCGCCTGGTCGCCGTCCGGCGGCGGCCGCAGGTGGACGAGGGTGTCCTGCTCCCCGGGGCCCACCAGCAGCGCGCCGCCCACCGGGGCGCCGCCCGTCAGGTAGCGCAGGTTGGCCGGCCGCGTGACCAGTGCGGCGGCCGCACCGGACGCCGCGCACCGTTCCCGCAGCCGCGCTCTGCGTACGGAGTGCACTTCCGCCATGCCGCGAGCGTACGGCCTCGCCTCCGCCCCGGCCTCTCCACACCGTCCGCCCGGGCGAACCCGGCCCCGTGGGCGGGGCCGCGCGCCCTGTCCGGCGCCTCGCGGGCCGGACAGCCGCCGGGACTCACCAGATCGGGGGCCCCTGGAGGCTGCGGGTGACGACGCGGTCGAGGGCCGCGGAGGCGGCTTCCACGCCGAGGTGGGAGTTGTCGATGATGGGCAGCCCGGAGCCGTACCAGCCGGCCATGCGGCCGTGGATGCGGGCCACCTCCTCGTCGGCGAGGCGGCGGTTGCCGGTGCGCTCGGCGTTGCGGGCCAGCACCACGTCCAGGCCGGGCAGCAGCACCACCGGCAGCAGGCCGGAGCCGACGTGGCGCTTCCAGCCGCCGAGGCCGACGGCGGGGCGGTCGGGGAAGACGGCGTCGTCGATGATGC
Source organism: Actinacidiphila yeochonensis CN732 (assembly GCF_000745345.1). Taxonomy (NCBI): domain Bacteria; kingdom Bacillati; phylum Actinomycetota; class Actinomycetes; order Kitasatosporales; family Streptomycetaceae; genus Actinacidiphila; species Actinacidiphila yeochonensis. The sequence continues at coordinate 3,951,894 of NZ_JQNR01000005.1, read as the reverse complement.
AGGACACGCCGTTGGCCAGGAAGTTGCGGGCGGCGAAGCCGCAGGTGCGGCGGGCCAGCCGGTACTGGGCCTCGGAGTGCTCGTTCCAGCCGGCCTGGGGGTCGGCGAAGCCGGCCCGGACCCATTCGCGGACGTCGTCGAGGCTGATGTGCGCGGTGGGCGCGGCGCGGTGGTCGGCCCAGTGGCGGGCGAGGGTGGTCTTGCCGGCGCCGGCCGCGCCGATCAGCAGCACGGCTATCGGCCCGTGCGCCGGGCCGTGCGGCGGCCCGCCGCCGTGGGCGGGGGCGTGCGCGGGCACCGCCGGCGGCGGAGTCGGCGGAGTCGGCGGAGTCGGCGGCAGCGTCGGCGGCGGGAAGTGGCCGGCGGAGCCGTGGGGCGGCGCGGAGGGCGGCGGCCCCGGGGCGGGCGCGTGCTGCGGCGACGGGCCGCCGGGCTGCGGCGCCCCCACGGCGTGCTGCATATCGGCCGACTCCATCCGTGCGGAGGTTGCGCGAACCCTGGCGGTGCTCGGGGAGGACCGCGCGCGACGGCCCCCGATCGCACCGAACGCTACCGCGAGCAGGGCGGGTTGTGTGAACACCCTGGCCCCGGACCGGCCCATGACCGGCCCCGGAGCCACGGCGGCGGGCCGGGGCGGCCCGCCGCCGGGTGCCGGACCGGGCCTAGACGAGCTCCTCCGCGATGGCGCGCAGGGCGAGGTGGTAGGAGCCGATGCCGAAGCCGGCGACGGTGCCGGAGGCCACCGCGGCCACCACCGAGTTGTGCCGGAACTCCTCGCGCGCGTGCGGGTTGGAGATGTGCACCTCGACCAGCGGCGCGGTGCGCTGCGCCGCCGCGTCCCGCATGGCGTACGAGTAGTGGGTGAACGCGCCGGGGTTGAGGACGACGGGCAGCCGGCCGTCGGCGGCCTCGTGCAGCCAGCGGATCAGTTCGCCCTCGTCGTTGGTCTCGCGCACCTCGACGTCGAGGCCGAGTTCGGCACCGAGTTCGCCGCAGGACTCCACCAGCCCCGCGTAGGAGGTGGCGCCGTACACGTCGGGCTCGCGGGAGCCGAGGCGGCCGAGGTTGGGGCCGTTGAGGACCAGGACGCGGCGGGCGGTCACGCGGCCACCTCCCCGTACGCGGCCAGCAGCATCGCCGGGTCGGGGCCCTCCAGGACCACCGGGCGGGCGAGGCCGTTGAGCACGATGAAGCGCAGCAGGTTGCCGCGGGACTTCTTGTCCAGCCGCATGTTCTCCAGCAGCCGCGGCCACTGGTCGCCGCGGTAGGTCAGCGGCAGGCCGAGGGAGGCGAGCACGGCGCGGTGGCGGTCGGCGGTGGCGTCGTCCAGCCGGCCGGCCAGGCGGCCGAGTTCGGCGGCGAAGACCATGCCGACGGAGACCGCGGCGCCGTGCCGCCAGCTGTAGCGCTCGTTCTTCTCGATGGCGTGGCCGAGGGTGTGGCCGTAGTTGAGGAACTCGCGCGGGCCGGACTCCTTGAGGTCGGCGGAGACCACCTCGGCCTTGACCCGGATGGAGCGCTCGATGAGTTCGGCGGTGTGCGGGCCGCGGGGGCTGCGGGCGGCCGCCGGGTCGGACTCCACCAGGTCGAGGATGACCGGGTCGGCGATGAAGCCGGTCTTGACCACCTCGGCGAGGCCGCTGACGTAGTCGTTGGTGCTCAGCGACTCCAGCGCGGCCAGGTCGCACAGCACCCCGGCCGGCGGGTGGAAGGCGCCCACGAGGTTCTTGCCCTCGGCGGTGTTGATGCCGGTCTTGCCGCCGACGGCCGCGTCGACCATGCCGAGCACGGTGGTGGGCACCGAGATCCAGCGCACGCCGCGCAGCCAGGTGGCGGCGACGAACCCGGCCAGGTCGGTGGTGGCGCCGCCGCCCACGCCGACGACCGCGTCGCTCCGGGTGAAGCCGCTCTGGCCGAGCGCCTTCCAGCAGTAGGCGGCGACCTCGGCGGTCTTCGCCTCCTCGGCGTTGGGCACCTGGATGGCGATGGCCTCGAAGCCCTGCTCGGCGAGGTCCTCGCGGACGGTCTCACCGGTGTCGGCCAGCGCCTCGGGGTGGATGACGGCGACCCGCTCGGCCCGCTCCCCGACCAGGCCGGGGAGTTCGCCGAGGAGTTGGCGGCCGACCAGGACCTCGTACGGGTCGGTGCCGGCGGAGCCGCCGACCGCGATGCGGGTGGGCGGCGCCGTCGGGTCCTGTGCCCGGGTGTTCTCGCTCATGCGTCCTTCAGTTCCAGTGCTTCGAGTACGGCGTCGGCCACGGCCTGCGGGTCGCGGCCCTCGGTGGCGACCACCGCCCGGGCGACCTCGGTGTACAGCGGGCGGCGCTGCTCCATCAGCTCGCGCCAGCGCTGCCGCGGGTTGACCGCCAGCAGCGGCCGGGGCGCGTCCAGGCCGACCCGGTGCACGGCGTCGTGCAGGCTGACGTCGAGGAAGACGACGGCCCGGCCGCGCAGCAGGGCGCGGGTGCCGTCGTCCATGACGGCGCCGCCGCCCAGCGACAGCACCCCCTCGTGGCCGTGCAGGGCGGCGGCCACCGCGGCCCGCTCCAGGGAGCGGAAGTGCGGCTCGCCGTCGTCGACGAAGATGTCGGGGATGGCCTTGCCGGCCGCGGCCTCGATGTCGGCGTCGGTGTCGCGGTAGGCGACGCCGAGGCGGTCGGCCAGCAGCCGCCCCACGGTGGACTTGCCCGCGCCGGGCGGCCCGACCAGGACGACGGCGGGGCCGCCGGCCCCGGCCGGGGCGGTCACCGGATCGCCAGGTGGTCGATGAAGTCGCGGACGTTGCGCCGGGTCTGCGCGACGGAGTCGCCGCCGAACTTCTCGGCGACGGCGTCGGCGAGCACCAGCGCCACCATGGCCTCGGCCACGATGCCGGCGGCCGGCACCGCGCACACGTCGGAGCGCTGGTGGTGGGCCTTGGCGGGCTCGCCGGTGGTGACGTCGATGGTGGCCAGGGCGCGCGGCACGGTGGCGATGGGCTTCATGGCGGCCCGCACCCGCAGGAGTTCGCCGGTGCTCATACCGCCCTCGGTGCCGCCGGAGCGGCCGGTGGAGCGGCGCACCCCGTCCGGGCCCGGCACGATCTCGTCGTGCGCCTGCGAGCCGGGCACCCGGGCCAGGTCGAAGCCGTCGCCGAGCTCCACGCCCTTGATGGCCTGGATGCCCATGAGGGCGGCGGCCAGCCGCGCGTCGAGCCGGCGGTCCCAGTGCACGTGGGAGCCGAGGCCGACGGGGACGCCGTAGGCGAGCACCTCGACGACGCCGCCGAGGGTGTCGCCGTCCTTGTGGGCCTGGTCGATCTCGGCGACCATCGCCTTGGCGGCGGCCTCGTCCAGGCAGCGCACCGGGTCCGCGTCCAGCCGCTCCTCGTCGCCGGGCACCGGCACGACGCCGTAGGGAGCCTTGGCCGCGCCGAGCTCCACGACGTGGGAGACGATCTCGATGCCGGCGGTCTCCTTGAGGTAGGAGCGGGCGACGGCGCCGAGTGCGACGCGGGCGGCGGTCTCGCGGGCGCTGGCCCGCTCCAGCACCGGGCGGGCCTCTTCGAGGTCGTACTTCTGCATGCCGACGAGGTCGGCGTGGCCGGGCCGGGGGCGGGTCAGCGGGGCGTTGCGGGCGAGGTCGGCCAGCACCTGCGGGTCGACGGGGTCGGCGGCCATCACCTGCTCCCACTTGGGCCACTCGGTGTTGCCGACCATCACCGCGACGGGGCTGCCCATGGTCAGTCCGTGGCGGACCCCGCCGAGGAAGGTGACCTCGTCCTGCTCGAACTTCATCCGGGCGCCGCGACCGTAGCCGAGCCGCCGCCGCGCGAGGGCGTCCGCCACGAGGGCGGTGGTGACGGGCACGCCCGACGGCAGGCCCTCCAGTGTCGCGACAAGTGCGGGCCCGTGGGACTCCCCAGCGGTCAGCCAGCGCAATCTGCTCAACGGTTGCTCCCAGGACAAAGTGGTGGTGCGTTCCTCTCGCGGGGCCGTACGGCTCCCGGCGGCCGCCGTCGTCCGTACGGCGCCCCCACGCACGATCCTCCCACGTTCCGCCGACCTGCAGATCCGTGTCCCACCGCTCGGACGCCGGACGGAGGCGGAGGGCGGCTCAGGCCGCGGCGAGGGCCGCCTCGCCGGCGGCGCGCATGGCGGCCAGCGGGGCGGGGGTGCGGCCGGTGTGCTGCTCGACCTGGAGGACGGCCTGGTGGACGAGCAGGTCCAGGCCGCCGGTCACGGCGCCGCCGCGGGCGGTCCAGGCGGCGGCGAGGGCGGTCGGCCAGGGGTCGTACAGGACGTCGAAGAGGGTGCCGGGGGCGGCCGGGACGGCGGCGGCGAGGTGGTCGGCGGCGCCGGCCGGGGTGGTGTTGACGACCAGCGGCGCGGTGAGCGCCTCGGCGGCGTCGTCCCAGGCGGCGGCACGCACGTCGACTCCGAGCCGCTCGCCCCACTGCTGCATCTGCCGGGCCCGTTCGGCGCCGCGCACGTACGCGGTGACCTCGCCGGTGCAGATCCGGGCCAGCGCGGCCAGCGCCGAGGAGGCGGTGGCGCCGGCGCCCAGGACGGCCGCGGCGGGCACGGAGCCGACGCCCCGCTCGGCCAGGGCCGCGACCATGCCGGGGATGTCGGTGTTGTCGCCGAGGCGCCGGCCTTCGGGGGTGAGCACCAGGGTGTTGACGGCCTCGACCGAGCCCGCCGTGGCGGAGACCTCGTCCAGCAGCGGGATGATCGCCCTCTTGAGCGGCATCGTGAGCGACAGCCCGGCCCACTCGGCGGGGTCCATCGCCTCGACGAACGCGGGCAGCGCGGCCTCGTCGACCTCGAACCGGTCGTACCGCCAGCCGTCCAGGCCGAGTTCGGCGTAGGCGGCGCGGTGCAGCGCCGGGGAGAGGGAGTGCGCGATGGGCGATCCGAGGACGGCTGCCCGGCGGGAGGCGGTCATCCGCCGTGCTCCTTCTGGTACTCGTTGAACGCCGCGACGTTCTTCTCGTGTTCGGCGCTGGTGACGGCGAACCGGGTGTCGCCGGGCTTGACGGTGACGAAGTAGAGCCACTGGCCCGGCGTCGGGTTGAGGGCGGCCTCGATCGCCGCGTGGCCGGGGCTGTCGATCGGCCCGGGCGGCAGCCCCTTGTGCAGGTAGGTGTTGTACGGCGACGGGTACTGCGTGTCCTTGAGGGAGGTGGTGAGGGTGGAGCGGCCCATGGCGTAGTTGATCGTGGAGTCGAAGCCGAGGGGGGTGCCGTCGTCGAGGCGGTTGTATATCACCCGCGAGACCTTGCCGAAGTCCCCCGCCTGCTGCGCCTCGGCCTGCACCAGGCTGGCGATCGCGAGGATGTCCTGCGGCGACTTGCCCACCTTCGCCGCGGCGTTCTCCAGGTCGTCCTGGCTGAACTCGGCGTTGGCCTGGCTGACCATCTGCTTGACCACGTCGACGGGCTTCATGGTCGAGGAGATGCTGTACTTCGCCGGGAAGAGGAAGCCCTCGGCGTTGTTGTCCGCCCACGAGGGCAGGCCGAGGTCCTTGTCGCCCTTGACCTGGGCGGCGGTGGTGCCGGCCTTGAGGTGCAGCTTGGCGTCGATGGCCTGGTACACCCGGCTCGCCCGCCATCCCTCGGGGACGATCAGGGCGTTCTGCGACTTCGGGTCGAGCATCATCGTCACGGCCGAGGCGGCGGCCATCTGCTTGTGCAGGATGTAGACGCCGGCCTGGATGTACTGGCCCTTGGGGTTCTTGCCCGCGGCCGAGGTGAAGGCGCCGACGCTCTTGACGACTCCGGCTTCCTTGAGGGCGTTGCCGATCGCCACGAGGGTGGAGCCCTTGGCCACGGTCACCTGGACGTCGCCGCTGCCCTGGCCGGAGTAGTCGGGGGCCGGGCCGAAACGGCTCTCGTAGAAGTGGTAGCCGGCGTAGCCGACGCCGCCGACACCGCCCACCAGCACGGCGAGCACCACCACGCAGGCACAGCCGCTGCGCCGCTTCTTGCCCTCCTTGGGGCCGGCGGAGCCGGACCTGCGGCCGCGGCCGTCGTGCTCGTCCCGGTCGTCGGCCTCGTCGTCCTCGTCCTTCCGGTCGGAGAAGAACGCGTGGTCGGTGGGGTCCTCCTTCTCCGGGTCCCACTCGGCGTCCCAGTCGGTCTCCGAGGGGCGGGTGGAGCGGGTGCCGGGCTCCCGGGTCCGGCGTTCCCGGGTACCCGCGCCGGCCTGGCCGTCCTCGGCGCCGGGACCCGTGCCGAGGGCGTCGGCGTCCTGCCGTCCGGTGCCCGGGATGCCGCCCTGGGGCGCCGCGGCGCCGGAGAACTGCTGAGGCTGGTTCAGGGGCTGCTGGTACTGCTGCTGGTACTGCTGCGTGTTCTGCGGGCCGCGCAGGTCCTGCGGGTTCTGCGGGTTCTGCTGCTGGGGGTAGCCGCCCTGCCCGTAGAAGTCGGCCTGGGCGGCGTAGGGGTCCTGGGGAGCGTGGCCGCCGTAGGGGTCGTGGTACGCGTTCGGCTGGACCGCGGGGCCGGAAGGGCCGCCCGGCTGGCCCTGGTATCCGGCGGGGTAGGAGCCGTTGGCGGTGCCGTGCGAGCCGGCGTCGTAGCCGTCGTAGCCGTCGTATCCGTCGTAGCCCTGCTGGTAGCCCTGGCCCGGGTAGGGCTGCTGGGGCGCCTGGTGCTGCGGGTGGCCCTGCTGCCCGGCGGGGTTCCCGTAACCCTGGTGGCCGTAGTCCTGGGGGGCGTCATAGCCCTGCTGCTGGCCGTAGTCCTGCTGCGGGTAACCCTGTTGGGGGTAGCCGTAGCCCTGCTGCTCGGGGTACTGCTGGCCGGTCGCGTAGGGGTCCTGCCAGCCGCCCTGCTGGGGGTACTGCTGCGGGTGGCCCCCGTATCCCCGGTCCTGGGCCTCGCCGAAGAGCGGGTCCTCGGGGTCCCACGGTTCGGAGCCGGGGCTCCGGCCATAGTCAGTCATCGATCCCCTTGGTACATGGTCGGCAACACGCCTGCCGACCTTGCGAAACGGGCGGCGCCCAGAGGCGCCGCCGTGTCGCGCGGAACGTTACCGTATCGCGATCAGATGACTCCCTCGACGCTCTCGCCGGGAGCCCGCCCCGAGGCCCGTTCGGTCTCCAGTGCGGTTTGCAGGATAACGACCGCGGCGGCCTGATCCACCACCGAACGCCCCTTTTTGGCACGCACCCCCGAGGCACGCAACCCGTGGGTGGCGGTGACGGTGCTCAGCCGCTCGTCCACCAGCCGCACGGGGACCGGCGCGATGAGTTTCGCCACATTCCGCGCGAACTCCCGCACCTTGGCCGCGGCCGGCCCCTCCCCGCCGTTGAGCGAGCGGGGCAGGCCGACCACCACCTCGATGGGCTCGTACTCGCCGACGATGGCCGCCAGCCGCCGCAGGGCGGCCGGCACGTCGCGGCCGGGCACGGTCTCCACCGGGGTGGCCAGGATTCCGTCGGGGTCGCACGAGGCGACCCCGATCCTGGCGTCCCCGACGTCCAGGGCGATCCGGCGCCCGCGCCGCATGCTCCTCGCTTCGCCGGGCTCCGGACGCTGCTCCCCCGTCATCTCACGCCTTCTCCGCCACGAGGCGGCGGACCGCCTCCACGGCCTCGGGCACCGCGGCGGCGTTCTGGCCGCCGCCCTGGGCGACGTCGTCCTTGCCGCCGCCACCGCCGCCGAGGGTCTTGGCCGCGGTGCGGACCAGCTCGCCGGCCTTCAGGCCGCGTTCGCGGGCCGCGTCGTTGACGGCGATGACGGTCTGCGGCCGCCCGCCGGCCACGGCGAAGAGCGCCACCACGGCCGGCCGGCCGCCGCCGACCCGCTGCCGCACGTCCAGCACCAGCCGGCGCAGGTCGTCGGTGCCGGTGCCCTCCGGCACGGTGCCGGTGACCAGGGCGACGCCCTTGACGTCCTCGGCGGCCTCGGCCAGACCGGCCGCGGCCTGGAGCACCTTCTCGGCGCGGAACCGCTCGATCTCCTTCTCCGCGTCCTTGAGCTTGCCCAGCATCCCGGCGATCCGCTCCGGCAGCTCCTCGGGGCGCCCCTTGACCAGCTCGGTGAGCTGGGCGACGACGGTGTGCTCGCGGGCCAGGAAGTTGTAGGCGTCCACGCCGACCAGGGCCTCGACCCGGCGCACGCCGGAGCCGATGGAGGACTCGCCGAGCAGCTTCACCAGGCCAAGCTGGGCGGTGTTCTGGACGTGGGTGCCACCGCACAGCTCCTTGGAGAAGTCGCCGATGGTCACCACCCGGACGTGCTCGCCGTACTTCTCGCCGAACTCGGCGATGGCGCCCTCCGCCTTGGCCCGCGCGATCGGCATCACCTCGGCGGTGACGTCGAGTTCACGGGCCAGCACCTCGTTGATCTGCTGCTCGACGTCGCCCAGGACGGTGCCGGGCACCGCGGTGGGCGAGCCGAAGTCGAAGCGGAAGCGGCCGGGCGAGTTCTCCGAGCCGGCCTGCGCGGCGGTGGGGCCGAGCGCGTCGCGCAGCGCCTGGTGGGTGAGGTGGGTGGCGCTGTGCGCGCGGGCGATGGCCCGCCGGCGGGTGAGGTCGATCTGCGCGTGGACGGCTGCGCCCACGGTCACCTCGCCGACCTGCACGACACCCTTGTGGACGCTGACCCCCGGCACCGGGCGCTGCACGTCGCGCACCTCGACCACGGCGCCGTTGTCCAGCCGGATCCGGCCGGTGTCGGCGAGCTGGCCGCCGCCCTCGGCGTAGAAGGGGGTGCGGTCCAGCACGACCTCGACCTCGTCGCCCTCGGTGGCGGCGGGCGACGGCCGCCCGTCCACCAGCAGGCCGACGACGGTGGCCTCGTTGCCGTCCATGGTGTAGCCGGTGAAGTCGGTGACCCCGGCGCGGTCGGCGACCTCGCGGTACGCGGACAGGTCGGCGTGGCCGGTCTTCTTGGCCTGCGCGTCGGCCTTGGCCCGGTCGCGCTGCTCCTTCATCAGCCGCCGGAAGCCGTCCTCGTCGACGCTCAGCCCCTGCTCGGCCGCCATCTCCAGGGTGAGGTCGATGGGGAAGCCCCACGTGTCGTGGAGCAGGAACGCCTGCTCGCCGGCGAGCACCGAGCCGCCGGCGGACTTGGTCTCGGAGACCGCGGTGTCGAGGATGTTGGTGCCGGCCGAGAGCGTCTTGAGGAAGCGCGACTCCTCGGCCAGCGCCACCGACTCGATCCGCTTGCGGTCGTTGATCAGCTCCGGGTACTGCTGGCCCATCGTGCCGATGACGACGTCGACGAGTTCGGCCACCACCGGGCGCTCGGCGCCCAGCATCCGCATGTTGCGGATGGCGCGGCGCATGATCCGGCGCAGCACGTAGCCGCGGCCCTCGTTGCCGGGGGTGACGCCGTCGCCGATGAGCATCACGGCGGTGCGCATGTGGTCGGCGACGACCCGCAGCGACACGTCGGAGTCGTGGGCGGCACCGTAGTGGACGCCGGTGAGGGCGGTGGCGGTGTCGATGACGGCCCGCAGGGTGTCCGTCTCGTACATGTTCCGGACGCCCTGGAGGATCATCGCCAGCCGCTCCAGCCCGAGGCCGGTGTCGATGTTCCGCGCGGGCAGGTCGCCGAGGATCTCGAAGTTGCCCTTGCCGATGCCGGGGCCGCGCTCGTACTGCATGAAGACCAGGTTCCAGATCTCCACGTAGCGCTCGTCGTTGACGGCGGGGCCGCCCTCGACGCCGAACTCCGGACCGCGGTCGTAGTTGATCTCCGAGCAGGGGCCGCACGGGCCGGGCACGCCCATGGACCAGTAGTTGGAGTCCATGCCGAGCCGCTGGATGCGCTCGGCGGGCACGCCGACGACGTCCCGCCAGATGCGCTCGGCCTCGTCGTCCTTCTCGTAGACGGTGATCCACAGGCGCTCGGGGTCGAGCCCGTAGCCGCCCTCCTCCTGGGAGGAGGTCAGCAGCTCCCAGGCGTACCGGATCGCCTCCTCCTTGAAGTAGTCGCCGAAGGAGAAGTTGCCGCACATCTGGAAGAACGTGCCGTGCCGGGTGGTCTTGCCGACCTCTTCGATGTCGGGGGTGCGCACGCACTTCTGCACGCTGGTGGCGCGCGGGTGCGGCGGCTTGGCCTCGCCGAGGAAGTAGGGCTTGAACGGCACCATGCCGGCGGGGACCAGCAGCAGGGTCGGGTCGTCGGCGATGAGGGACGCCGACGGCACGACGGTGTGCCCGCGCTCCTCGAAGAAGCGCAGCCAGCGGCGGCGGATTTCTGCCGACTCCATCAGTGTTCGTCCTTCCGGTTCACGCGGGCCTGACGGCCGCGGTACGCGACGCCCCAGCGGGATGCCGGGGGCTCGGGGGCCCGCGCGGGCAGCTCGGGGAGGTCCCGGCCGGCCGGCAGGACCCGGGGGTCCTGTTCGTGGTACTGGGTCTGGGGGGCGCCGAGGCCGAGCGCGTCGTTCAGCTCGTCCTGGCGCTGTGCCATGCCGGCGCGCACGTCCCTGGCGAACAGCCGCGCGCGGGCGCCGGCTTCGAGGGCGCGGTCGGCGGCGGTGGCGGCGAGGCTGTCGGGGCCGAGGCGGCGCACGGTGCGCCCGACCTTCACGGTGGTCCACACGCCGGCGGCGGCGCCGGTCAGGAACCAGAACAGGCGGCGGATCATGGTGTCAGTCCTTGGAGCGGCGGTTGCGGCGTCCGCGGCGGGCGGTGGGCAGCACCTGGCCGGACAGCGTGCGGGCGCGGCTCCTGCCGCTGTCGCCGGTCTGGAGTCCGACCGCGCGGCGCACGCCGTAGCCGAAGGCCGCGACCTTCACCAGCGGCCCGCCGAGGGTGGCGGCCACCGTGGAGGACAGCGCGGAGGCGTTGGCGGCCACCTCGGCGACGTCGGAGGTGATGCCGTCCACCCGGTCGAGCTGGCTGTGGGCGGCGCGCAGGGCGTCGGAGGCCTCGCCGAGCAGGGGCACGGCCTGCTCGGTCAGCCCGGCCACCAGCTCGGTGGTCTGCCGGAGGGTCTGGGCGAGCCGGACCAGGGCGACGGCGAGGAACGACACCAGGATCGCCCAGAAGACCGCCAGAACGAGGCCGGCCACCTCTCCACCCGACACGCTGCGCTCTCCTTCTTGGCTCACCACGCCGTGCACCAGGTCGGTGCGCCACCGACCCTATCGCGCCAGTGGCTTCCGCCCCGACCTCGGCGCCGTTCGGAGGTTCGCGGACGCGGAACGCGGTTCCGCCCCGCCCGGCGGCGCCCCCGGACCCTCGCGCTCCGGGTACGCCTCGCGGCCTCAGCGCCCCCGGCACTCGCGACACCGCTGCTGCCCCTGGTGTTCCTGAGTGCTTCCGGGCGTTCTCGGCTCCCCCAGCGCTCGCGTACCGGACGGTCGGCCCCGCACGGGCAAGCGGGGTCCCAGGTTTCGCACGAGGGGATGACGTCCCACACCTCGGCACGCACTGCTTTCGGGTCCGACCTGGCGCGGGGGCCGCCATCCGCCGGGGCCGGACCGGCGGCAGCCCGGGCCGCGGCGAGGGCCCCGCTCCGCCGTCGAAGCGCTCCTATCAGACAAGGGTGCTCCACGTCGAGCGTGATTGTACGCTGCGCACATCCCCCCGTACGCTCCGTGCACCATGGAGTCCGTGGGAAACCTGCCTGCCGAACTCACCGCCTTCCTCGGCCGCCGCGCCGAACTCGTCGCGGCCGAAGCACACATGGCCCGTTCGCGCCTGGTCACCGTGACCGGGCCGGGCGGCGTCGGGAAGTCCCGGCTCGCCCTTCAGACGGCCCGCCGCACGCAGGACGGCTTCCGCGACGGCGTCCGGTTCGCCGATCTCTCGGAGCTGCGCGACCCGGCCCAACTGGCCCGCACGGTGGCCGAGGCCGTCGGGCTGCCCGGCGGTGCCCCGCGCTCGCCGCGCTCGGCCCGCGCCGCCCTCGCGGAGCACCTGGCCGGCCGCGAACTGCTGCTCGTCGTCGACGGGTTCGACCGGGTACGGGAGGAGGCCGCGGCCCTGATCGGCACGGTGCTGCGACGGGCGCCGGGCCTGCGGGTGCTGGCGGCCGGCCGCCGGCCGCTGGGCCTGACCGGGGAACGGCTGCTTCCGCTGGCCCCGCTGACGGCGCCCGGCGAGGCCGTGGCGCTGTTCGCGGAGCGGGCGGCGGAGGTGGTGCCGGGCTTCCGCGTCGACTCCTCCAACGCCGCGGAGGTGGCCGAGCTGTGCGCGCGCCTCGACGGGCTGCCGCTGGCCCTGGAGCTGGCGGCGGCCCGGCTGCGGGCGCTGTCGGTGGGGGAGCTGCTGGACCGGCTCGACGACCGGTTCCGGCTGCTGGCCGGCGGCGACCCGGCCGGCCCGGAGCGGCACCGGGCGCTGCGCACCACGGTCGGCTGGAGCCATGAGCTGTGCACGCCCGAGGAGCGGCTGCTGTGGGCACGGCTGTCGGCCTTCGCCGGCTCCTTCGAGCTGGAGGCGGCCGAGTACGTCTGCGCCGGCCCGGACCTGGCGCCGCCCGACGTCGCCGAGGCCCTGGAGGGCCTGGTGGCGCAGTCCGTGGTGGTGCGCGAGGTGCGCGACGAGCGGGTCCGCCCGGCCCCGGGCCGAGGCCGCGGGCCGGACGGCGGCGACGATGACGACCCGGGCGCGCTCACCGGCCTGACCGGGTCGGGGACGCCCTGGGGCGTCGGGCGGCCGGCCCCGGTGCGGGGCACCCGCTACCGGCTGCTGGAGAGCGTCCGGGAGTACGGTGCCTGGTGGCTGGCCGAGCTCGGCGACGTCCCGCGGATGCGCCGCCGCCACCGCGACTGGTACCTGGGCCTGGCCACCTGGTGCGAGCTGGAGTGGCTCGGTCCCCGGCAGCCGGAGGTGGCCGCGCGGGTCACGACCGAGCTGCCGAACCTTCGGGCCGCGCTGGAGCTGAGCCTGGACGGCCCGGGCGAGGACCCTGCCGTCGGCCAGTACCTCGCCGGCACGCTGTGGTTCTGCTGGGTGGGTTGCGGGCGGCTCGCCGAGGGACGGCACTGGCTGCGGCGGGCGCTGGACGCCGGCGGCTCGCACGGCGGCGCGCGGGCCAAGGCGATGGGCGCGTACGGCGGGGTCGCGCTCCTCCAGGGCGACTTCACGGCCGCCTTCGCCGTACTGCGGCAGTGCCGGGAGGAGGCCGCTGCCGGCGGGAACGCCACGGCCGAGGTGTCCGCGACGCACCAACTGGGGTATCTGGCGCTGCTCTCGGACGACGCTCCGGCGGCCGAGCGGTTCCTCGCCGAGGCCCTGTACGGATACCAGCGGCTCGGGCTGCTGGACGGCACGGTGCTCATGGGGCAGGTCGGGCTGGCGATGGCGGCCGCGCTCCAGGGCGACGTCGCGCGGGCGGCACGGCTGGCCGAGGAGACCCGGGAGCTCTGCCTCGACCGGGGCGAGCAGTGGGCGCGGACCTACGCCCTGTACGTCCTCGCCTACACCGCCTGGCTCGACGGCGCGTCCCGCCGGGCCCGCCGGCTGGCCGAGCAGGCCCTGTCCACCGGGTACGCCCTGCACGACCTGCTGGGTTCACTGCTCGCCCTCGACCTGCTGGTCCTGGTCACCGAGCAGGAGGGGGCGCACCGGGAGGCCGCGGTGCTCCAGGGCGCGACCACCCGACTGTGGGACGACATCGGCCCGCGCCTGTTCGGCTCCCGCTCCTTCACCGCACCGCACACGGCCTGCGAGCAGCGGGTACGCCACCGTCTGGGCGACCGCGCGTACGCGGAGGCGCTCCGCGAGGGCGGCCGGCTCTCCTTCGACGCCACGGCCCGCCGCGCCCTCACCCCCCGCGCCTGCCTCCCCCGCCCCCGCTCTGCGACCACTCCCCTCCCCCGCTGACCGCCGCTGACCGCCGGTACCGTCGAACGGCTCCGCTCGGCGCGGGGACCTGTGTACGCTCCTGGCCGCTCGGCCAACGCGTGGACGAAGCCGTCAGGCGCCTCCGCTCCGCGCCGACGACAACCGGACAGGGGGTCCATCGTGGATGGGGAAGAGTGGGCGCGCCGTCGCCTGGAGTGCATGGCCTCGCTCCGTGAGGAACGCCGTCGCGCCCGCGAGGCCGGGGAGGAGTACGCCGATCTGCTGGACGTGGGGATCGAGCTCGACCCCGGCGCCCCGCTGCCGCACGTGCTGGCTGACGGGCGCAGCGTCTTCGTCCTGTTCTACCTGCGCGCCGACAGCCACCTCCCCCACAGCACCGCCGTCACCGTGGTGACCCCGCAGGCCGCCCACGAGCCGATCGGCCTGATCGAGTTCACCGGGGCGCACTCGGTGAAGTTCGGCAGACCCAATGACGAGGCCCTCCACGGACATCCCCTGCACGGACGGGGCCTGGAGGCCTACGAGGTGCACGAGGTCCGCAACTCCCGCTGGATCAGCGAAGCGGAGCGGATCAACTCCGTCCACCCCGGCCACCGGCCGGGCTGGCACGACACGCTGCGGCACTTCGTGGTCACCTTCCACGACGAGATGCTGGAGTGCCTCGCGGGGGACCTGCGCACCGAGATCCACCACAGCAGCCTCGCCGACGCCGTCACCGCGACCGCGGGCCGGATGCTCACCTAGCGCCTCTTCCGGCGGGGTCCGCCCCGCTCGCCGCCCTGGTACGGGCACTCGCCGTGCGGGCCCGACGGCCGACCGGTCCGCCCACGGCGCGTGCCATCCCGCCCGCCGGTGAGCGAACCGCCGGGGGAACACGAAAGGGGGCACCCCCGAGGAGTGCCCCCTGACGTCGGCGCGAGCGCCTCAGCGGGCGTAGAACTCGACCACGAGCTGCTCGTCACAGATCACCGGAATCTCGCTCCGGTTCGGCTCCCGGTCCAGCCGGAAGGCGAGCGCCTGCAGGTTGATCTGGAGGTAGCGCGGGGCCTCGCCCTCGCCGCTCCAGCCGCCTTCGCGGGCGACGACGAACGGCGTCTTCTCGCGGGAGCGCTCACGCACCTGCACGACGTCCTCGGGGCGGACCCGGAACGACGGCTTGTCGACCTTGCGGCCGTTGACCTCGATGTGCCCGTGCACGACCATCTGGCGGGCCTGGTAGATCGTGCGGGCCAGACCGGCGCGCAGCACCAGTGCGTCGAGCCGGCGCTCCAGCTCGACGATGAGCGCCTCGCCCGTCTTGCCCTGGACCTTCTTCGCGCGGTCGTAGGCACGCAGCATCTGCCGCTCGCTGATGTCGTACTGCGCGCGCAGCCGCTGCTTCTCCAGCAGGCGGGTCTTGTAGTCGCTGTTCTGCTTGCGACCGCGACCGTGCTCGCCCGGCGGGTAGGGGCGCGCCTCGAAGTACTTGACCGCCTTGGGGGTGAGCGCGATGCCGAGCGCTCGGGACTTCTTGACCTTGGGACGCGACTGGTTCACGTGCCTGGGACCTCCGTGTAAATTAGGTAAGGCTTACCTTAGCTGAGGAGAACGCATGACTCGACCCGGGAACCCATCACCTGGCCTTGCCGGACTCGCAGGCGACGGTCAGCCGCATCCCGACGGGAAAGAGGCGCGCCCGCAGCCCTCGGCCGCGGAGCGCGCGCGCACTCTCGTCGAGAGTAACTCGTCCCTCGCGCTGACCATTCCCGCGCTGCGCCCGCGGCCCACCGGGCCCGAGCTGCCGCTGCGCCGCTCCGTCGGGCCCGACGGAGACGTCTTTCTGCTGGTCCCGGCCTCCTCCTGGGCCGCCGCCGCGGTCCGGCACGCCGCCGACGACGAGGTGCCGGCTGTGCTGGAGGCCACTGACGTCGCCCCGGTCTCGGTCCCCCACCGCGTGCGCGGCCGGGCCTGGGTCGCCGGCTGGCTCACCCCGGTTCCGGGCGGCGCCTTCGAGAGCGGGACGGAGCTGCTGCGCCTGGAGCCCGGCGACATCACGGTGGACGACCTGTGGGGCGCCGGGCCCGTCGAGCCGGACGAGTTCGCCGACGCGGTCCCCGACCCGCTGGCCGCGGTGGAGGCCGACATGCTCCAGCACCTGGCCGCCTCGCACCCGCACGAGATGGAGCTGCTGTGCGCCCTGCTCCGGCCGGACGCCGGCTGCGCCGGCGGGGCCCGGTGCGCTGACGGGCCGGGCGCGCGGCCGGCGGGCCGGCAGGCGGTGGCCGCGGTGCCGCTGGCCCTGGACCGGTTCGGGCTGCGGGTGCGGTTCACCGGCCCCGAGGGGCCGTTCGACGCGCGCTTCGACTTCCCCTCCCCGGTGGCCGGCCCGGCCGCCGCCCGCCGGGCGCTGCGCACGCTCTTCGCCGCCGCCTCCCTCGACGGCTGAGCCGCCGAGCCGCTGACTCCCTGGGCCGGAGGGGTGCCGAGCCCGGAGGCCGCGCGCCCTCGGACGAAGGCCCGCGACCGCCCCGGCCGCTCTGGCCCCCTGGCTCCCCTGGCCGCCCGCTACTCCGAGGTGCCGGCCAGCCGCGACCGCACCCGCTCCAGCACGTCGGCGTAGCGGGCCTCGGCGCCGTAGCGGGTGGGCTCGTAGTACTGGCGGCCGACCAGCTCCTCGGGCAGGTACTGCTGGGCGGCGATGGCACCGGGCACGTCGTGCGGGTAGACGTACCCCTGGGCGTGGCCGAGCTTGGCCGCGCCCTTGTAGTGCCCGTCCCGCAGGTGCGGCGGCACCGTCCCGGCCCGGCCGGCGCGCACGTCCTCCAGCGCCGCGCCGATCGCGGTGGTGGCGGCGTTGGACTTCGGGGCCAGTGCGAGCGCGATCGTGGCGTGGCTGAGGATCAGCGACGCCTCCGGGAAGCCGATCATCGCCACCGCCTGCGCGGCGGCCACGGCCGTGGGCAGCGCCGTGGGGTCGGCCAGGCCGATGTCCTCGCTGGCGGAGATCATCAGCCGCCGGGCGATGAACCGCGGGTCCTCGCCCGCGGTGATCATGCGGGCCAGGTAGTGCAGCGCCGCGTCCACGTCCGAGCCGCGGATGGACTTGATCAGCGCGCTGGCCACGTCGTAGTGCTGGTCGCCGTCCCGGTCGTAGGCGACGGCCGCGCGGTCGACGGACTCCTCCAGGGTCTCCAGCGTGATCGCGTCCTCGCCCTTGGCCGCGGCCGCGCCGGCGCCCGCCTCCAGCGCGGTCAGCGCCCGGCGCGCGTCACCGCCGGCGATCCGCAGCAGGTGGTCCTCGGAGTCCTCGGGCAGGGCGAGCGCGCCCCCCAGCCCGCGCTCCTCGGCCAGGGCCCGGCGCAGCACCCCGCGGACGTCGTCGTCGCCCAGCGGTTCGAGGGTGAGCAGCAGCGAGCGGGAGAGCAGCGGCGAGATGATCGAGAAGTACGGGTTCTCGGTGGTGGCGGCGATCAGCGTGACCCAGCGGTTCTCCACGGCGGGCAGCAGGGAGTCCTGCTGGGCCTTGCTGAAGCGGTGGATCTCGTCGAGGAAGAGGACGGTCTCGCGCTCGTACCCGCCGGACTGGCGCTTGGCGCTCTCGATGACCGCGCGGACCTCCTTGACGCCCGCGGTGATCGCCGACAGCTCCACGAACCGCTTGTTGGTGGCCTTGCTCACCACGTACGCCAGGGTGGTCTTGCCGGTGCCGGGAGGACCCCACAGGATCACCGAGGAGGCGCCCGTCCGGCCGCCGCCGGCATCACCCACCAGGCGCCGCAGCGGCGACCCCTTGCGCAGCAGGTGCTGCTGCCCCACCACCTCGTCGAGGGTGCGGGGGCGCATGCGCACGGCCAGCGGGGTGCTGGCGGGGTCCCGCTCGCGGCGCTCCTCCGCTGCGGCGCTGAACAGATCCGGCTCCATCCTTGCAGCGTATTGCACCCCTGTGACACCGGAACGCGGACGCCCCCCGGAGGTGCTCCGGAGGGCGTCGGCGTCGCGATGTCGCGGGAGTTCCGGCACGGGCCGCGTGGGCGGCTCGGCGACCGGAACCAGGATCAGATGACGGTCTTCCAGTAGTACCAGAAGTGCGTGAGGATCAGGGTGGCGATCACGCCGTACCAGAGGATGGGCACCACCCAGTGGAACTCCAGCACCAGGGCACGGGCCTTGGCGGGGACCTTGATCAGGCCGTGCTTCATGTTGTGGACGGCCGTGTACCAGAAGATCAGGATGGTGACGACCCAGGCCAGGCTGCACCAGAGGCAGATGGCGCCGATGTTGTAGATCGTCTGGTACTGGAGCCAGGAGATGAAGCACACACCGAACAGGCCGCCGGCCTGCAGGCCGTACCAGAACCACCGCTTGTAGCTGGCGCCCGCGAGGGCCCCCATCGCCAGGCAGATCACCACTCCGTAGGTGACCAGGCCGATGATCGGGTTCTGGAAGCCGAAGATGTGCGCCTGCCGGGACTCCATGACGTCGCCGCAGGAGATCACCGGGTTCAGGCTGCACGAGAAGTGGATCGTCTTGTGGTCGATCTTCGCCTGGAGCAGCTCGAACTTGTCGTTGGTGATGACGAAGGACGCCCACAGGCCCAGCACTCCGCAGACCAGGAGCAGCCAGGTGAACGCCTTGCCCGGAGCGAGGGTGCCGTCACCGCCGGAGACGGGCCCGCGGCCCTCGTCCGTGAGCGTCTCGTCCAGCGCGGAAGTGGTCATGATCGCCGTTCTCTTGGGGTCCGTGAGGGCGGTGCTCCAACATTGTGCACCAGGGTGGTAGGGACGGTGTAGGGTCCGCCACCCCGGTGCACACGGACGAGGGGTTCAGGCCAGTTGTCCCTTGACAGCCGCGACCCGCCCGCGGACTGCCTCGACCACGTCCGCGACGGCGACGGACTCCTGCTCGCCGCTCTCCAGGTCCTTGACCTGGATCACACCCTCGGCGAGGTCGCGTTCACCCGCGATGAGCGCGAACCGGGCACCCGAACGGTTGGCCGACTTCATCGCGCCCTTGACGCCCCGGCCGCCGAACGCGATGTCGGTGGCGACGCCGGCCCGGCGGAGCTGCGCGACCGTGGCGAACAGCGCCTTCCGGGCCTCCTCGCCGAGCGGCACCGCGAACACGTCGGTGGCGGCGGGCAGGTCGAGGACGACGCCCTCGGAGCGCAGCGCCAGCACCGTGCGGTCCACGCCGAGCGCCCAGCCGACGGAGGGCAGCGCGGGGCCGCCGATCATCTCGGACAGGCCGTCGTAGCGGCCGCCGCCGCCGATCGCGGACTGCGCGCCGAGCCCGTCGTGGACGAACTCGAAGGTGGTGCGGGTGTAGTAGTCCAGGCCGCGCACCAGCCACGGGTCGTCCTCGAACGCGACGCCCGAGGCGGTGAGCAGCTCGCGCACCTGCTCGTGGTACTCCTTGCACTCCTCGCACAGGTGGTCCACGATCCGCGGGGCGCCGCCGAGTTGGGCGCGCACCGACTCGCGCTTGTCGTCCAGCACCCGCAGCGGGTTGATGTCGATCCGGGCCCGCGTCTCCTCGTCGAGGTCGAGGCCGCGCAGGAACTCCTGGAGGGCGGCGCGGTACGCGGGGCGGCAGTTGCGGTCGCCGAGGGTGTTGAGCAGCAGCCGGAAGCCGGTCAGCCCCAGCTTCCGGTAGCCCTCGACGGCCAGGAGGATCAGCTCGGTGTCGAGCATCGGGTCCTCGGCGCCGATCGCCTCGGCGCCGACCTGTGAGAAGTGGCGGTAGCGGCCGGCCTGCGGGCGCTCGTAGCGGTAGTAGGAGCCCGAGTACCAGAGCTTGACCGGGAGGTTGCCGGCCGTGTGCAGGTTGCCCTGGAGGGCGGCGCGCAGCACGGAGGCGGTGCCCTCGGGGCGCAGGGCGAGTTCGTCGCCGCCCTTGGTGGTGAGGGTGTACATCTCCTTGGTCACGATGTCGGTGGACTCGCCGACGCCGCGGGAGAAGAGCCCGACGGCCTCGAAGCCGGGGGTCTCGACGTAGCCGTAGCCGGCCCGCCGCGCCGGGTCGCTCAGGGCGTCGCGCACCGCGAGGTAGACCGCGGAGTCGGGCGGCAGCAGGTCGAAGGTGCCCTTGGGGGCCTGGAAGGGGGTCACAGCGCTCACAGCGGGAAGGTCACATTCCTCGTCGCGGAGCAGCCGGGCGGGCGGCTCCTTGGCCGCGGGCCGCCTCGCCCAGGAAGGGGTTGGCGGCGCGCTCACGGCCGATGGTCGTCTGGGGGCCGTGCCCGGAGAGCACCACCGTGGAGTCGTCGAGCGGCAGGCACACACGGGCCAGCGACGCGTACAGCTCCTCGGTGGAACCACCGGGCAGGTCGGTGCGTCCGACGGAGCCGGCGAACAGCAGGTCCCCGGAGAAGAGCACCGACGGCACGTCGGGCGACTCGGGGAGCCTGAAGGTCACCGACCCCTTGGTATGGCCGGGCGCGTGCGCGACCGAGAGCTCCATGCCGGCCAGCTCCAGTACGGCACCGTCGGACAGCTCCCTGAGGTCGTCGGGCTCGCCGATGGTCAGGTCGCCCAGCAGCCGCTCGCCGACGGACCGTCCGATCGCCTTCTCCGGGTCCTTGAGCATCCACCGGTCGTCCGGGTGCATCCAGGCGGGCACGCCGTGCGCGCCGCAGACCGGGACCACGGACGCGGTGTGGTCGATGTGGCCGTGGGTGACCACGACGGCGACAGGCTTGAGCCGGTGCTTGGCCAGCGTCTCGGCGACGCCCTCGGCGGCCTGGTGGCCGGGGTCGACCACCACGCACTCCTCACCGGCGGCGGGGGCGACCACGTAGCAGTTGGTCCCCCAGGCCCCGGCGGGGAACCCGGCAATGAGCACGTTCGTCCTCAGATCGTCACGCTGTCGTCCGCTGTTCGGTCGGCACCGAGCCTACCGGCCGCGATGCCGCGCCCGCGAACCGGATTGGGTGGCCTAGGGTCGTGTGTCGGTGCCCCTGACGGCCTCTGACGGCCTCAGTAGGCCTCGTCCGGGGCTCCGCGGGTCGCCGGGAGCGGTTCGCCGGTGCCTCCGCGGCGGACGCGGCGTGCCCGTGGACTGGACGGAGGGTGCGCGGGGACGCGAAGATCTGCGGCACGGCCTGCCCGCGCCCGCGGGCGGCGGTCCGGGAGCGTCCCCGGGTCCGGCGGTCGCCGCCTGGCTCACAGGAACGCACCGCAAGATACACGGCGGGACAGCACCCGGCGTCCACCGCGCGCGGGCGGGCGCACAGCGGGCACGGCACGGACGCAGCACCCTCGCACGACACGGCACACAGGCAGACACGGCAGACACGGCAGACGGAGACGGCGAAGTGGTCACCAAGGATCAGCGGCGGCGGCAGCTCGCCCGGGACAAGTTCGCACGGCAGCAGCAGCGCCGGGCGTCCACGCGCAGGAAGTCCCGGGTGCGCAACTCGGTGATCACGGCGGTGGTGGTCGTCGTGGCGGCCTCCCTCGGCGGTGCCTGGGCGGCGGGCGCGTTCGACAGCAGCGGCAAGAAGACGGACGCCGCGGCGAACGCCAACCCCTCCGCGTCGGCCTCCGCCACGCCCAGCAAGGCGCCGGACCCGTGCGCGAAGGCGGCGGCGGGCAAGCCCGGCACCAAGCAGTGGAAGAAGGAGCCGGCGATGTCGATCGTCAAGTCGGCCACGTACACCTTCGACCTCCAGACGACGTGCGGGTCCATCCCGATCAAGCTGGACGCGGCGAAGGCACCGCACACGGCGAACTCCTTCAAGTTCCTCGCCGACCAGGGCTTCTTCGACCACACCAAGTGCCACCGGCTGACCACCACCGGCATCTACGTGCTCCAGTGCGGCGACCCGCAGGGCACCGGCTCGGGCGGCCCGGGCTACACCATCCCGGACGAGAACCTGACCGCCTTGGGCAAGGCGGACTCCACGGGCGTGGTGACGTACCCGACCGGCACGGTCGCGATGGCCAACACCGGCCAGGCGCACACCGGCGGCAGCCAGTTCTTCCTGGTCTACAAGGACAGCCCGCTGCCCCCGACCTACACGCCCTTCGGCACCATCAACGCCGCGGGCATGAAGGTGCTCCAGAAGATCGCGGCGGCCGGCGAGAACACCGGCCAGGGCGACGGCGCCCCGAACGCCACCGTGGTCATCAACAAGGCGACGGTGGCCAAGTCCTGAGCACCGCCGGACGCCGCGCCACCGCCGTCGGCGCCGCCCGCGAGGGCGCCGCGGGCGGCGGTGCGGCGCCGTCCGGCTCCCCGGTGCGGTCGCGGCCGCTACCGGCTCATGATCGGACCGAGTCCTGATCGGTATCCGAATTCGCGATTGGGCAGGCATCGGATGCGGACAGCCGGGCCGCTGGTCGCCTATGTTGGCGGTGGGACCGGTCAGGGCGTGCGGCCCGGCCGGAGAGACACTGTGGACGATGCCCGCCGGCGGTGACCCGGCGGGGCATCACATGAGGGAGGCGCTGTGAGCAGCGACCCGTGGGGCCGCGTCGATGAGACGGGGACCGTGTACGTGCGTACGGCCGACGGCGAGAAGGAGGTCGGTTCGTGGCAGGCGGGCTCGCCGGCCGAGGCGCTGGCCTACTACGAGCGCAAGTACGAGGGTCTCGTCGTGGAGATCGGCCTCCTGGAACGGCGGGTGCGGACCACCGACCTGGCGCCCAAGGAGGCGTTGGCCGCGATCGAGCACCTGCGCACCTCGGTGACCGAGGCGCACGCGGTGGGCGACCTGGAGGCCCTGGGCAAGCGGCTGGACGAGCTGGTGGCCCTGGTGGACTCGCGGCGCGAGGAGCGCCGGGTGCAGCGGGCCAAGCAGGCCGAGGAGGCCAGGACCGCCAAGGAGCAGCTGGTCGCGGAGGCGGAGCAGCTGGCCGAGAGCGAGCAGTGGCGCAGCGCCGGTGAGCGGCTGCGGGCCCTGGTGGACACCTGGAAGGGCCTGCCGCGGCTGGACCGCAAGGCCGACGACGAGCTGTGGCACCGTTTCAGCCACGCGCGTTCGGTGTTCTCCAAGCGCCGCAAGGCGCACTTCTCGTCGCTGGACGCCCAGCGCGAGGAGGCGCGGCGGACGAAGGAGAAGCTCGTCGCCGAGGCGCAGTCGCTCTCCCAGTCCACCGACTGGGGGCCGACCGCGGCCCGCTACCGCGAGTTGATGGAGCAGTGGAAGGCCGCCGGGCGCGCGCAGCGTGAGTCGGAGGACGACCTGTGGAATCGTTTCCGCGGTGCTCAGGACGTGTTCTTCGGCGCCCGCTCCGAGGCGTTCGCCGAGCGGGACAGCGAGCAGCAGGAGAACCTGACCGTCAAGGAGGAGCTGGTCGCCGAGGCGGAGAAGCTGGTCCCGGTGACGGATCTCAAGGCGGCGCGGGCGGCGTTCCGGTCGATCAACGAGCGCTGGGAGGCGGTCGGCCACGTGCCGCGCGACGCCCGGCCGCGGATCGAGGCCCGGATGCACACGGTCGAGCGGGCGCTCCAGGAGTCCGAGGAGAACGAGTGGCGGCGGACCAACCCCGAGGTGCGGGCGCGGGCCGCGGGGTTGACCGGGCAGCTCCAGGCGGCCGTCGAGAAGCTGCGCGGGCAGATCGACGCGGCGCGGGCGGCCGGCAACACCTCGAAGGCGGACAAGCTCCAGAGTGAGCTGGACGGCCGGCAGGCGCTGCTGGACGCGGCGTTGAAGGGCATGGGCGAGCTGGGCTGACGCCCGCGGGGCGGGTGGCGGCCGGATCGGCGGCCGCCCGCCCGGGAGTTGGGCGGCCATCCGCCCGAGGAGGACGAGAGCGGTCCGGACCCGTGAGGGTCCGGACCGCTTTCGCGTCGCCGCCGCCCGCCCGGACTCAGCGCTGGCGGCCGGAGGTCACCCGGTAGACGTCGTAGACGCCCTCGACGCCCCGCACGGCCTTCAGGACGTGCCCGAGGTGCTTGGGGTCGCCCATCTCGAAGGTGAACCGCGAGGTGGCCACCCGGTCCCGGGAGGTCTGCACGGCCGCCGACAGGATGTTGACGTGCTGGTCGGACAGCACCCTGGTGACGTCGGACAGCAGCCGGGAGCGGTCGAGCGCCTCGACCTGTATGGCCACCAGGAAGACCGAGGACTGGGTGGGCGCCCACTCGACGTCGATGATCCGCTCGGGCTGCTGCGACAGCGAGTCGACGTTGACGCAGTCGGCCCGGTGCACCGAGACGCCGTTGCCGCGGGTGACGAAGCCGATGATCGGGTCGCCCGGCACCGGCGTGCAGCACCGCGACAGCTTGACCCACACGTCGCTGGTCCCCTTGACGATGACGCCGGGGTCGGCGGTGGAACGGCGTTTGGCGCGGCCCTGGGTGGGCGTGGTGATCTCGGCGATGTCCTCGGTGGCGCCGTCCTCCCCGCCGAGCGCGTCGACGAGCTTCTGCACCACGGACTGCGCGGTGATGTGCCCCTCGCCGATCGCCGCGTAGAGCGCGGAGATGTCGGGGTAGCGCATCTCGTGGGCGAGGGTGACGAGGGAGTCGCCGGTCAGCACCCGCTGGATCGGCAGGTTCTGCTTGCGCATCGCCCGCGCGATGGCCTCCTTGCCCTGCTCGACCGCCTCCTCCCGGCGCTCCTTGGAGAACCAGGCGCGGATCTTGTTGCGCGCCCTGGGCGACTTGACGAAGCCCAGCCAGTCCTGGGAGGGCCCGGCACCGGATGCCTTGGAGGTGAAGACCTCGACGGTGTCGCCGTTGTCCAGGGTGGACTCCAGGGGCACCAGCCGCCCGTTGACCCGGGCGCCTATGGTGCGGTGGCCGACCTCGGTGTGCACCGCGTAGGCGAAGTCGACGGGGGTGGCCCCGGCGGGCAGCGCTATGACGTCGCCCTTGGGGGTGAAGACGAAGACCTCGCTCTTGGACAGGTCGAACCGCAGGGACTCCAGGAACTCCCCCGGGTCCTCGGTCTCCTTCTGCCAGTCCAGCAGCTGCCGCAGCCACGCCATGTCGTTGACCGCGTCGTCCTTCTTGTCCGAACGCGGGCTGTCGGTGCGCACCTTGGAGGCGCCGGCGACGGCGTCCTGCTTGTACTTCCAGTGCGCGGCGATGCCGTACTCGGCCCGGCGGTGCATGTCGAAGGTGCGGATCTGGAGTTCGACGGGCTTGCCGCTGGGCCCGATCACCGTGGTGTGCAGCGACTGGTACATGTTGAACTTCGGCATCGCGATGTAGTCCTTGAACCGGCCGGGGACCGGGTTCCACCGCGCGTGGATGGTGCCGAGCGCCGCGTAGCAGTCGCGGACCGTGTCGACCAGGACGCGGATGCCGACCAGGTCGTAGATCTCCGCGAAGTCGCGGCCGCGGACGATCATCTTCTGGTAGACGCTGTAGTAGTGCTTCGGCCGGCCGGTGACGGTCGCCTTGATGCGGGCCGCCCGCAGGTCCTGCTGCACCTGGTCGGTGACGACGGCGAGGTACTCGTCCCGCTTGGGGGCGCGCTCGGCGACCAGGCGGACGATCTCGTCGTACATCTTGGGGTAGAGGATCGCGAAGGCGAGGTCCTCCAGCTCCCACTTGATGGTGTTCATGCCCAGCCGGTGGGCCAGCGGGGCGTAGATCTCCAGGGTCTCGCGGGCCTTCTTCTCCTGCTTCTCCCGCTTGAGGTACCGCATGGTGCGCATGTTGTGCAGCCGGTCGGCGAGCTTGATCACCAGGACCCGGGGGTCCTTCGCCATCGCGACGACCATCTTGCGGACGGTCTCGGCCTGGGCGGCCTCGCCGAACTTCACCCGGTCCAGCTTGGTGACGCCGTCGACGAGCAGCGCGACCTGGTCGCCGAAGTCGCGGCGGAGCTGGTCGAGGCCGTACTCGGTGTCCTCGACGGTGTCGTGGAGCAGCCCGGCCATCAGGGTCGCCGGGTCCATGCCCAGCTCGGCGAGGATGGTGGTCACCGCGAGCGGGTGGGTGATGTACGGGTCGCCGCTCTTGCGCTTCTGGCCGCGGTGCCAGCGCTCGGCGACCTGGTAGGCGCTCTCGATCTGCCGCAGCTGGGCGGTGTCGCCCTTGGGGTCGTTGCCCCGGACGATCCGCAGCAGCGGTTCGAGGACGGGGTTGTAGGCGCTGGAGCGCTGCACGCCCAGCCGGGCCAGCCTGGCCCGCACCCGGCTGGAGGAGGCGCCGGGCCGGGTGGGGGCGACGCTCCCGGGGGTGCGCACGGGCCGCACGGCGGGCGGCGCTGACTTGGGCGCGGCCTCGGTCGTGGGCGCGTCCGGCTGCGTCCCGCCCGTGTCGAGCGGCTGGGCCTGGTCTGGCAAGGGCACTCCTCCACGTGGTGGATACCCCATGGTATCGACCCGCGCGCCCTTGCGGGCGCCCGTGCTCCCCCGATGCGCCCCCAGACGCCGGAATCAGCCCGGTACGACCCGGTAAGGGCCGAGGCGAACCGCGACGGCGCCGTACGCCCGCAAGCGGCCTCGGGGGCGTACGGCCGGAGCCCGCGGGAGGGCTCTGGAGCCCTCCCGCGGGCCCGGGTGGAGCCCAGGCCCCACCCGGGCGGGTTCGAGCGTCAGAGCACGACGAGGGCGTCCAGCGGGGCGTCCTTGAGGGAGGCCGCCAGCCGCTCCCGGCCGCCGAGGAAGCCGAGCTCCAGCATCACCGCGACGCCGGCCACGGTGGCGTCGGCCCGGCGCACCAGCTCCACGGCGGCCTCGGCGGTACCGCCGGTGGCGAGCACGTCGTCGATCACCAGCACCCGGTCGCCGGGGCCGAAGGCGTCCTGCTGTACCTCGATCTCCGCGCTGCCGTACTCCAGGTCGTAGCCCTGGGCGAGCGTCGGGCCGGGCAGCTTGCCGGCCTTGCGGACCGGGACGAAGCCGACATGGGCGCGGGCGGCGGCGGGCGCGGCGATGATGAAGCCGCGCGCCTCCAGGCCGACGACCTTGGTGGCGGCGTGCCGGCGGCACAGCTCGGCGAGGGCGTCGACGAGCGCGTTGAAGGCGACCGGGTCGGCGAGCAGCGGGGTGATGTCCTTGAAGACCACCCCCGGCTGCGGGTAGTCCTGCACGTCGCGGATGCGCGAGAGCAGCAGCTCCCGCAGTTCGGCGCCGGCGGCTTCCGTGCTGGTCATGGGGGGCTTCCTCGGGGGGACGGCGGCACGCTGGCCGGGCTGGCGTTAGCCCCGAAATCCTACGGGACGTCCGCCGTGGCCGCCCGCTCGGGCCCGCACGTCCGGACCCCGGGCCCCGGACGGCGGAACGCGACACCGGCGACGCGGGCCGGAGCCCGAGGGCCGGAACGCCGCGGCGCCCGCCGCTGCCCGAACCCCCGTGCGGGGGGAGGGCGGCGGCGGGCGCCGGGTGGAGCTGCCGGGCTGCCGGACGGTCAGCGGCCCTTGCCGGGCGGGCGGCCGCGCCGGGAGGCCCGGCTGCCGGACGAGACGCGGCCCGACCGGGTGCTGTCGGCGCGGGTCGCGCCCGCGGCGGACGGCCGCTGGCCGACGACCGCGGGGGCGTCCTCGTCCTCGGTGTCGGCGCCCTCGGCGTCCGCGCCCTCGGTGTCCGGGTCCTCCTCGGGGAGGCCGGCCTCGGCGCGGGCCTTGGCCTTGGCGGCGTCGGCCTTCCGCTTGGCGAGCACCCGCTTGCGCAGCGCCTTCATCTCCGGCTGACGCTCCTTGAACTCCGCCACGATCGGGGTGGCGATGAAGATCGAGGAGTAGGCACCGGCGGTGAGGCCGACGAAGAGGGCCAGCGCGATGTCGTTGAGCATGCCGGCGCCCAGGAGGCCGCCGCCGATGAAGAGCAGCGCCGCCACCGGCAGCAGGGCGACCACCGTGGTGTTGATCGACCGCACCAGCGTGCTGTTGAGGCTGCGGTTGGCGATCTCGCTGTAGGTGAAGGCGTTCTTCTTGGTGATGTCCTTGCTGGCTTCCTTGAGGCCGTCGAAGACCACCACCGTGTCGTACAGCGAGTAGCCGAGGATGGTCAGCAGGCCGATGACCGTTCCCGGCGAGACCTCGAAGCCGACGATGGCGTACACGCCGGTGGTGATCGTGAGGTCGTGCAGCAGCGCGATCAGGGCGGCCAGGGCCATCCGCCACTCGAAGGTGATCGCGAGGTAGATGACGACCAGCACCAGGAAGATGACCAGGCCCTCGATGGCCTTCTTGGTGATCTGCTTGCCCCAGCTCGGGCCGACGATCTCGGCGTCGATCTTGGACGACGGGAAGCCGAGGTCCTTGGCGATCGACTGCTGGACCTTCTTGGACTCGTCGGTGGACAGCCCGCTGACCTGGATGCGCAGGCTGCCGGTGCCGAGCTTCTGCACGGTGGCGTCGCTGCCGGCGGTGTCGCCGGAGATCTTGCTCTGCGCCTCGGAGACCGAGATCGAGGTCTTCGGGGTGTTGAAGACGGCGCCGCCGGAGAAGTCGATGCTCTCCTTCAGGCCGTTAACCGCCAGGCCGACGATCGCGATGATCGTGACCAGGATGGAGACGGAGTACCAGATCTTCCGACGGCCGACGAAGTCGTAGCTGACCTCACCCCGGTGGAGCCGGTGGCCGAGTGTGCCGAGCTTGGACATCAGGCTTCCTTGGTCTCGGAGGAGGAGCGGCGGACGCGGCGCAGCGGGGCCTTGACCCCCAGGCTCTCCAGGTTGAGGCCGGACCACTTGTGGCCCTTGGCGTAGAAGGCCCTGGTGGCCAGCATCGTCATCAGCGGCTTGGTGAAGAGGAACACCACGGCGACGTCGAGCAGGGTGGTCAGACCCAGCGTGAAGGCGAAGCCGCGGACCTTGCCGACGGAGACGACGTAGAGCACCGCCGCGGCCAGGAAGGACACGAAGTCCGACACCAGGATGGTGCGCCGGGCGCGGGGCCAGCCGCGGGCGACGGCCGGCTGGAGCGAGCGTCCCTCCCGCAACTCGTCGCGGATCCTCTCGAAGAAGACGATGAACGAGTCAGCGGTGATACCGATGGCCACGATGACACCGCAGACGGCCGGCAGGTTCAGCGCGAAGCCGATCGCCCTGCCGAGCAGGCACATGATCGTGTAGGTGAGAGCCGCGGAGACCAGCAGGCTCAGCACCGCGACGAAGCTCAGGCCGCGGTAGTAGGCCAGCAGGTAGGCCACGACGAGGATCAGGCCGACACCGCCGGCGATCAGGCCGCCGCGCAGCTGCTCACCGCCGAGGGCGGCGGAGACCGTGGTCTTGTCGGAGATGTTGAAGGCCAGCGGCAGCGAGCCGTACTTCAGCACGTTCGCCAGGTCCTCGGCGCTCTGCTGGGAGAAGTTGCCGGAGATCATCGCCGAGCCGCCGGAGAGCGTCTCGCTCACCGAGGGGGCCGAGATCACGTTGCCGTCGAGGTCGATGGCGAACTGGTTGTTCGGCGCGGTCTGGCTGGAGAGGTTCTTGGTGACCGACGTGAACTGCGACGCGCCCTTGGAGTCGAAGGCCAGGTTGACCACCCAGCCGCTGCCGCCCTGGCTGTCGAAGTCGGCGCTGGCGCTGGTGACGCGCTTGCCGTCGATCAGGGCCGGGCCGAGGACGTACTTGACCCACGTCGAGCCGGACTGGCCGCAGGCGATGACTTTGTCGGTGGCCTTGGCGTTCTCGCTGACCTTGGCCCGCTGGGCGGACTTGGTGCAGTCCAGCGCCTCGAACTTGGCCTGGAGGTCGGCCGGGATCGTGGTGTCCGAGGTGGACGTCCCGGAGGTGGGGGGCGGGGACGTCGCGGGGGTGGTGGCCGCCGGGGTCGCGGTGCTCGCGGAGCCGGCGGTACTCGCGGTGCTGGGCGACGAGGAGGCGTCGGTCAGCGCGCCGGTGACCGCGCGGCCCTGCTTGCTGGTGGCGCTGGGCGAGGCGGTCGAGCTCGTGGTCGACTTCGAGGTGGCCTTGGTGGAGGGGGTGCTGCTGGGGGTGGCGCTGCCCGACGGGGTGGCCGTGCCGGAGGCGGACGGAGTCGGCGAGCTGGTGGACGTCGCGGGCGCTCCGGCGGCGTCGGTGAGCACCTGCCGGAAGTACAGCTGGGCGGTGGTGCCGACCTGCTTCTCGGCCTGGTCGGCGTTGGTGCCCTTGGGGATGTCGACGATGATGTTGTCGTTCCCCTGGGTCTGCACCTCCGCCTCGGAGACGCCGAGCCCGTTCACGCGGTTGTTGATGATGCTGACCGCGGTGTCCATGTTCTGCTTGTTGACCGCGTGGCCCTGGTCGGGCTTGGCGGTGAGGGTGATGCTGACACCGCCGGCGAGGTCGATCCCCAGTCGGGGAGTGGTGTTGCCGGAGAGGAACATACCCCCGGTCAGCGCCACCAGGGCGATCAGGATCACGGCCAGGGCGCGCCCGGGGTACCCCTGACTCCTTGAGGACCTGCGGCCCTTCTTGGCTGCTGCCACCTTCTTGTTCTCCCTGTCCTACCGCTTCCGGGGCGTGCCTGCCCCGGGAACGGCCACGAGTGTATTGAGCCGGACCCCTACTTGGCGGCGGTGCCGTTCTGCTCCGCGGGCTCCTCGGCCACGTCGTCCTGCGCGGCCTTCCCCAGGTTGACGTGCCCGTCCGTCGCGTCCTTGGACAGGTTCGCCTTGGCGGGCGCGTCCTCGGCGCCCTCAGCCTCGGCGGTCCCGTCGGCCGCGTCACCGTCGGCGGAGCCGTTCTCGTCGAGGCCCTCGGGCTCCTCGGGCTCGATGCCGTGGACGATGCGGTTGAAGTCGTCCTCGCTGAGCACGGTGCTGATGGCGCTCTTGGCGAAGTGGGCGTGGACGCCGTCCGTGATCTCCACGAGCACGGTCTCGTCGGTGACCTCCTTCACCACGGCGTACATGCCGCCGATGGTGCGGATGCCGGTGCCGGGCTCCATCTTGGTGCGCATCTCCTCGGCCTGGCGCTGCTTGTTCTTCGCTGATCGATTCATCATGAACATGACGCCGACGATCAGAATCAGGGGGAGGAGAATGGTGGTGTTCACGGTCTGGACATTCCTTCGCACGGCCACCGTGGGGGATGGCCTGGATTTCGGAGATGTGGGTGCCGATCCAGAGAGGGGCGTCGGCGGAGTCTAAGCGCTGGCTCGCCGTCGTAACAACGCCCAGCGTGTTACTCGGGTTCCGGAACGGGATCAGTATCGGCCGAGTCTAGCCGAGGTCACGACCCGAACAGCCCGGTCTGCCCCGATCCGGCCCCACTCGTCCCACCAGCCCCCTGCGGCGGCACCAGCCCCAGGTGGTCCCAGGCCGCCCGGGTGGCGACCCGTCCCCTGGGGGTGCGGGCGAGCAGGCCCTCGCGGACGAGGAAGGGCTCGGCGACCTCCTCGACGGTCTCCCGCTCCTCCCCCACCGCCACCGCGAGGGTGGACAGGCCGACCGGCCCGCCGCCGAAGAGCTTCAGCAGGGCGTGCAGCACCG